>JAGWWC010000012.1 GCA_018970545.1 Betaproteobacteria bacterium | reverse complement strand
GAGCACCGTGGCCGTGAGAAGCCCTGGCTTGGCAAGCGGTAAGGCCACAGAGAAAAATGCGTCGATGGGCCGCGCCCGAAGTGTCGCGGCGACCTCCATGGGCCGGCGGCCAATTGCTTCAAAGGCATATTGAATGGGCTGGACTGCAAAGGGCAGAGAAAAAATGACTGATCCGATCAGCAGTCCACTAAATGAAAACGACATGAGCCCCAGGCCAAGGGCCTGTGTGATTTCACCGATTGGCCCTTCCGGGCCGAGCACGATCAAAATGTAAAAGCCGAGTACGGTCGGCGGAAGAACAAGCGGAAGGGTCACCAGCGCGCCAATAGGGGCCCGCAGGGAGGACTCGGTCTGTGACAACCACCAGGCCAGTGGCGTTGCAATGAGCAGTAAAACAACTGTGGTGGCGGTGGCCAGTTCAAGCGTCAGGCCGACTGCCTGCCAGGCGTCGGGTGAAATCGTCATCGCAGGGCGTATCCATAAGATCGAATGACTGCCTTTGCGTTTTCGCTACGCAGAAACTCGATGAGTTGTTGGGCGGCCGGATTTGTTTTGCCGCGCTGGAGTAAGACTAGGTCTTGCTGAATCGGCGAGTGCAGCGACTCGGGGATGATCCAGCCGGATCCGGATTTGATTTTTCCGCCCTCCGCGACCTGGGCGAGGGCGACAAATCCGATTTCGGCATTGCCAGAGGCGACAAACTGATGGGCCTGAGTGATATTGCTTGCTTCAATCGCTTTTGGTTTTATGGCTTGTGTCAGGCCCAGCTTTTCAATAACTTCAACTGCGGCAAGGCCGTAGGGCGAAAGCTTGGGGTTGGCAATTGCAATGCGATCAAAGCGGCCTGTGCTCAGAAACTCACCCTTGGCATCGATTAGTCCACCGCGCTTACTCCACAGTACAAGCCGGCCGATGGCGTAGCTGGCACGTGACCCCGAGACTGCGAGCCCTTCGGATTCAAGCTTTTTTGGTGTTTCGTCGTCAGCGGCAAGCAGCACATCAAAGGGTGCACCATTTTTAATCTGGGCATATAGCTGGCCTGTGGCACCAAGCGCGACCACGACTTTATGGCCAGTATTTTTCTCAAAACTCTGAACCAAAGACCGCATGGGGGCGGCGAAGTTGGCAGCAACCGCAATGCTCGTGGATGCGGGCCAGGCGGCGGCGGGCAGCGCCAGGGCGGCGGCCGCCATCAGCAATGTTTTGATCGTGCGATTCCCCACAATTCCCCCGTTCTCCAAAGGAATTCTGGCACAACCGATTCAGCGTAGCCGCTAGGGTTTCTTCTTTGCTTTCAAAACGACGTAGGTGCCTGACTGCTCTGCCACCGTAAATTCAATGGCGTCACCCATAGAGAGGCCCTGCAAAAGTTCGGCAGAGCTGACACGAAAGACCATCCGCATCGGGGGCATTTGCAGGCTTTTAATTTCTTCATGCTGAATCGTTATCTTCTGTTGATCAGTATCAATCCGGCGAACCGTGCCCGAGACCCACTCTTCAGAGGCCTGTCCGCTGACCGAAATAAGTACCGATAGGAAACAGACAGCTTTCCACATGGCGCGCGCGGTTAGCCTCATCCGGTGACCTCAATTTCACCGATCATGCCGGCTTCAAAATGGCCGGGTACCAGACAGGCGAACTGGAATTTACCGGCCCGATTAAACGTCCAGATCAGATCGGTCCGCTTGCCAGGCGAGACATGGGCCATGTAGGGCTCATCGTGCTCCATATTGGGATGCTTTTTCATTAACTCCGCATGCTCTTTGAGGGTCTTGGGTTCGCCAATCACCATCTCGTGCATCACTTTTCCACGATTTCGGACTTGAAAGCGAATCGTCTCGTTAAGCTGAATTCGCAGTCGGTTTGGAGAGAATTTCATGTCATCGCTCATGTCGATCGCAATGGTGCGACTCACTGCACGCGCTGAGCCGGCGATACCCCAGGGCATTTGCTCGGCCGGCGCTGTTTTTGCTCCATGGCCAGCGTGTGGCCCATGGGCCCGCAGCGCGACAACAGGCGCCGCCGCCAAGACGGCGATTGCAGCGATGGCCATACGCCGCCCGGTCAAGCGATTTGATTTCTTGAAATTGGTTTGTGGATTCATTTCAGCGCTCCTAGTGCTTATGGCTATTGGGTTTTTGAATACGAACTTCGACCGGGGGCTGCGCGGTCGGCGAAGTCACCGTGGCAGGACTGCTTGGCGCACTCGCTGCTGCTGGCGCCTCGGCCTGGGCAACGGGGCTGGCGACTGTGCCCTTGGGATGCTGATACCAGCCCGGATCGCTGTAGTCGCCAGGCCGCTGTGATTTGCGGACTTTGACCATTGAAAACATTCCTCCCATCTCTACTGAGCCAAACGGTCCCTGGCCGGTCATCATCGGCGCAGTGTTGGCCGGAAGTTCCATTTCCATTTCGGCCATATCGGCCATGCCGCGCTCGCCCATCGGCATGTAGTCAGGAATATGTCCGCGAATGCGCCCAACCAGACCCCGGTGATCGATGCCGATGAGTGTGGGGACATCGTGGCCCATGGCATTCATCGTATGGTGAGATTTGTGACAGTGAAAGGCCCAGTCCCCCTCCTCGGAGGCGATGAACTCAATCTGCCGCATCTGCCCCACCGCAATATCGGCAGTCACCTCGGGCCAGCGGCTCCCCGGTGGTGTCGGGCCCCCATCGGTGCCGGTGACTTCAAACTCATGGCCATGCAGATGGATCGGGTGATTGGTCATGGTGAGATTGCCAATGCGTATCCGAACACGATCATTCAGCCGAACATTGAGTGAGTCAATTCCAGGAAAGATTCGGCTATTCCAGGTCCAGAGATTGAAATCCAACATGGTCATGATCTTCGGGGTAGCACTGCCAGGCTCAATGTCGTAGCTACTGAGCAAAAAAACAAAGTCCCGATCTACTTTTTCGATCAGTCGGTTTGCTTTCCTCGGATGCGTCACCCAAAAACCCATCATGCCCATCGCCATCTGGGTCATTTCATCGGCATGGGGGTGGTACATGAATGTACCGGGACGCCGGGCAACAAACTCGTAAACAAATGTCTGGCCGGGCGGAATACCCGGTTGATTCAGACCGGTTACCCCATCCATCCCATTGGGCAGTCGCTGGCCGTGCCAATGAATCGAGGTGTGCTCCGGCAGTCGGTTGGTGACAAAAAGCCGGACGCGGTCGCCCTCAACGACCTCGATTGTTGGTCCTGGCGACTGTCCGTTATACCCCCACAGATGGGCACGAAACCCTGGGGCCATCTCTCGGACTACTGGCTCTGCAACTAAGTGGAATTCTTTTGCGCCGTTGCGGAGTCGGTACGGCAGGGTCCAGCCGTTTAACGTCACTACCGGCTGATAAATTGCCTCGTGATCCCCCCTTAAGGGGCCTTGCGTGCCCGCTGATATTTGCGATACGGGCTCTGGTAATCCAGCGAGGCTGGATCGGTTCACCATTAAACCCCCTACGCCGATTGCTGCTGTCAGGCTCATAAATTGACGGCGTCGATTCATGATCCCACCCCGAAATCTGTTTCAAGAAGTAGCGTTTGTACAGATGTGCGTCTCAGCGCACTTTGCTGCTGCAGAAGTACTGCAGTCGCCTGTATCACTTCTTTATCTGCTTCAAGTTTTTCAATCTGATGATCCAGTAACGAAAACGTACTGATGAACATACCGTTATATTCAAGTAGGGCCTCGGAAAGCAGATTCGCGGCCAATTCCGCGACTTCCTTTTCGCGATGAAGAGATCGGCCCGCAGCGTCTGCCTGCTCTAGGCTGAGCAGTGTGGCTTGATAGCTGCGCCATAGATCCAGCGGCGGTCCTGCGGGCCCAGGCGTTTTTTGCACTGTGCGCTGTGCCCGATCTCTCAGCGGTTGCTGATCTACTTCTTGAGCCCCGAGCACCCAAAGGACCGGCGTCTGCAGCTTTGTTTGGGTAAATTCCAGCGACGCCTGTCCAAGCTGCAGCGAAAGACGAAGCTCTGAAAATAGCCGTTCGCCCGCTAATCGCGAATCATCAAGCGAATCGAGCGTTTTATTTTTCTTAGCCAACCATTCCAGCTGCTCTTTTTTAGGCCAATTACCGGCTGCCGTCATTCGAGAGGCAAGTTCGGCTTGAATATCGCGGATATCAGCAATTTGAAGCTTGATGAGCCAGCTCTGTTGTGCCGCCCATGCTTTTGCAATCACCTCAAATGCGTGATGCTGTTGTTGGGCAAGACTTCCAAACATTCGGCGACGGCTCGGCTCCAGCGACCACCACGGGCTTTGACGGCCGATTGCAAGAAGTTCAGGGAGAACGCCTGGCGTGAGCGCAACGCTGCGCGACAAGAGCGTCTCGCTGGAAATCTCGCTTGAAAACCGGTGATCCCAGGCCTGCTTGTCGACGGGCTCCTTGAGGAGCTGGCGCCAGCCACCGGCCTGCCCTACGGCGTGATGTCGGCTGCCCCAGCCGGCAGGCCCATCTGGCAAGGCTTGCGGTGGTCGGCCGGCTTGTGGGTGATGGGCGCCATGCCCATGTGAATGCATCTGCATCATCTGTCCTTTCAGCGTTACGTTAATCCAGCAAAAGTGCTGGCGTGTGTTAGCGAGAGGTCAGGATGCGATGGGTGGGCGTGTTTCGACGCTTGGTATTACCCCACTTTGCATTTCGGGCCAAAAGGCCTGCGGGGAGATGTTGGGGGCCGGAGTGGATTCGATTCGAGAAGAGTTGACCGCAATCGAGCAGCTCACGCAGCCGACACAGTCTTGGCATACGCCGCCAGCGGCGGCGGGCTCAGTTCCAGCGGGGCTGGAGCAGTGATGGCCCTGACAATCTTGGACGCTGTGGTCGATCTGAAGATGGTCTGCCGCATGTATCACTGCGGGTGCTGCCGCGTCCTGATGCCCGATGCAGTGGTGTGAAGTGACAAGCCCGGCCACAACCTGCAAAGGCAGCAAAAGACTGAGGAGTAGGGTGGCCAAGCGACACATGCGACATATTTTAGTCCAGTGTTGAGTCGGAATTGTCTCGAGGCGCGTGGATTTGGGGCGGTCAGCCGTGGATATAGGCCTCAAGCTGCGAGATCAACTGTTTTTGCTCTTCAATCATTTCCCGGACCACGTCTCCGATGGAGATCATGCCGATGACACGATCCTCTTTGACAACGGGCAGGTGCCGAATGCGCTTATCGGTCATGATTTGCATGCAGGCATCGATCTGGGTCTCAGGGCTAATCGAAATTACCGGTGCGGTCATGATCTGCTGCACATGGGTGTCATCGCAGCTGCGGCCTTTCAATTCACCCTGGCGGGCGTAATCCCGCTCGGAGAAGATGCCCACCAGCCGGCCAGCGTCGATCACGGGCACGGCACCAATATGATGGCTGGCCATAATTTCAAGCGCGTGGCGGACTGTCGCATCGGTGGTGACCGAGATAATCGGCCGGTTCTGAAGCGCAAGGACCTGCGTTATTGTTTTTGCCATGTTGATCCCCCGTTTGATGGGGCCCGCGCGGTAGAGTGGGCCGAACGCTCCCAATCTATTGGGAGACTCGGTTTCGCCGCAAGAGGGGATATCCAGCCTCTGATCTGACCCTTTATTCCACAATATGAAAATATGATGCGTTGCGACAATAAATCCGGTTTAGGGGGTTGCAGTGCATCAATCGATGAGTTCAAATCCTCTTTGTGCGCTGCATCAACATGATTTCGCAAGCAGCCGAAACGGTTTTTAAAAGCAGTTGACCCCTTAACACTTTGGAGAGTTCAAGATGAAAAACGTAAATGAGCAGTTTGTAGACATCGCCAAGACCAACGTCGAGACGATGGTCGACCTGGGCAACGCTTCTTTCAACGGCGTTGAAAAGTTCATCGAGCTGCAGCTCAAAGTCGCCAAAGGCGCAATGGGCCAAAGCGCCGACAATCTCAAGGCACTCGTGTCGGTGAAAGATGTTCAGGACTTCGTGAAGGTGCAGTCCTCCTTTGCGCTGCCCACGATGGAGAGCGCAGTCGGCTATGCCAACGCTGTCTACGGCATCATGTCCGAGACCGTGAACACCTACGCCAAGATGGCTGAGGCACAAATTGCTGCTGGCAACGAGAAGATCACCACCGCAGTGGAAGAGTTCTCCAAGAGCGCTCCCGCCGGTTCCGAGAGCGGTGTTGCTCTGGTCAAGTCAGCCCTGACCGCTGCGAACACTGCCTACGAGACCGCTTCGAAGGCTGCCAAGCAGGCGGTTGCTGCTGTCGAGCAGAATGTTCAGTCGGCCACCAAGGCCAGCCTGAAGGCCGCTTCGACCGCACTCAAAGCTGCCTAAGTCTTCGTTTCCGGTTCATTTCAAAAGGCCCGCACGAGCGGGCCTTTTGTTTTTCCTGCGCAAGGCGTTTGAGAGGCCGCCTTGCACTGAAGCATGCAAAATAAGCCGGCCCGGGGCCTGCCAGGCGTGACAGAATCTTGATGGAGACCCCTGCGAAATCGTCCATGCCGATTCCCGACCACTATTCTTTTTTACACCAGAATTTTTTCTGGAAGGTGCCCCAGCGCTTTAATGTTGCGCAGGCCTGCTGCGGCCGATGGGCCGCTTCACCGCGTACTGCGTCTCAGACCGCGGTGATTGTGGAGCAGGAATCAGGTCGGATTGATCGTTACAGCTATGGCGCGCTTCAGTCGCAGGCCAATCGGCTCAGTAATGCCTTAAAGCGTCTCGGTGTGAAGCGCGGCGATCGGGTGGCCATCGTGATGCCGCAGCGGTTTGAAACTGCAGTGGCCCACATAGCGATCACTCAGATGGCCGCGGTGGCCATGCCGATGTCGATGCTCTTTGGCGTAGAGGCCCTTGAGTTTCGTTTGCGAGACAGCGGCGCGCAGATTGTGCTTGCCGATGAGCATGCGATGGCCAATGTATTGGCAGCCCGCGCCTTGGTTCCGGGTGTCGTGGTGATTGGTGTGGGCCAGGCCCAGCAGGATGGCGACTATGGCGTTCGGCAGCTACTCGATAAAAGCTCAGCAAGTTTCTCGCCGCGTGCCACCCACGCCGATGAGCCGGCATTTTTTCTCTATACCAGTGGGACGACTGGCCCACCAAAAGGGGCGCTGATTCCGCATCGGGCGCTGATCGGCAATCTTCCGGGATTTGTCGCGAGCCAGAATTGGTTTCCGCTCAACGCAACAGTCTTTTGGTCGCCTGCGGACTGGGCCTGGACAGGCGGCCTGATGGATGCTCTGCTGCCCACACTTTATTTTGGCAAGCCCATCCTTGCCTTTATGGGTCGATTTAGCCCCCAGCGCGCTTTCGAGTTGATGCAAGGCCATGCGGTGAGCCATTCATTTCTTTTTCCGACCGCATTAAAAGCGATGATGAAGGCCTATCCCGATCCGAGGCGTCATTTTGAGTTGGGACTGCAGGCGATCATGAGTGCAGGGGAGTCTGTGGGGGATGCGGTCTATGACTACTGCGAATCTCGTCTCGGTGTGGTGGTCAATGAGATGTTCGGCCAGACCGAGGTCAATTACATTGTCGGCAACGGTGCGATGAATCATTTGGGCCATTCGCCGGTCGGCTGGCCGGCGAAGCGCGGTAGCATGGGCCGGCCGTATCCCGGCCACCGGGTGGAGGTGATCGATGAGGCAGGTCGCGTCCTGCCGCGCGGCGAGGTGGGCGAGGTCGCCATTCATCGGCGTGATCGCCATGGCGTGCTCGATCCAATTTTCTTTCTGGGCTATTGGAATAACCCGCGCGCCACCGAAGCAAAGTTTGCCAATCACGACCTGCAATCGTGGTGCCGCACAGGCGATATGGCCCTGATGGACGCCGATGGATATCTGATTTATCAAGGCCGCACCGATGATGTGTTCAAGACCTCGGGCTATCGGGTTGGGCCGGGTGAGATCGAAAACTGCTTGGTGAAGCACCCAGCAGTCGCCAATGCGGCAGTCATTCCCAAGCCAGATGCCGAACGCGGCGCAGTCGTAAAAGCCTTTGTCGTCGTTGCGGCCGGACATACCGCGTCAGCTGCGCTGATTGACGAGTTGCAGGCCTTTGTAAGAAAGCGGCTCGCACCCTATCAGTACCCCAAGGAAATTGAATTCATTGATGCATTACCGATGACCACTACCGGAAAGATTCAGCGCAATGTGCTGCGTGCCCGGCAGCAAGCTGGCTAAGTGGGATCAAATTTTATCGGCGGCCTCTGTGGCTAGCCATCCTGGCGCAGCTGCTCACGTAAGGCGGTCTTTAAGACTTTTCCGTAATTATTTTTCGGCAACGCTGTGGTCAGGATGTAGCGTTTGGGTCGTTTGAAGCGAGCGATGTGGTCTTGGCAGTGGCGATCCAATGCCGCAGGATCGATCTGTACGCCGGCCGCGGGAACAATAAAGGCAACCACCGCTTCACCCCAGTGCGGATCAGGCGCGCCGATGACGGCGGCCTCAGCAACGCCTGCTGCCAACATTAAGACTTCCTCAACCTCCCGCGGATAGATGTTGGAGCCGCCACTGATGATGAGGTCTTTGCTGCGATCTTTAAGCGTTAGAAATCCGTCTTCATCAAGGCAGCCCACATCGCCCGTAAAGAGCCAGGAATCGCGAATCGCTGCCCGAGTTGCCTCGGGATTCTGCCAATAGCCGCGCATCACGGTGTCCCCCTTGACCAGAACCTCGCCCACTTCGCCGGTCGGTAGTGGCGCGCCCCGGGCGTTGGCAATTCGAATCTGCACCGGCGTCTGGGCGACCCCCACCGAGGCGAGTCGTTCTCGGTAGCGCGGGTGGTCCGCCTGACTGAGATGGTGCCGCGATAGCGCAGTGGCCACCATCGGGGTCTCGCCTTGGCCATAAATTTGAACGAATCGAGGGCCCATGACCCGCAGGGCCCGCTCGATATCGGCGACATACATCGGCGCTCCGCCATAGACGATGGTTTTAAATGCGGCCGCACACTCATCCATACTCAGGCCAGCCTGCATTGCGTGCTCGACGAGCCGCTTGACAATCGTCGGTGCTGCAAATGTCGAGAGCGGCCCGAGTGCATGACTCAAGGAAAACAGCTCAGCCGGATCTACCCCGCCGGATTGCGGCACCACATGGCGTGCGCCCGCCATCAGATGCGGGATGCAATACAGGCCCGCACCATGGGACATCGGGGCTGCATAGGCCATGAAGTCATTGGGCGTGATGAAATCAACATCGGTGAAATAGCACAGGCCCATGGTCATCAGATTACGCGACGTGATCTGCACGCCTTTGGGCCTGCCCGTTGTGCCGCTGGTGTAAAAAAGCCAAGCGGTGTCATCGGCGGCGGTATCGTTGAGCGCGACCTCGCGGGCAATCATGCTTTTTGCCAATGCAGGAGCCAGCACGGCATCGAGCGCAGCAGACTCGAATTCAAAATACTTTTCCAGTCCACTGAAGTCGGCGCCATCGCTGGTCTGGTGAAAAAAACCAATACAAGGCTTGGCGTTATCGATAATCCATTGGACTTCTTTCGGGTGCAGACGGGAATTGACCGGGATCGCGACCAGGCCAGCCCACCAGCATCCGATCAACACCTCGAGATAACGCGGATGATTCTGCGCAAAGAGCAGCACCCGATCGCCGGGCTTACAGCCCAAATCGCGAAACGCCAGCGCGAGGGCCGCCGCCCGAGCAGTCCACTGGCCAAATGTGGCCCAGACCGATGTACCGAAAAATAGTGCAGGCTGATCGGGCTTTAGCGCGCCCCAACGGATCAGCAGCCGGGCGAGATTCATCCGGCCCGCTGATCCGCCTGAAGTGCCCAGTCAATATCCTTTTGAGTCAGGCCGCCTGCATCGTGGGTGGTCAGCGTGACCGTGACCCGGTTATAGACATTGAACCATTCTGGGTGGTGGCCCACTGATTCGGAGTAGATCGCCATCTGGGTCATGAATGCAAAGGCGGAGGGAAAATCAGTAAATCGAAAATCACGGCGTATCAGGCCGCCACGATCGTTTTGAAATTCCCAGCCCGGTAGTCGGGATAGTGCTTCATTGCGCTCTTCGGTGGACAGTGTCTTCATCGTTCTGGTCAGTGGATTGAAAAAATTAAATGCTGTGGCTGCTGGCCAGAGGATTTTCCTTGATTCCGGGCCGTACATCGGGGTAGATTTAGGGCTCCCCGTCGCCCTTCCCTCAAGGAGCCACCATGAAAAAAAGCAGCCTCTTTACCAAGCTTGTCCCGATCGCCTTTGCGCTCTTGTCGGTCATCGTCGCCTTTGTGATGATCAGCCTTGCATCAGACGGCCCAAATGATAATGTGCCGGTGGTGCTGGGTGTCATCTTTTTCCTGCTGGTGGTCATCATGGGCTTTAATGCCTTTGCCCGCAAAAGCCGGGCCTCGGGCGATGCCCATAGCCTTGCCGCGCGAATCTCCACCAATGCAATCGGGGGCATGACCCTGTTTCTGATTGTTGCCGGTATGGGCACGATCGCAGTCCGGGGAATGTAAGGCTGCAGCGAGAGTCAGACGCCGCTAGAAACGCGGCGCTGATGTTGCAGACGCCGGCCGGCGGTGATTTGAAAAAATCTTGGTTTCTTGATTCTGGTTAACGCCGCGGCGTTGGTGGATCAGTTCGAATCCGTGTCGCGGAAAACAATCTGCATGTATTGGAATGTTGTAGATCACGACACAAGGAATACGGCGTAGTTGGCGTAAGACCTGGTCCAAAATCACATCATCAAATGGGTTATACAGATAGGCAATCAATCCGTTGCCCAATCTGCCATAGTGAAAGTGGGTCGCATCCGCAGCGACAAACTCACCCTCAGTGCCAAATACCTTGCGGTGGTTCTGTCGGGCGATGTCGATAAAAGAGGCCACATAATCCAGCCCGATGATGCGTTGTTCAATGCCCGCGGCCTCGCAGGACAGCCGCCAGACAATCGGCACTTTGCCCTTGCCGCAGCCGATATCGACAAAGCTGTACAAGGGCATCCGCGGACCGAGGCTTGAGCACAGCAGCGTGAAAGATTGTTGAATCTCGCTCGTCCAAGAGGCCATGTAGGGCTTACCGTGGGCCAGATTGGGCAGTTCAGGAAATCCTGACTTGGCTAAAGGGGTGGTGGTGTTTGTGCCGTAATCCATATCGAAGCGGTCTCGCTCCTGGAACTCCAGCGTTGTTGGGCTTTGAGGGGGCGTCCGAGAGGGCGGCATGGGGCAGATCAGGAAAAACAGGAGTCAGCGATGAAGTTCTTACTAGTGGTTTTTATTAATCTCAGCTCAAATAATCAGCTGATTCATCATTTTGGCGTGCCTTATGACACGCTGCAGGCCTGCGAATCGGCCCGCCGACTGGTGCAAAACTCCGAGTGGTATACGGTACGCACCTCTTGTGCGGCCTATGCCCGCGACCTGAAGTCGCAACTGCCACAGGTGCAGGGGCAGTAATCGGGCCGCTTAGGCGGCCTTTGACTCGCCAGTACCACTCCACATATTGGTGTTTTTGCCCGCCATGAACATGCGGGCCGCCAGTACGCTGGAGGTGTAAAAGACCATCTGCCCACGCTCATTGAAGACCGCGAAGCGCCGCTCGGTAGGCGAAATCAGGATGGATTCGAAGTACATGGCTGCTTGGAACTTACTTTATCGGATACCGGTATTACGGAACAATCCTGTCCCGACTTTAAACCGTAAATTTTGCGGCGCATCAAACCCTTGGCTCAGGGTGATTCCGATTGGCAGGCCGCTAGGCCTGTGCCTATGATGGGGGTCCCCAAAGAGGAGACTCCCGGCATGAAGACAACGCTCACGGTGAACGGCAAGTCCGTCACGATAGAAGCCCCCGATAACACGCTTTTGGTCCACGCGATTCGCGAAAATCTCCGGCTCACCGGCACCCATGTGGGCTGCGATACTGCCCAGTGTGGTGCTTGCACGGTCATGATGGATGGCAGCGCGGTGAAATCCTGCAACATCTTATTGGCGCAGGCGCAGGGCAAAACCATCACCACCATCGAAGGGCTTGCAGCCGCCGATGGCAGCCTCCATCCCATGCAGCACGCGTTTAAAGAGTGTCATGGCCTTCAGTGCGGATTTTGCACACCGGGCATGGTGATGAATGCCGTTGATCTGTGCGGCAAGCACCCAAATGCCTCAGAGCAGCAGATCCGAGAAAACATCGAAGGCAACCTCTGCCGTTGCACTGGATACCACAACATCGTGCGCGCCATTCAGCAGGGCGCGGCCGCAATGAAGGCTTAAGGAGAAAAGACAATGGGTTCTTCCGATTTCGCAAATCTTCCGCATATTGGTGAGTCAGTCCTTCGCAAAGAAGACATCCGGTTTCTCACTGGCGCAGGCCAATACACCGATGATGTCCAGCTCGCCAACATGAGCTACACAGTGTTTGTGCGCTCCCCGCATGCCCACGCCAAGATCAAATCCATCAACAAAAAAGCAGCCGCATCCGCACCAGGCGTGATTGCGATATTTGATGGCCAGGATGTCGCCAACGACAAGATCGGCGGGCTGCCCTGCGGCTGGCTGATTACCAGCACCGATGGCCAGCCGATGAAAGAGCCGCCGCACCCGATCCTCGCCCAGGGCAAGGTCCGTTATGTGGGTGACCATGTGGTGATGGTGATTGCGGATACGCTCGAGCAGGCCCGCAATGCAGCCGAACTGGTGGAGATCGATTACGAAGTGCTGCCCGCTGTCGTGGGCGTACTGGATGCCAAAAAATCGGGTGCGCCTGTGCTTCACGATATCGCGCCCGATAACCACTGCTATAAGTGGGCCATCGGCGATAAGGCCGCCGTTGATGCCGCCTTTGCTAAGGCGGCCCATGTCACCAAGATTGACATCACCAATAACCGACTTATTCCGAATGCAATGGAGCCGCGGGCGGCCATTGGCTCGTTTAATCGGGCCTCCGATGAGTACACGCTGTATGTTGCCAATCAGAATCCGCATGTCGAGCGTCTGCTGATGACCGCCTTTGTCATGGGCCTGCCCGAGCACAAGGTCCGGGTGATTGCGCCCGATGTCGGCGGGGGCTTTGGCTCAAAAATTTATTTGTACGCTGAAGACGTTTGCGTGACCTGGGCAGCCAAGAAGATCAATCGTGCGGTGAAATGGACAGCAGATCGCAATGAGTCGTTTTTAAGCGATGCACATGGCCGTGACCATGTCTCGCATGCCGAGATGGCGATGGATAAGGATGGAAAATTCCTTGCGCTTCGGGTGCATACCGATGCCAATATGGGCGCCTACTTGTCGACCTTCTCGACGGCTATACCAACCATCCTGTATGCAACGCTTTTGGCGGGCCAGTACACCACGCCGCAGATTTACGTTGAGGTCGATGCCTGGTTCACGAGCACTGCTCCGGTGGATGCATATCGCGGTGCCGGCCGGCCTGAGGCGACCTATTTGCTGGAGCGCCTGGTGACCCGTGCGGCCTGGGACCTTGGCCTGGGCCAAGATGAAATTCGCAAGCGCAATTTCATTACCCAGTTCCCGTATCAGACACCGGTGGCCCTGCAGTACGACACCGGGGACTATCACCAGTGTCTCGAGAAGGCCAAAACACTTGCCGATGTGGCGGGCTATGCCGCACGCAAGGCGGCCTCTGAGAAAAAGGGACTGCGTCGCGGCATTGGCTACTCCAGTTATATCGAGGCTTGCGGGATTGCGCCCTCGAACATCGCTGGGGCTCTGGGCGCCCGTGCGGGCTTATTCGAGTGCGGCGAGGTCCGCGTACATCCGACAGGCAGTGTGACGGTCTTTACCGGCTCACACAGCCACGGCCAGGGCCATGAGACCACGTTTGCGCAGGTGGTGGCTGCGCGCCTTGGCATCCCAGTGGAGAACGTTGATGTCGTGCATGGCGATACGGGCCGCGTACCGTTTGGCATGGGCACGTATGGCTCCCGTTCGATTTCAGTCGGTGGTGCGGCCATCATGCGGGCCCTCGATAAGATTGAGGCCAAGGCCAAAAAGATTGCTGCCCACCTGATGGAAGCCAGTGACAGTGATATCGAGTTTTCCAATGGCGAGTTTTCGGTCAAGGGCACCGATAAAAAAATTCCGTTTGCTCAGGTTTCGCTGACGGCCTATGTGCCGCACAACTATCCCCTGGACAAACTCGAGCCGGGGCTCAATGAGACTGCGTTTTATGACCCCACTAACTTCACCTTTCCGGCAGGCACTTATATCTGCGAAATTGAAGTCAATCCCGAGTCGGGCGAGGTCCGCATCGATCGCTTCACGGCAGTTGATGATTTCGGCACCATCATTAATCCAATGATTGTCGAGGGCCAGGTCCATGGCGGGCTGGTGCAGGGCATCGGTCAGGCCTTGATGGAAAACTGTGTCTATGACCCCGAGTCAGGCCAGCTGCTCTCCGGCTCCTTCATGGATTACGCAATGCCACGGGCCGATGATGTGCCGATGTTCAATATCGGCCATGTCTGCACTCCGTGCACGACAAATCCGCTGGGAACCAAAGGATGCGGTGAGGCCGGTGCAATTGGCTCTCCGCCTGCGGTGATCAATGCGATCCTGGATGCGCTCGCACCGCTTGGCGTGAAAGAGCTCGATATGCCCGCGACCTCGCATCGTGTGTGGCAGGCTATTCAAACGGCAAAAGCTTAAAAGGAGATTCACCATGTATGGATTTTCATTTGATCGAGCATCCTCGGTGCAGGATGCGGTTGCCAAGGCGGCAAAGGGTGCTCAGCTGCTCGCCGGCGGCCAGACCTTATTGGCCTCGATGAAGCAGCGTCTCGCCAGCCCTGAATCGTTGGTGGATCTCGCAGCGATTGCAGATCTTCAAGGCATCTGCAAAGACGGCAATGCCATGGTGATTGGTGCAATGACGCGCCATCAAGAGGTCGCCCACAACAAAGAGCTGCAGTCCACGATTCCCGGCTTGGCACGTCTGGCCGGCGGCATCGGGGACCGCCAGGTGCGGGCCATGGGCACGATGGGCGGGTCAGTTGCAAATAATGATCCCGCCGCCTGCTACCCCAGTGGGGTATTGGGGCTTGGTGCCACCATTAAAACCAATCGCCGCGAGATCGCTGCAGACAGTTTTTTTAAGGGCATGTTCTCCACGGCCCTTGAGCCGGGCGAGCTGATCGTGGCAATTCGTTTTCCGATTCCGAAGGCCAGTGGTTATGCCAAGTTTAAGCAGCCTGCATCACGCTATGCCTTGCTTGGCGTGTTTGTTGCCAAGACCGATGCCGGCGTACGGGTCGCAATCACTGGCGGCGGCAATGGCGTGTACCGTCACGCAGGGCTTGAGGCTGCTCTCACCAAAGACTTCTCGGCCGCTGCCGTTGATAGCGTAGCGGTGAGTGCTGCCGATCTCACTTCAGATCTACATGCTTCGGCTGAGTATCGTGCGCAGCTGGTGAAGGTACAGACCAAGCGGGCCGTTGAGCAGGCCCTCGGAAACGCCTAGGTCAGCGTGCAGCAGTTGGAGAAGGCCCTTGGGTCCGTTGATGGACTCATGGGCTTGCTGCAAGCAGTCGGCTATTACCCGGACCGGCGTCTTGCGACGGCGGTCTTTTTATCAATGCGGCTGGGCCGCCCTTTATTGCTGGAGGGCGCGCCGGGCGTGGGTAAGACCGAGCTGGCGAAGTCACTCGCCGGCGCATTGGGCCGCGTGTTGGTGCGGCTTCAGTGCTATGACGGCATGGAGCAGCGCGAAGCGCTCTACGAGTGGAATTTCTCTGCCCAGCTGATTCACATGCGGGTCCGTGAGCATCAGGCCAAGGCGGATGAGATCGAGAAGGAGGTCTACCAGGACCGCTATCTGATTCGCCGGCCGCTGCTGCAGGCACTCGAGGCCTCGGATCCTGGCGCGGTCTTATTGATTGATGAGGTCGACCGGGCAGATGAGCCCTTTGAAGCGTTTTTGTTGGAGTATCTCGGGGAGTATCAGGTCAGTATTCCCGAGCTGGGAGTGATTCGTGCACGCTCCACACCGTTGACAATCCTTACCAGTAATCGAACCCGCGAGCTCAACGACGCAGTCAAACGGCGCTGCCTTTATCAGTGGGTAGATTATCCGCAGCGGGATCGCGAGTTAGAGATTGTCCGCTCGAAAGTGCCCACAGCCAGTGAGGCACTCAGCACTCAGGTAGCGGATTTTGTGAGCCGGCTTCGGCAGCAGCCGTTTGCCAATGCGTTTCAGCGCGCGCCGGGCATTGCAGAAAGTGTCGAATGGGCCAAGGCCCTTGTGGCGTTGGACACCTTGCAGCTGGATCCCGAAGTCATTGAGCAGACGGCCGGCATTCTCTTTAAGCAGCGAGAAGATATTGCCGCCTTGCAGACGGTTACCGAAGAATTGCTGAAGGCCGAGTGATGCTGCTCGGTGATGCCCGGGCGGGAAAGCTTGCTGAAAATATTGTTGGATTTTCGCGAGCGCTGCGTCGCGCAGGCCTGCCGATTGACAGTGCGCGCATTGGATTAGCGCAGCAGGCCGCCGCATTGGTTGGCGTCTCTCAGCGGCTTGATCTGTATGCGGGACTGGAGTCGGTACTGGTGTCTCGTCAGGAGGACCGGCAGGTCTTTGAAGAACTCTTTGAGGCGTTTTTTCGCAACCCCGAGATTGCCAAGCAGTTGATGGCCCAGCTTCTGCCGTCTTCAAAAGCTCAGGCCAATCCGCTCAAGCGTGGCCCCCGGGCCACCGAGGCACTGACGCCCCCGCGAGCAGACACGCCGAAGCAAACAGCCCGTGAGGATGAGATTCATCTGGATGCAGCCATGAGTGCCAGTGCGGCCGCGCGGCTGCGGCATGCCGATTTTCAGTCGCTCAGTGCCAGTGAATTTTTACTGATGGAGCGCCTGGTGCGTGAGGTACCCCTGAGAGTGCCGACTCACCGATCCCGCCGGATGCAATCGGCCGCCCATGGCCGACATCTCGACTGGTCACGGCTCGTTCGAGAGACCAGCCGCTATGCAGGCGAGGCCTCAGCACCCGCATTTTTACGGCATCATCAGCAGCCGCTGCCCTTACTGGTGTTGGTTGATGTGTCGGGATCCATGGAGCGTTATGCAAGGCTGATGCTTGCATTTTTACATCAGTCCACACGCGGTCTGCGCCGATCGGTATTCTCTTTTGGCGTGTCGCTTACCGATTTGACACGGGCCTTTCGTGAGCGTGATACCGACCGAATGCTGGATCTGGCCAACGCATTGATTCCGGATTTTGCCTCGGGCACACGGCTCGGGGAGTCGCTGTCGCAGCTACGACATCATCATCGGTCGGCCGTAGTGGGCCGACGCAGTCTGGTGTTACTCATTAGCGATGGTCTTGATACAGGCGCCAGTGATTTGTTGGATGAAGAACTTAGCTGGCTCTCGCGCCAGAGCCGACGGCTGGTTTGGCTTAATCCTTTACTGCGCTACGCGGGCTATCAGCCACTTGCTGCGGGCGCCACGGTCTTGCATCGCTATGCCGATCGCGCGGTTGCGATTCATAATCTCGCGCATGTCGAGTCGCTTGCCAAGGAGCTTGCGATGCTGATGCGATCCGACTGATGCATCGTGCGTGATGCGTAAGGACTAAGTGCGTGGAGAGTCTTGATGTCATTGTTTTGCGGCATTTGCGCGATTGGCGCAGTCAGGGCATGCGGGCCTTGCTGGCGACTGTCGTGCGGACCTGGGGCTCATCGCCTCGGCCTGTCGGCTCGATTATGGGTTTATGTGAGACTGGCGCAGTGGTGGGCTCGGTCTCAGGCGGCTGCATCGAGGATGATTTGATTGTTCGCTATACCCAGGCGTCCAAAGCCGGCATTTCCGATGCGCTACGCGATGGGCCGCCGCAGCTGCTGCGTTATGGCATCACTGCCGATGAGGCCCACCGCTTCGGATTGCCCTGTGGCGGCACGCTCGAGCTCTTGTTGGAATTCAATCCGAGCGCAGCGCTCTTGGGGACGTTGGTACAACGCTTAGAGTCCGGCGGGTTGGTTCAGCGTGTCACGGACTTGGCCTCCGGAGAGGTCCATCTGGAATCGGTCAGTCAGATCGATGAATTAAGCATCGACAGTAAGACCCTGAAAAATACCTACGGCCCAGAGTACCGGATGCTGTTGATCGGCGCCGGACAAATGGCGGAATACCTTGCCAGCATGGCGCTCTTTAATGGATTTCAAGTCACGGTCTGCGATCCGCGCAATGAATACTCTACTTCTTGGTCCGTGCCGGGAGTCTCGATACTGTCGGACTGGCCGGATGATGCGGTTCGGGCATTTCGACCCGACCGGCGATGCTGCGTATTGGCATTGACCCACGACCCCAAGCTCGATGACATTGCGCTTTTGGAGGCCCTGCAAAGCGAAGCGTTTTATGTTGGCGCGATCGGCTCACGCTCGAATAACGCGGAGCGTCATCGCCGCATGATTGAGCATTTTGGCCAGACTGAGAAGAGCCTGGCGCGGCTGCGCGGTCCGATTGGGATTTTTATCGGTAGCAAAACCCCAGCTGAGATTGCCGTGAGCGTGATGGCGGAGGTGCTCGCGGTTAAAAACGCAGTGCCACTGCCCCGAGATTTGGACGTGGCCTTTGCAAAGAATTTGCAGATGAAATGACGCCCCAATTTCCTTTGGCGGCAACCGGGCTTTTGTTGACCGCAGGCCGAGGAAGCCGGCTTGGTGGCTGCTGCAAGGGCTTGCTGCAAATCGACGGCCAGCCGCTGGTGGTGAGGCAGTTGCGCACCATGGCCGACGCCGGCATTCAACGCGCAGTCGTGGTCATCGGCGCTCAGGCCGATGCAGTATCGGTGGCGCTGTCCCGACATTCAGCAGCACTTTCCGATATTGAGGTCACCCGAGTCATGATTGATTCTGATCAATTAACGGATGATCTGCAGCCCTCGGTGGCCAGCGGACTGAAGGCTGCCTTCACGCTGCCGCAGTCGTTAGCCGGTCCGGTAATGATTAGCCTGGTCGATCTACCACTGCTTACCGCCCGTCATTACGAGACCCTCTGGGCACAAGCCCATGATCGGAATGCGGACATTGTTTTGCCCCGAAATAGTGCAGGTACGCCGGGTCATCCCATCGTTTTGGCGGCTTCGGCGATTCCGCCCTCGGTCTTAAGCCAGCCTGGATTTCGGCTGCGGGAGTTTGTCGGCGCGGGCAGTGCAAAGCGCTACGAATTTTTGACCGAAGATCCCGCTTATTTCTCTGACCTAGACACGCCGCAGGATCTGCAGAGTATGGCGGCCGTCTATGGAGTTTTCCTAGGTTTTCCTGAGCCTTAGCTGGAGTATCATCGCCCGCGGTGTGGGTTCTCGGGCCTACAGACGGCTTTCAGGGGGTCTTTGCAAAAACGATGACAAATGAGCGCAAAGAAGAGTTGTTAGCCAGCGGGGTCACGCTACATGAGTTCGTGGCCAATGCGCTGGCAGATCGGATTCGGGCGGGGGAGTGGGGCGTCGGGGGCTCATTGCCCTCAGAAAGCTCGTTCTGCAAACACTACGATGTCAGTCGGCATACGTTGCGGCATGCGCTGGCCACACTCGAGGCCCAGGGCCTGATTCTGCGTCGCCAGGGCGCGCCCACGCGGGTGATCTCGCGTGATCGCGCAGTCCGTTTTGTGCAGACGGTTGCTGCCCCCTCGGAGCTGCTGCGTTATTCCGGCCATACCTATCGCACCAATGAGGTTGAAGAAACACTCTCCTGTGATGCAGAGACGGCGAAGCTTCTTGGCGTTGCCGTGGGTTCGCAGTGGTATCACATTGGCGGCGCGCGGCGCGAGCGCGATACCCAGCAGGTGGTGTCGTATAGCGATATTTATATCCATCCTAAGTTTGCTGGCGTTGTGCAGGAGCCCGACCACAGCCAAGCAATGGTCTTTGAGCAGATCGAGCGCCGCTACGGGGTCAAAATTGAGCGCGCGACGGTGGACCTTTTTGCAACAGCGCTGCCCGCACGGCTGACCAAATCCATGCAGGTGGGCCGCGATACACCTTGCCTGGTGGTGATTCGGCGCTATTACGATCGCAACGACGAGCTCTTCGAAATTTCAGTCACCCATCACCCTGAAGAGCGGTTTATCTACAGCCTGGAATATCGCAGAAGCGATCTCGTCCGGCCTTAGAGCATCCGCATCGGGCCTCAGGTACGCTTCGGCCCATCGTCGGGATTCATCAGGAGTTCACTATGCCCATTATCGAGTCCGTGTCGGTCGCGGTTTGTGAGGTGCCGCTGGATCGGGTGACCTCGTTTTCAACCCGCACGGTGTCGTCGCGGCACTACGGCCTAGTGAAGGTCCGCAGTCGCGATGGCCATGAGGGTATCGGATTTTGTTATGTCGGTAGCCGCGCCGGCGGCATTTTGAAATCCGCCGTCGAGTTGCTGCTTGGGCCATTATTGATTGGCCAAGAGAGCCTGCGCACCGAGGGCCTCTGGCAGACGCTGTACCAAGAGGCATTGCTTCAGGGCCGAGCCGGCACCGTAATGCGCGGTGTGTCAATTCTGGATACGGCTCTCTGGGATTTGAATGCGCGTTCAGCGGGCCTTCCGCTACATGACTATCTCGGTAGTAATGAGCGGGAGAGCGTGCCGGCATATGCCAGCGGCGGCTATTACCTGGAGGGTAAGTCTCCTGTAGATCTGGGCAAGGAGTTGGCAGGCTATGTGACCCAAGGCTTTCGCGCGGTCAAGATGAAGACCGGCCGACTCTCGCCATCCGAGGAGGAGGCCAGAATTGCGGCTGCTCGGGATGCCATCGGCCCGGATGTGCTGCTGATGTTGGATGCCAACAATGCCTGGGCGGATCTGCCAACGGCGATGGACTATATGCGCCGCTTCGAGGCTTATGATCCCTATTGGATTGAAGAGCCGTTTTCTCCGGATGCCATCGATTTGCATGCGCGGCTTGCCGAACGAACATCCGTCGCCGTCGCCACAGGTGAGATCGAGGTGGGCCGTTGGCGTTTTCGTGAGCTCGTTGATTCCGGTGGTGCAGAGATTCTGCAGGCCGATGCCGCAGTCTGTGGCGGCATATCGGAGTGGAGAAAAATTGCGGCCTATGCGGACTGCTGCGGCGTAACGGTCAGCCCCCACTGGTTTCATGATTTACATGCGCCCTTGGTGGCCGCCACCACCAATGCCCGATTTGTGGAGTTTTTTACCGATGATCAGGTCTTAAACTTTCGGCGCCTGATCAATCACCAGCTTGAACTGCGTGCAGGCCGTGTGGTGTTGCGGCAGTCGCCAGGGCTTGGCTTTGCGTTTGATGAACAGGCCGTCGCGCGGGCGGGCGGCCAATGGACCCGCATCGCTTAGGCTAAACTGGTCCCATGCAAAACGATTCCACACACTCAGAGGCCGCGTCCGCCGCCCGTCGCTTAAGGCCCATGCCGGCACTCATCTTCGCGAGCCGTTGGCTGCAGCTACCCTTGTATTTGGGGTTGATCGTAGCCCAGGGCGTGTATGTAGTGCTCTTTATTCAGGAGCTCATGCATCTAGTACCCGTGCTCTGGGATCCCAATGCCCTGACGCAGACCGCCCAGACCATGGGCGTACAGGTGGTGAACAAAGAGACCGTGGTCATGCTGATGGTGCTCTCGCTTATTGATGTCGTCATGATTTCGAATCTGCTGATTATGGTGATCATTGGTGGCTATGAGACCTTTGTCTCGCGGCTTGATCTCGAGGGCCATCCGGATCAGCCTGAGTGGCTCTCGCATGTCAATGCCAACATTCTGAAAGTGAAGCTGGCCACAGCCATTATTGGCATCTCATCGATTCACCTGCTGAAGACCTTTATCTCGGCAGATGCGATGACCGATAAGGCCATGCTGTGGCAGACCATCATTCATGTGACCTTCATTGTTTCGGCGGTCTGTATCGCATGGATTGACCGGCTGCTGTCACACTCGGCGCCGCCGAGGGCGCCTCACTGACCGCTAAACCAGCGGCTGCCCTCGATTTGTTGGCGCGTAAAGCGCAGGCCCACCAGCGTGATGGCAGCAGCAGGAAGCGCCAACAGCACGCCAAAAAACCCGAATAAGCTGCCAAAAAACATTAATGCGAAAACAACCGCCACCGGATGCAAGCCAATTTTCTGGCCCACCAGTGTCGGAGTCAGCACGAAGCTCTCCAATAGTTGCCCGGCCGCGTAGATCAGTCCGATGATCAGCAACTCGGCGCCTGGCCCGAATTGCAGTAGCCCTGAGATCAGGGCCAGTGCCAGTCCCACGCCAAAGCCAATGTAAGGAATAAAGATCGCAAGGCCGGTCAGGATGCCGATGCCCACGGCCCCGGCCATGCCGGATAACGATAGCGCAATGGCGTAGTAAGCCGCCAGCACCAGCATGACACTTAACTGCCCGCGCAGATATTGCGACAGCAGCTGATCACATTCCTTGGCCAGCTCGGCGGCGGTCGTCCGATGCCGGGGCGGCAGAAATTCGCTGGCCCGCGAAAAAAGACTTGACCACTCCACCAGTAGATAAAACACCACAAAAAATATTAAGACCAATGCGGCCACCACTGCGATGAAACTTTGCACGGAAGCCAGGACTGTATCGAGTACGCGGGTGATCACCACCTCGGCATTGTCTGAAAACTGGCGCGTCACGCGGTCCACCAAAGCCGCCTTCATCTCTTCCCAATTCAAGCTGATCTCAAAACGCTCAAGCATGGGCGCAAGCCAAAGCTGGGTGCTCTGAATCCAGGCCGGTGCCTGCGCTCGGATCATTGGAATATCTCGCTGCAAAATATTGATGAGCAGCAGTCCAAGGCCCGCCAATGCGCCAATTCCGATCAGTACCGCTGCGAGCGCGGCCAATCGGCGGTTTAGCCCGATGGCACAGAGCCGCTCGACAATCGGCTCCAGCACATAGGCAAGAATGAGCGCGGCCATAAAGATGGACAAAACAGTCAGCATGGCCAAATTTTTGCATGCCCGCGCAGCACTGGTAGTCTTACGACCGCGATGAACAACATGAAAACCACACCTTCTCGGTCCAAAGGGCCGCAGGCGGCGCCGATGGAGTGCCCTCCGACAACCGATTTATGCGATGCCCACGAGGATCTCTTGGCGTCGGGAGGCCTGCGGGTCTTGCCCCCAGTCTTTCAAAATTATGGTGGTGAGACGGCCATCTGTGGGCCGGTGGTGACCCTGAAGTGTTTCGAGGACAACAGCCACGTCCGCCAGCTGCTGGAAGGCCCAGGCCAGGGCAGGGTGCTGGTGGTGGATGGGGGTGGCAGCGACCGCTGTGCCCTAGTGGGGGGTAACCTTGGCCTGCTGGCGGTCAAAAATGGCTGGGCGGGCATCATCGTCAATGGCTGCGTGAGGGATTCTCAGGAGCTTTTGGAGTGCGCGGTGGGGGTCTGGGCGATCGCTACCCATCCTCGGCGCAGTGATCGGCAGGGGGCTGGCCAGCGGGATATTCCGGTGGATATGGCCGGTGTAACGGTCCGGCCTGGAAACTGGTGCTACGCCGATGCTGACGGAATACTTGTTAGCGACAAGAAGCTGGCGTAGCTGATCAAAAATTACCCAGTCCGAAGGCGCCCTTGTTGTGACAATCCTGTGACGTTTTTATGACCGAGTTTTCCACAAAAACTGTGGACAACTTTCGGGTCAGTAAATGTTTCAGCTGTCTGCATGAGTTCGTGATTTGACACGCATGGAAATTTTTCTCCGCAATGGCAGAGCAACGAAAAAATAATTACAACGAATCATCGATTCGTGTGCTAAAGGGACTTGAGCCGGTGCGCCAGCGGCCCGGCATGTACACACGCACTGAAAATGCGTTGCACATTCTTCAAGAGGTCATTGACAACAGCGCCGATGAAGCGCTCGCCGGTCACGCAAAAAATATTCATGTCACGCTGCATTCCGATGGCAGTGTGAGCGTGGCCGATGATGGCCGCGGCATTCCAGTGGGAAAGCATCCAGATGAGAATGTCTCCGTGGTCGAGATTGTGTTTACACGGCTGCATGCCGGTGGCAAGTTCGATAAAACTGCAGGAGGTGCCTATGCATTTAGTGGCGGCCTGCATGGTGTAGGCGTCTCCGTGACCAATGCCTTATCCAAGCGTTTAGAAGTCACGGTATGGCGTGATGGTGGCGAATACCGAATTGTTTTCGCCGATGGCGAGGTCATCGAGCCCTTCAAGCGCACGTCGGCTGCTGCTGGCCGAGCAGGCACCTCGGTGCGGGTCTGGCCTGATGCAAAGTATTTTGATGACGCTGCGATTCCTGCTGCCGAGTTGGCCCGCAGCCTGAAGGCCCGCGCAGTGCTGCTGCCCGGCGTCATCACCCATTTGGTCAACGAGAAAAGCGGCAAGTCTGAATCCTGGCGTTATCAAGGCGGCTTAAAAGATTATCTTTTGGAGTTGGTTGAATCCGAGCCCCTGGTGGTCGATCCCTGGCTCGGCGAGGGCTACGTGGGCTCAGGCGATGAGACTTTCGCAATCGGCGAGGGTGCCCAGTGGGCGGTGGCTTGGACTGCAGAGGGCCCCACGCCGCGGGAATCGTTTGTCAATCTCATTCCGACAACTGCAGGCGGCACGCATGAGGCAGGACTGCGCGAAGGCCTATTCTCTGCGGTCAAGGGATTTATCGAGCAGCACAACCTGATCCCCAAGGGCGTAAAAGTGCTGCCCGAGGATGTCTTCTCGCGGGTGAGTTTTGTGCTGTCCGCAAAGGTCTTGGATCCGCAGTTTCAAGGCCAAACCAAGGAGAAGCTCACCAGTCGTGATGCCCTACGGCTTGTCGCGACCCAGGTCAGGCCGCCGCTGGAGCTTTGGCTAAATCGAGATCTGGAGTCTGCGCGAAAGATCGCTGAGTTAGCGATTCGGGCAGCCCAGCACCGGGCCCGCTCCGCGCAAAAAGTAGAAAAGAAAAAAGGCTCCGGAGTGGCAGTGCTGCCGGGCAAGCTCACCGACTGTGAGTCCACCGATATCGCACGCAACGAAATTTTCTTGGTGGAGGGCGACTCTGCGGGTGGCTCCGCCAAGATGGGCCGCGACAAAGAATTTCAGGCGATCCTGCCGCTTCGGGGAAAGGTGCTCAATACCTGGGAGACCGAACCCGATCGTCTCTTTGCCAATGCTGAGGTCCACGACGTTGCCGTGGCCCTGGGCATTGATCCGCATGGCATCTCCGAGTCGATCAATTGGAATAATTTGCGCTACGGAAAGGTTTGCATTCTGTCGGATGCCGATGTGGATGGCGCCCATATCCAGGTCCTGTTGTTGACTTTATTTTTTAAGCATTTCCCGCAACTCGTGCAGCGTGGCCATGTGTTTGTGGCCCGGCCGCCGCTGTTTCGTATTGATGTCAACGCCAGCGGCAAGCGTGCAGCCCGAAAACTTTATGCGCTGGATGACGGCGAGTTGACGCACGTGCTCGATAAGTTGCGGCAGGAGGGTCTGCGTGAGACGGCATGGAGCATCTCGCGGTTCAAGGGCCTGGGGGAGATGAGTGCCGAGCAGCTCTGGGAGACCACTCTGAATCCGGACACACGCCGGCTCTCCTTGGTGGCGCTGGGCGAGGTGGACGCGATGGGAACCACCAAGCGTTTTCACCTGCTGATGGGCCGTACCGAGGCGTCTTCCCGCCGCGCATGGCTTGAGGAAAAAGGCCACGAGGCCGAGGCTGATCTCTAATATGCCGCGTAAACCCAGCAGCAAAAATAGCACTCCGGATTTATTCGAGTCATCTGGCAGCGATGCAATGGCCTCCGCTGCCGAGGCATGGTCATCGCAGGTGCCCTTGGGCATTCGTTTTGATGGCGAGAGGATCACGTTGGCGGATTTTGCAGAGCGTGCATATCTCGATTACGCGGTCTCGGTCGTCAAGGGCCGGGCCCTGCCAGATCTCTGCGATGGTTTAAAGCCGGTGCAGCGGCGCATTTTGTACGCGATGCATCGGATGTCGCTTGCCGTCTCGGCAAAGCCAGTGAAATCGGCCCGCGTGGTAGGCGATGTGCTCGGAAAATATCATCCGCATGGTGATCAGTCGGCCTACGATGCACTGGTCCGTCTTGCGCAGGGCTTCTCGGTGCGCTACCCCTTGATTGATGGCCAGGGAAATTTTGGTTCACGCGACGGCGATGGCGCGGCAGCGATGCGCTACACCGAGGCCCGGCTTACCGCATTTGCCGCGCTGCTACTCGATGAAATCGATGAGGGCACGGTGGATTTCGGACCCAACTATGACGGCTCGTTTACCGAACCGCTGCGGCTTCCTGCGCGGCTGCCGGTTGTCTTATTAAATGGCGCCTCCGGCATTGCGGTGGGCATGGCCACCGAAATTCCGCCGCATAACGCCACCGAAGTTGCCGCCGCTGCTGTGGCCTTGATCGAGAAGCCCGACCTTTCAGAGCGGGAGCTGATGAAATTAATACCTGGGCCGGATTTTCCTGGCGGTGGGCAAATCATTTCATCAGCCGAGGAGATCGCCCAGGCCTATAGCGCAGGCCGCGGTTCCTTAAAAACCCGCGCCCGCTGGAGTATTGAAGAGATGGCCCGCGGCCAGTGGCAGGTGGTGGTGCATGAACTGCCTCCGGGCGTGTCCTCCCAGCGCGTGCTCGAAGACATTGAAGAGATCACCAACCCGAAGGTGAAGGCAGGAAAGAAGTCGCTGTCCGCCGAGCAGCAGCAATTAAAGTCGCTCATGCTGGGCGTGCTGGATACGGTCCGAGATGAGTCGGGCAAGGATGCCGATGTGCGGCTGGTATTTGAGCCCAAGTCATCACGTCAGGATCGTGACGAGTTTATCAAGGTGCTCCTTGCGCATACTCCGCTGGAGAGCTCGGTGGCGATGAACCTGGTGGCAGTGGATATTGATGGCCGGCCGCGCTCCATGCCGCTATCGGAGATCCTGTCTCAGTGGGTCACCTATCGGATCGAGACCGTACGCCGCCGTACCTCGCACCGTCTCGAGCAGGCTCGCCGACGCATCCACATTCTCGAGGGCCGCTCCATTGCCTTGCTGAATATTGATAAGGTCATCAAAGTCATTCGAGAAAGCGATGAGCCCAAGCCGGCATTGGTCAAAAAATTCGGACTTACTGAGATTCAGGCCGAGGATATTCTTGAAATTCGTCTGCGGCAGCTGGCCCGGCTTGAGGCAATCAAGATTGAGAAAGAGCTTGCAGAGTTACGCGATGAGGAGGGCCGGCTTGTGCATCTTCTCGAAAACGAACGCAGTCTGCGCAAAAGTGTCGCAAAAGAAATTGAGCAAGATGCCAAAACGTTTGGCGATAAACGCCGAACACTGCTGAAGGCAGCAGAGCGGACCAGTGTTGAGGTGCCGGTGGTCGATGAGCCCGTCACGGTCATTGTGTCGGTCAATGGCTGGGTCCGGGCCCGCCAGGGCCATGGCCATGATCCAGCCCAGTTCGGGTTTAAGACGGGCGATGCGCTGTATGACTGCTTTGAGTGCCGCACGGTCGATAGTCTGGTGGCGCTTTCCAGCACGGGACGAAGTTATTCAGTGCCGGTGGGTCAGCTGCCCGGTGCCCGAGGCGATGGTGTGCCATTGACCTCCATGGTGGAGCTTGAGCCAGGTGCCCTATTGACACAATTTGCGGCAGGTGGGCTGGCCGCACGGTTGGTCATTGGCACACAGTTTGGCCTTGGGTTTATCACCACGATTGAATCCATGATGACCCGGCAGCGGGCAGGCAAGCAGTTCATGACCATTGAGCGGTCGGACGCGCCATCGCTGATGCGGTTAATTGCTGCGCAGGCCAGCCAGCTTGCCATGCTCTCTGCAAAAGGCAGGCTGCTGATTGTGGGATTGGCTGATGTCAAAGTACTGCCAACCGGCGGGCGGGGCGTCTTGTTGATCGATCCTGAGGCAAAGGCTGATGGTTTTATCGATGCCGCCGGCCTGACGCCCAAGTCTGGCCTTCATGTCTTTGGGGCTGGCCGGGCTGGTAAGCCTGCCGAGGTATTGCTGGATGCAAAGGCCCTTAAGACTTACGAAGGCAATCGGGCCCGTCGGGGCAAGCTGCTGGAGCTGCGCTTTAAGCCAAGCCGTATCAAGCCGGGCTCTTGAAATCGGGCCAGGCGGCCCCCATCTTCAGCAGAAGTCAATGAGCACGCCTAAGGAATTGCTATGTCAAAAGAAACCCTAGCCTTTCAGACCGAGGTCAAGCAGCTGCTGCACCTCATGATTCATTCGCTGTACAGCAACCGCGATATTTTCCTGCGCGAGCTGGTCTCCAACGCCTCGGATGCCTGCGACAAGCTGCGGGTCGAGGCCCTGCAAAAAGCAGATCTCTATGAAGGCGATGGGGAGTTGAAGATTCGCCTTGCTGTCGACAA
>JAGWWC010000003.1 GCA_018970545.1 Betaproteobacteria bacterium | reverse complement strand
GGCTGACCAACGAAAATATCCCCATCAGTTTTCAGGCGGACAACGTCAGCGTATTTCAATCGCTCGTGCGCTCGCCGCAAATCCAGCCTTTCTGGTCTGTGATGAGCCGACATCTGCGCTGGATGTTTCTGTGCAAGCGCAAATCCTGAATCTGATGCAGGACTTACAGACTCAACTTGGCCTTACTTACCTCTTGATTTCCCATAATTTAGCAATCGTTCAGCATTTCAGTGATCGAGTAGGGGTGATGTATCTCGGGCAAATCGTCGAGCAAGGTAGGACTGACGATGTATTCTCGAGTCCACGGCACCCGTATACAAGGCTCTTGATGGATTCCATTCCGAGATTGGCCGTCCCAGATCGAGAGCGTGTCCCGATACAGGGGGAAGTTCCCAATCCACTGACCCCGCCATCGGGATGCGTCTTTCATCCGCGGTGCCCTTATGCACAGGCGCGTTGTCGCTTGGAGAGCCCCGCGTTAAAGATCGCAGGGAATCGGCGATTGGCCTGCCATGCTGTTGAAGAGGGAAGGCTTTAAGTGAATCTCAAATGACCAATATCAAGAATTGACGATGGATCTAAGTCGATTTCCGAGACGCATCTATACGACTCACCCCACGCCGATAGAGTATTTGCCGCGGCTGACCCAGGCACTGGGCGGGCCAAAGATCTGGGTGAAGCGTGATGACATGCTGGGCCTCGCCCCGGGTGGCAACAAGACCCGGAAACTTGAATTCCTGGTGGCGGAGGCGCTCGCACAAGAGGCAGACTGCCTGGTGACGTGTGGCGCTCCGCAGTCGAATCACTGCCGCATTACGCTGACTGCAGCGCGCAAGGAGGGACTTCGGTGTCATTTCGTGATTGAGGAGCGGATACCTGGCACCTACTCTGAGACGGCGAGCGGAAATCACTTTATCTTTCGACTGATGTCAGTGGATTCGATTACGGTGGTTCCAGCAGGATCAAATATGGCCCAGGAAATGGAGGCGTTGGCCAAGAAACTGCGCGGCCTGGGCCATCGGCCGTATGTCATTCCGGGCGGCGGATCGAACGCCATCGGAGGGCTGGGCTATGTGGCCTGCGCTCAAGAAATGCAGCAGCAATTTTTTGAGCATGGACTGGCCATTGATCAGGTGATTGTCGGTTCGGGAAGCTCTGGAACACATGGTGGGCTAGTTGCTGGATTTGTCGGCAACCATATCGATATCCCAATTCTTGGAGTGGGGGTCAGTCGAGATCCGCAGGATCAGGAGCCCCTGGTGTACCAGGAAGCCTGTGCCATTGCTGCGCTCTTTGGGCCGGGGTTTGCGATCCCCCCTCATCGTATTGTTTCTGTTGGGGGCTACTGGCAGCCAAAATACTCGTTGCCCAATGCATCGATGATTGAGGCAATCAAGCTTTTTGCGGCCACAGAGGGAATATTGCTGGATCCCGTCTATACCGGTAAGGTTGCCGCTGGAATGATTGGCATGATTCGCGAAGGGCGATTTAGATCAAGTGAGAATATTCTCTTTATGCATACGGGCGGGGCGAATGCGTTATCCGCTTATGAAACTGTCCTGCGCTAGGGCAGAATGATCATCATATTGATTTACAGTTGAATTCTGCCGATGTCATTGTGATTGGCGCGGGCGCTGCGGGAATGTTTTGCGCAGGAGTACTGGGCCAGCGTGGAAAGCGGGTTTTATTACTGGACCACGCCAAAACCCTTGGCGAAAAAATCCGCATCAGTGGGGGCGGCCGATGCAACTTCACCAATCGCGACAGTAGCCCAAGCCACTTTTTGTCGCTCAATCCCGATTTTGCGCGCAGTGCACTTGCCCGCTATTCACCCGCTGATTTTGTCACTCTGGTGAATCGTTATCGAATTCAATTTCACGAAAAACATCGTGGACAGTTATTTTGTGATGAGTCCTCGCACTTGATTATTCAGATGCTGCGGGAGGAGTGTCTTCTGGGCGGTGTCGAGATTTTGCATCCTGTCGAGGTTCGGGCAGTGATTCGAGAGGGGCATCAATGGCGCGTTAAGACTGATGCGGGCTCGTATCAGGCCAGTTCGATAGTGATGGCCACAGGGGGGCTGCCAGTCCCTGCGATTGGGGCGTCTGCATTTGCTCTGGATTTCGCAAAAACGCTTGATATTCCCATCGCACCGGTTCGTCCAGGTCTTGTGCCGCTGGCCTTTACTTCCGACGCTTTCCGCGGGCTGGAGTCTCTCGCGGGGCTCAGCCTGCCGGTCTGCATTTCGGCCGGCCGAAAAGGGGTGCGATACGGTGCTTCGACATTTGATGAAGATCTCTTAATGACGCACAAGGGACTGTCTGGACCGGCGGTACTGCAGGCGAGCAATTACTGGGAAGAGGGCGAGGACATCGTTTTGGATTGGTCTGCAGGACTGGATCTTGAGGCGGTATTGAATGAGAAGCTGGTCGGTGCAAAGACTACGGAGGGTGCGCTTGCCACATTTCTGCCAGAGCGTCTTGCTCAAGCATTTTCAGCAAAAATTCAACTTCAGGGCAAGAAGTGGGCGGAGATTTCGAGAGTGGATCGGCAGTCGATGATTCGTCAGATACAGCACTGGCAAGTCAAGCCCGCGGGAACCTTAGGATGGAAAAAAGCGGAGGTTATGTTGGGGGGTATTGATACCGATGCGCTGGATAGCAAGACCATGATGACGAAAAATTTTCCAGGCCTTTACTTTATTGGTGAATGTGTCGATGTCACCGGCCACCTCGGGGGTCACAACTTTCAGTGGGCCTGGGCCAGCGGCTATGCCTGTGCCCTGGCGATTTCAGCCTGAGGAGTTTGTCAATATCAGTCGAGCCGAACCCGCCCCGATGCGATGACGGGGCGCCAGCGCTCGATATCGGAGGCGATGAGCTTGCCAAACTCTTCAGGGGTAGTTGGCGTTGCGATAGCACCCTCAGTGTTGAGGCGCACTTTGAGCGCCTCACTACCGAGGGCCTCATTGACGGCTCGGTTGAGTTTCATCACGATATCGCGTGGCGTTCCGGCGGGCGCGACGAGCCCGTACCATTGATCGGCCTCGAATCCACGAAGTCCCAGCGCCTCGGCAACCGTGGGGACATCAGGAAGAATGTCGAGTCGTTTGGGGCTTGATACCGCAAGCGCTGTTAATTGCCCCGAGCGAATGTGACCAATCAAAGCGGGCGCCCCGGTGAAAATAAGTTGCACTGAGCCCCCAATCACATCAGCGACGGCGGGTGCAGCACCCCGGTACGGAATGTGAACCATCGCGACGCCAGCCTGCATTTTAAAGTACTCCGTTGCAAGATGAGCAGCGCTGCCGTTACCCCCGGTGCTGTAGTTCAGAAAGCCTGGCTTTGATTTGGCCAGCGCGACAAGCTCTTTAAGATTTCGCGCAGGAACCGTTTTGTTGATCACCATCACGTTCGGGACCCTTGCTACCCAAGCCACTGGTACAAAGTCTTTCATGGGGTTATAGGATAAGTTGGGATAGAGACTGGGATTGACCGCCAGCGTTCCGATGTGGCCCATCAGGAGGGTGTAGCCATCAGGAGCGCTCTTGGCGACTCGATCAGAGCCGATGCTTCCGCCCGCTCCCGCAATATTTTCAATCACGAAACTTTGGCCAAGGGATTTGCTGAGTTCACCGCCGATTGCCCGAGCGAGAATATCGGAGCTTCCGCCAGGCGTAAATGGCACGACGATCTTGACCGGTTTGTTCGGATAGACCGACTGGGCATGGCCCGGTGATATCACCACAAGAGAGCAGATTGCTAGAAAAAAGAGCGTTGTTCTTACCATGTTTTGATTTAACCTACCCAGAGATCGTAAGTAATACCATTTCCGATGAGCGAGAGGACATTGGACTGATTTTCGGGCGATTCGGCAAAATCGGCCAGAACTTTTTTCCAGGTTTTTTCTGGATTGTTTTGCAGCTGGTCGATCCACCAAGCGTAGCCACCCTGGTCGGGAGATCGATCCAGGACATTTTGATAAAGACGGACAAGAAAGTCACCGTTACTGGGATTCGACCCATAAAGCGTCCTAAATTCGTTGGAGTCAATAAAACGGGCTGCAACCTCAACAGTGCTCATGCCCCGATCCATCTGCGAAATCCAGTAGCCTAGCCCCACGGTATCGCCGGCCATCGGATCGCGATCGAATGCCGCTTTGTAAATTCGGTAGGCCTGGCCAGCGTTGCCAGCGAGATCAAGACCGATTGCTTTATCGTTGAGAAAAATTCTCTCGTACCCGATTAGTTTTGCAATCGAAAACCCGGCGACATCCACTACAGCCCAGGCGCCATCACTCATTTTTCGAGCGCTGATTTGGGCGATGGAGTATTCCAGGCGTGCGCCCGTGACGCCTGCAGCTGCCTTGAATTCCGGCAGCCGGATGAGTTGGTCGGCGCCGCTGGAGATTTGCACGTCGCGAATAATGACGGGTGAGTTCGGAACGTTCTCGAATCCATTGTTCGTGGAGACGGGAACTTTTGCGATGGCGTCGGCCACATCCAATCCTGATGTGATCCTGCCAAATACCGCATAGCCTGGCCGCTCAGCGCTCGAATAATTCAGCCCTGGGTTATCCACGACATTGATAAAGAATTGGGAGGTAGCGGTATTGGGTTGATCCGTGCGCGCCATACCGACCGTGCCTCGAAGATGTGTCATCCCGTTATCGGACTCAAGGGTGATCGGCCCCCGTTGGGCAGTCAGCTTTGCTCGGCCTTGAATGTCAAAGAGCCCCGCCTGAATTACGAAATTATTGACGACCCGATGAAAGAGTATGTTGTCGTAGTAGTTATCGAAAGCATAGTGCAAGAAGTTGCCAACGGACAGCGGCGCCTTGTCCGGAAATAATTCGATGGTGATATCTCCGAAATTGGTCTTGATGACCGCCGTAGGTGGTGAGGCCGTCGGGTAGAAGTGGGCGGCCGGAAGTTCAAAATAAAGCGGTTCGGAAGCTTGCATGTGATCGACAGCGATATCAACGAAAGAGGAAGAGCCCGATTATCTCTCAAAGCCCATCGATGCAAGGCGTCGGCCACTCAGGTCGTGACCGTTTACGCGACTCGGCCTGAGCGAACCAGAGCGAGCACAACTCCGAGCGTCATCAGGCAGATTGCGATGAGGAGCATCGGCCCGGTAATCTCGGTCTGCCGCTGCTGCCGAAACACAATGTTTTTGCCCATTGACTCATAAACACGATGGAGTTCGGCAAGGCTCGAGGCCCCAAAGTAGTCCGCTGAGGTTTCGGCTGCGATCAGTTTGAGCAGGTCTTCCTCGAGCCGAACCCGCATGGCCAACCCTTGCGCTCGGAGCACTGCACCCTGCGGGGTACCAATGCCAACGGTGTAAATTCGCACTCCTTGCCGTGCGGCAAGCTTGGCCATAGCACGTGCATCTGGCTCCATGTTGCCAGCGCCATCAGACAGCATCACGATGGCGATACTGTCTCGGGTGGAGGCTGCTGTCTCAGGGGCCGCTGGCTCTTTGTATTCGCCGTTGAGAATCGATTGGAGGGGGATAGTGCCTGGAGGTAGCACCGCGGCAAGCGCCACAGCGATCCCCGCCCCGAGTGCTGAACCACGTTGCAAGGCAATGCCATCCAGGGCGGAGAGAAGCGCTTCCCGATCGGTTGTGGGCATTTGCGTTACCACAGCGGTTGCAGCGACGGAGACAAGGCCGACCTTCATCGAGGCTGGCTGCCGCTCAATGAACCCTCGAATGGCTTCTTTTGCAGCCTCAATTCGGCTCGGCAGCACATCATCAGCGCGCATGCTGCCCGAGGTGTCCAGCACCAGCATGACCGCATCAATGCGCTGCGGTACCAAGAGCACGGCCTGAGGCCGCGCGGTTGCGAGTGTCATCATGATCAGACCCAGAAGCAGTAAAGCTGCTGATCCATAAGAGGCCTGCTGTACTTTGCCGATTGCCACCAGCCACGAGATTGTGCTGCTCGGAGCCGTCATTTTTCGACGGCGTCGAATGTAGATCGTCACCACCATCGGCAGTAAGCACAAGAGCCAGAGCATCTGGGGCCAGATCCAGACGATTTCAGCGAATTTCATCTCGAGGCTCGAGCCCCCGACAGCGCGCGGCGTTTTTTTCGAAAGGCAAGATACCCCATAAGCTGACGCAGTAGGGACTGATTCGTTTGCATCTGAAGTAAATCTGCACCAGCGAGTGCGCAGGTTTGTGCAATTTTTGCCTGACGTTGCTTCATGATGTCGTCATAGCGCGCTCGGGTGATTGCATCTCCGGTATCCACGAGGATCTGCTCGCCAGATTCCGAGTCTTGAATCGTCAACATGCCCACGTTGGGAAGCTGCATCTCCAGGGGATCCGTGATCTGAATACAAAGCACATCATGCCGATGGGCCAGTCGGCGCAGCGCCGCCTCCCAGCCGGAGGCGACCCAGAAATCAGAGACGATTATCACAAGGCTGCGGCGCCGAATCACGGCCAACGCGCGCTCGAGCATCGGGGTGAGTTGCGTGGAACTGGGTAGGCCCTCTTGGGCAGCAGAGGCCTTGCGTGCTGGTCTGGAAGTGGGCGGGACTGAATCTTCGCGATGCATCTCCATCATGTCGAGAAGACGTATCACGTGCGATTGCCCACTTCCTGGCGGCAGTAGTCGCAGTGGCGTATTGCCCAGGCCGCGATCTAGCATCGCCGCAATGCGATCCCCGTGCCGCACCAAAAGCCCTGCGAGTGTCTCCACTGCTTGTCTGGCCATTTGTCTTTTACTCAGGCCTGCCGATTGAAAGGCCAACGATTCTGAGGTGTCGATTAGAAACCAGGCGGTGAGTTCGCGCTCTTCATAGAACGTGCGGACGTGGAGTGCTCCGGTTCTGGCGCTGACATTCCAGTCGAGATGTCGGACATCGTCGCCCGCTTGGTATTCACGGATGTCCGACATCCGCATGCCCGTCCCATGAAAGAGTGTCTCGTGATCACCCTGAAAAATGCCATCGAGCCGCCGAATGATTGTCCACGATAGCGTCTGGTAGAGCGCCCCTGGCCGGCCAGGGGCAGCTGGTGTTGGCCTGCTGCCGGCCTCGATTTCAGGCGCAGCGGTCGAGGCGACAGCGGACTTAGCCCGACGCCGGAATCCGAACATGGCCATCGAATGGGCGATCTGGTGCGGGAACAGCTTGTAAGACTTGGGTGACAATGTCATCAGCACTCATGCCCTCAGACAGGGCATCGTAAGACAGTACCATTCTGTGACGCAGCACATCAGCGGCGATATCCGTCATGTCTTGAGGCAGTACATAGGCACGGCCACGCAGAAACGCCAAAGCCCGAGCCCCTTCGACCAGACCGATCGTTGCACGTGGACTCGCACCAAATCGCAAGAGCCGTGCAAGATCAGGAATGCCGAAACGGGCCGGTTCTCGAGTTGCGCAGACCAACTGAACTGCATGTTGAATCAGGCGTGCATCGACATGGCCCTGTCGACAATCCGACTGCAGCGCAGTTAAGCGTTGCATATCCAAGACAGGCGCAGCCCGTGCAGGAATGCCGGTAAAGCGTTGCGCAATGACAAATTCCTCTTCTTCATTGGGGTAGTCAATGAGGACTTTCATCATGAATCGGTCCATCTGAGCTTCGGGCAAGGGGTACGTACCCTCGGTCTCAATTGGATTCTGCGTGGCCATCACCAAGAAGGGGTCGGGTACCATAAACGTCTGCCCTGAAATGGTGACCTGGCGTTCTTGCATTACCTCAAGCAAGGCGCTTTGTACTTTTGCGGGAGCCCGGTTGATCTCATCGGCCAGCAACAGATTGTTGAATACAGGACCGAGCACCGTGCTGAATTCAGATGTCTTCTGATTGTAGATTCGCGTGCCCGTCATATCAGATGGAAGCAGATCGGGTGTGAATTGGACTCGGCCAAAGCTTCCCTGCAGCGTGCTGGCGAGTGTTTTCACGGTCAAGGTTTTTGCTAGGCCCGGCACACCTTCGATCAGCAGATGGCCGCGGGCAAGCAGCGCCACCAGCACACGCTCAAGGAATCTGTCCTGCCCGACCACTACCCGCTTGACTTCATAAAGTAGCCGTTCCATAAGGGCTGCACTCTCCGAGATGCGCTCTGCGGAGGGCCCCGAAAGCGAGGCGGCTGCTGCTGTACTCCATGGGTCTCGAGATAGATTCATCGCAGTATCCTTTTTTCTTAAAACGGTGGAATACCCACCGCGCTTGCAGCGCCTTCAATGGTGGTCGCAAATCCGATTCCGATAAACGTTCCCGATTTCGTTGGGTTGAGAATCGCGGTCACGATGCCAATGACCTCGCCTGACATATTCACCAGCGGACCGCCTGAATTTCCAGAATTTACAGCAGCATCAAATTGAATCAATCCCGTGAGAGCGGGCCGATCATCACGGCTGCGAAACTCTCGATTCATGCCGCTGACCACGCCCGCCGAGACCGAGGGCCCGATGCCAAAAGGAAATCCGATCGCAACCACTTCATCGCCCGGTGAAACTCGGCCAGTAGATCCGAGCACCGCTGGCTCCAGGTCATCTGGGATGCGCTGGGGCTTGACCAACGCCAAATCCTGCGCCGGCATGATTGCAACAATGGCGGCCGGCGATACGGTGCCATCGTGGAAAACGACATCAATGCGTTCCATGCCGTGTACGACGTGAAAGTTCGTAAGAAGGGTGCCGTCTTCCATAATGACCACGCCACTGCCCACGCCAAGCTGTTTTTCCGGGCTTTTCGGCCGTTTGGGATCGCGGCCATATCCCCGCACTCGAACCACCGCCGGCAGCACGGCTTTTGCGGCCCTTGCGGTCCTCGACGGGAGGTCGTTATCCTGCAGGCTGCGCAAGACGGCGGCATCAATGTCTTTTTGGGTAATGGGTTTGGGAGCATCGCGGAGTACGACGCTCAATGCCAGGCCAACGCCGAGGGCCAGTCCGCCAATCGAGATAATCCAGTGTGCGGTTTGTTTCATTTTTGCAAATGTTGAAAGGCGCCCGATGTCCCTTGGGTGTGTTGATCAAGGAACCTGAAGTATGCGTTTTTTATGGCCTGAAATGTTGTGGACGCTGCTTCTTGTCCCAATACTCTTGGCGGGATACCTGTGGCTGCTGCGGCGACGCATGAGGGTGGCGGCCATCGCTCCGGATCTTTCGGCAATCCGCCTGGCCCAGCTCGGCCGTCGGCCTTTTCGCAGGCACATTCCCCCAGCGCTATGTTTGGCTGCGATCACCTGTGGGCTGATTGGTTCGGCAGGGCCGAGCGCCCGAGTAGTGCTGCCAGCGGATTACATGACGTTGATTTTGGCAATGGATGTCTCGCGCAGCATGCTTGCCGAGGATGTGCCGCCCAATCGCATCAAAGCCAGCCAAGAGGCCGTAAAAGCTTTTGTGGAGGGACTGCCGAAAAACGTGCGGGTAGGACTGGTGACGTTTGCTGGAACGGCGCAGCGGGCCCACGGGATCACCGATAACCGTCAGGATATTTACGAAGCCATCGATCGATTTCAGCTGCAGCGGGGCACGGCTACCGGGTCGGGCTTGCTAATGGCGCTCGATATGTTGCTTCCGGATGCTGGCATCAAACTGGAGTCGACGGTTTATGGCTGGGAGACGGGAGGCAATCCGGTGTCACCAGATGCGCAGCGGGATCGCGCGAGTATCGCAGGAGCAGGGGGCGGCGGCCCCTCGCGGGCCGATCAAGCTTCCGGCCCTCCGGGCTCGTATCGCAGCGGAGCGGTGGTGCTGCTTTCCGATGGCCGCAGAACCACGGGCTCTGATCCTGTGGAGGCGGCCCGTTTGGCGGCTCGTCTGGGGGTACGGGTTCATACGGTCGCCTTCGGTACGCCAGAGGGCTTTATTCCCGGTTTTGAGGGCCTATCGTTTTACGCTCGAGTGGACGAAGAGACGCTGCGGCAGATGGCACAAGTAACGCAGGGTGAGTTTTTTCGAGCCTCGAATGCAACAGATCTTCAGGGCATTTACGAGCACTTGGCAACCCGAATCCGACTCGAGCGGCAGGATACCCAAATTGGTGCGCTTTTTGCTGCTGCGGCAATGGCGCTGACGCTTCTGGCCATTGGGCTATCACTGGCTTGGTTCCGATCGATGCCGGTGCGTGCGTAAGATTTTTCTCAATCGTCAAATTTTCACGTCTAAACTGATCCGTCTGGCCCATTCGGTTTGTTTCTTATGAAGGAATCCGATTATGAAAATCGTGCGTTGTTGGTTTGGCTTTCTGATTGTGATGATGTTTTGCTTAAAAGCGGTGGCTCAGGGCTATCCGAATCGGCCGATCACGCTGATCATCCCCTTTCCCCCGGGCGGATCCACCGATATCGTTGGGCGCATCGTTGCCGAAGGCCTCAGTAAAGAGCTCGGGCAACAGGTCGTGGTTGATAATCGCGGCGGGGCGGGGGGCGCCATTGGCGCAAAAGCCATTTCCGATGCGTCCCCAGATGGCTATACCATCGGTGTGGCCACCGTATCGACACATGTAATCAATCCGATTGCACAGGCAAAGGTTGTGAAATACGACCCGATCAACGACTTTGCGCTGATCAGCCAGCTTGCGGGTGTGCCGAATGTGATCTCCGTTCACCCAGGCGTCCCGGCGCACTCGATGTCAGAGTTTATTGCCTATCTGAAAAAGAATCCCTCGAGGGTCAATTACGCAACGCCTGGAATGGGCAGTCTTGGCCATATGATGGGAGAGAGCTTTCAGTTCGATGCGAAAGTGATCATGACGCATATTCCCTACCGGGGAGCTGGGCCCGCGTTAAATGATGTGCTGGCGGGCCAGGTCCAGGTTTTTTTTGACAATCTACCGTCGTCATTACCGCATATTCAGTCCGGCAAATTGCGGGCACTCGCGGTCGCATCTGATAAGCGCGTTTCCGCACTGCCCAATGTACCGACCTTCGCAGAGGCGGGACTACCGCTGGTCAATGACTCGGCGTGGTTTGGGCTGGTGGGGCCGCGGCAGCTCTCATCGGACATCGTGAGACGGTTAAATGAGGCGGCGAGTCGCGTACTTGCCCAGCCAGAGGTCATGAAACGTCTTGATGGAGTAACGGCGATCCCGATTGGGGGCCCTTCTGATGCCTTTCGTCAGGCGCTACTAAAGCATATCGGCAATACTCGAAAAGTAGTCGATGCCGCCAAGCTGACGTTTGAGTAAACGATGCTGGACTGAGCGCCCTGGGCCTGATGGCCCCTGGTATTGCGCGGTGATCCGATCAGAAAAGACGCCAGTCGCGGGCTGAGCGCGCAGGCAGGGAGCAAATCCGCGAACTCGGAAAAACCCTGATACTGCAACCGGTCCCGACTGCCGCGGTCGTTTTATAGTCTCGCCAGTGTTTTTGATAAGGAAAAAATTCATGATCAAGGCAGCACTCAGCGCGCTTTTCTTGGCGCTTGGCTTCTCGTTGCAGGCTCATGCTCAAGGGACCTGTCAGCACCGTGGGGATCTTGATGCTCAGTATTGCGACAACAATAAAGACATGGTCGCGGATACGCCTTCAGATCCTGCGAAACTGAAAAATCCAAATACGATTGTTTTTACATACACACCGGTTGAGGATCCTGCGGTCTACGAGAAAATATTTCGCCCGTTTACCGACCACCTTGCTCAATGCACGAAGAAACGTGTGATTTTTTTTCAGGTTCAGTCCAACGCAGCAGAGATTGAGGCCATGCGCTCGGGCCGTCTTCATGTTGGCGGCTTTTCAACCGGCCCCACTGCTTTCGCGGTGAATATCGCTGGTGCCGTTCCATTCGCTGTAAAGGGTTATGAAAAAGAGTTTCAGGGCTACAACTTGATTGTGGTCGTGAAGAAAGATAGCCCTTACCAGAAACTAGCGGATTTGAAAGGAAAAAAATTCGCGCATACATCGCCTTCATCCAATTCGGGACACATGGCGCCGATGGCACTTTTTCCGAAAGAGGGCCTGAATCCAGGAAAAGACTACAACATCCTGTTTTCGGGGAAGCATGATCAGTCGGTGCTGGGTGTACGGTCGGGTGATTATGATGGGGCAGCAGTTGCTTCCGATGTGTTTTATCGAATGGCGACTCGGGGCCAGATCAAGGAGGATGACTTTCGTGTGATCTATAAAAGCGCCAAGTTTCCGACATCCTCTTTTGCCTATGCGCACGATTTAGAGCCGAAGTTTCGTGATCAGATGCTGAAATGTTTCTATGACTACCGGTTCACAGAGGAAATGAAAAAAGCCTTTGACGGCGCCGATCGTTTTTTCCCAGTGAGTTATCAGAAGGACTGGGCGATTGTCAGACAAGTGGCAGAAGCAGGCGGTGAGAAATTCAACAGCGCCGCCTACGAACGTGAGTCCGCTCGCGAGGCGGAGGCAAGAAAACGTGCTGCTGAAGCCAAGGGAAAATAGCGAGGGGCTTCAGGCTTAAAGGGGACACGATTTGGTCGATGCGCGAAGCGTCACCTTATCCATACGGGGACTCTCGAAGGAGTACGTCCCCGGCAAGCCTGTTCTGCAATCAATCGATCTTGATATTGATCCAGATGGCATCACCGCCATTATTGGACCCTCAGGAACCGGGAAATCAACCCTGATTCGCTGTATCAATCGTTTGGTAGAGCCAACGGTGGGTTCGATTCATTTTAATCAGCAGGATATTGTTGGCCTGAATCGTTCAGCTTTGCGGTTGGTTCGACGACAGATCGGAATGGTCTTTCAGGAGTACAACCTTGTCGAGCGCCTTACTGTCATGGAGAATCTGCTGACTGGCCGACTCGGTTTTGTATCGGCCTGGCAAGCGTGGCGTCGAGACTATTCCCAGGAAGATATTTCACAGGCATTTTCGCTGCTTGAGATCGTGGGGCTCAGTGGATTTGAAAATCAGCGGGCAGACAGTCTTTCAGGCGGCCAGCGTCAGCGAGTAGGAATCGCGAGGGCCGTCATGCAGAAGCCACGACTGCTGCTCGCCGACGAGCCAACTTCTTCACTTGATCCAAAAACATCGGTGGAGATCATGCAGCTTCTGGTGTCGATTAGTGAAAAATTTCAAATACCAGTTGTCGTGAATATGCATGACGTTGGCCTTGCAAAGCGATTTGCGTCCCGAATAATCGGTATGTCCGCAGGGCGGATCGTCTATGACGGGGATGCATTGGGCCTGTCTGACCCAGTACTGCAGACGATCTATGGGGGAGAGGATTGGATGCAGTAGCGTTCCGGCCGCGACCATGGATCAGGTTGGCGTGGGGCCTGCTTATTTTGTATGTGGTGTGGGCGGGTGCCCGATTGGACTTTACTTGGTCTCGCTTTGTCGTGGGCCTCGACAACGCCGAAAAATTCATCGGCCGGATGTTTCCCCCCGAGATTCTTCAGCCCGACAGCATGCTGAATGGTTTGGTGGAGAGCCTGGAGATCGCGATCCTTGCCTCTTTTTTGGGAATTCTTCTCTCTCTACCTCTTGGGGTTTTGGCTGCGCGAAATCTCATGCCCGCTTGGATCTCGTGGCCGGCCCGCAGCCTGATCGCGCTGTGTCGATCATTTCATCCAGTAATTGTTGCAATTTTGTTTGTCAAGGCGGTCGGCTTTGGTGCGCTTGCAGGAATTCTTACGTTGACGGTTGCCTCCCTGGGGTTTATCGGAAAACTCTTTGCAGAGGCGATCGAGGAAATCTCGCTGAAGCAAGTGGAGGCTGTTCGCGCAACCGGTTCACCGTTTATCAGTGTATTGACTTATGGTGTATTTCCGCAGGTGTTTTCTCGGTTTATTGGATTTTCGACTTACCAAATTGATTCGAATCTTCGAAATTCAACGATGGTAGGAATTGTTGGCGCAGGAGGAATCGGCTCGACGCTTTTTGCAGCATTTCAAAGGTTTGACTACAGCTTTGTTTGCGCAATTTTAATCGCCATCATTTGCATGATCATGATTGGTGAAACCATTGCTCGAGTGGTGCGTCGACTCCTCGGGGTGGATGTCCAAAAAAGTGATGTTTAAAGAAAATTTACTGCACTCTGACAGGTCAGTATGGCAGCGGCATAGTCGTTCCGAGCGCCTCACCCGTCTCCTGTTGACCATGATGGTGCTCGCGGCTGTTGGCTACTCTGCGCAAAACATTGAAATCATCCCAGAGTTTTTGTGGGATGCCCCGGCCCAGGTCAAAGACTTATTCGTGCGAATGTGGCCCATTCAGTTCGGCTTTTATCAAAAAGGGGTCCATGAGGCACTCATGGATACGGTCCACATCGCCTCTTTGGGGACCATTCTGGCGGTAGTCTTGGCAGTGCCGATTGGGGTGCTATCAGCGAAAAATATCGTCCGTAATATTTTTGTAAATAGTTTCGCTAGATTTATCTTGGTGGCCACTCGATCGGTAAATTCATTGATTTGGGCGCTACTTTTTGTTGCGATTTTTGGTCCAGGTGCGTTGGCTGGTACGCTCGCAATCGCATTTCGTTCAATTGGATTTGTGGGCAAGCTGGTTGGGGAAGCCCTCGAAGAGGTCGACCCGAGGAGCGTCGAGGCGCTTCACGCCGCCGGGGCCAGTTGGATGTCGGTGCTTTTGAAGGGTTACTGGCCGCAATGTGAACCTACTTTTTGGTCAGTGGCTTTATTTCGCTGGGATATCAATATCCGAGAATCGTCCGTGTTGGGGCTCGTTGGCGCCGGAGGGATCGGAATGGCGCTTGATTCCGCACTTAACCTTTTTCAGTGGACCAGAGTGTCATTGATCTTGTTATCGATTTTTGTGATTGTTATCGTCGCAGAGATCGTTGTGACTCAAATTCGCAAACGGATCCTGTAAGAGATATGCCGGAGCCGCTTCAGAGAATGCCCCTGTGGCCGCGAATAGAAATTTTATGGTTTGATATCGATGATACGTTCACCAGCGGTGGGTTGATCAGTGCCGATGCGTTCTCAGCGCTAGAAGCATGGCGAAATTCAAGCCGTATTGCGATTGCAGTGACTGGCCGTCCGGCTGGCTGGTGCGATCACATCGCTCGGATGTGGCCAATCGATGCCGTGATTGGAGAAAACGGCGGCTTCTGGTTCGCATATGATCGTGATTCCCGCAAAATGGAACGTGTATCAATGCAGTCAGATGAGGAAAAGGAAAAATCATTGAGAATTTTTCCTGAACTGACTGTGTTGATACAGCAGCGATTTCCTCAATCGAGGATCGCCGCCGACCAGGAATATCGGATCTGTGACCTTGCGATTGATTTCGCAGAGGATGTCGGCCCCTTGCCTCTCCGCGAGGCGCATGAGATTGCCGCACTCATGCAATCATTTGGCATGAGTGCCAAAGTGAGTTCGATTCATGTCAATGGATGGTTTGGCCAGTATGACAAATTAAGCACGACGCTAAGCTTGGCGAAAAAGCGATTGGGTTTAAGTGGTAAGACACTCAATCAATCATCGATTTACATCGGCGATTCACCCAATGACAGTCCTATGTTTCGGTTTTTTGATCGTTCGATTGGCGTTTCCAATGTCAATCAGTATGGTGATTTACTAGAAGCTTTGCCGAAATATATCTGTGCACAACCTTCTGCGCGGGGATTTGCCGAAGCCGTTCGGTTTGTGCTTCAGGGGGCGGACCCTTAAATCACCGCGGCGGTACTCACACCAAGATCGAGATTGACATTTGACCATCGTGCATGAAATGCATTCGCAGGAATGTGAGGCGGCGGCGCCCGGCCATCGAGCAGGACCTGTAGGCCCGCCAATGCGCTGTCGATGAGCGGCACGGGCTGATCGACCTTGAGTTGCTCTGCGTAGCCCGCAAGCCCGGCTCCGCCGAGGATGATGGCGTTAACGCCAGCCTGCACCGCATTGGCGCAAGCTTGTCCGAGACAACGCTGCGCCATCTCCGGGTCGGCCAGCAACTCTGCGCCACTGGGCGCCACGGTTTCGATATGACGTAGTTTGTCTCCATAACCGAGTGCCTGAGCAAGTCGTTGCAGCATCGGGCGCCATCGCTCACCGCCCGTGACAATGGCAAAGCTCCCGAAAGAGGATGCCTCGATAAAAGAGGCCTCTGCCAGGCCCGTGACGGGGCATGCACTGCTCTCTCGCAGAGCAAAAAGCCCCGGGTCGCCGAAACAGCCGATCAGCACACCGGCTGGCGCCGTGAGCGGAGCGGAGACTTGTTCGGCCCATTTTTCGAGCATGGCATGCGCGGCTACCGCATGACTCGCTTCGCAAGCAATATAGCTTGCACCAAATCGGGCTGTGTGTCCCTCGAGCGTGACGTTTGCCGGAAGCTGGGCCGAAAGCACTTTGAGTAAACGCTCTGTAGTGGTGCTGCTGGTGTTGGGGTTGATTAACAAAATGCGCTTTGTTGGGGCGGCTCGCATGACTGCTCCTGTTCAGAGTGCGGATAGAAGAGAGTTCGTCCCGATCGAACGTTTCACTCCACTATACTAATGGTGCTGAATAATCCTACCCCCTCGCGGTGGGACGTCTGATGTCCTCCTCAAAAACTCGTGAAAGGATTTACCATGAAGCGTCGTGAAGTGCTTGTAGCGGGCGCTGCCGCCCTTGCTGCCCCATGGGTCTGTGCACAAAGCCAGGCCTGGCCCACCCGAAATCCGATTCGTCTGATGGTCCAGTATCCCCCCGGTGGATTAGTGGATACGGTAGCCCGTCTGATGGCACCCCATTTGTCTCAGGCACTGAATCAGTCGGTGATCGTCGATAATAAGCCTGGTGCTGGCGGTTTGATCGGAACTGATTTGGCGTCAAAGCAGCCTGCCGATGGCTATACACTTTTGGTGAGTCATGCCTCAGTCCATATTTACGCTACTGCCACGCGCAAATCGATGCCTTTTGATCCGGTTGGCGACTTTACCCACATGGGGATGCTGGTGGAGGCGCCGATGACCCTGCTGGTCCGCGCTCAATCACCCTATCAGACATTGGCGCAATATGTGACGGCCGCAAAATCAAAGCCCGTCCGTTACGGCTCTTCGGGAATTGGATCGGCAAATCATCTTTACGGCGAGCTCTTGAAGCTAGAGGGTCCGGCACCACAGCACGATCACGTTCCTTATCAGGGCAGCGCCCCGGCCATGCAAGATCTGCTCGGCGGTCAAATTGACAGTCTGTTTGATCCGATTACGACCAATACAGCCCAATTGAAGGCGGGTGCTTTGCGTGCTCTGGCCATCTCGACACCGGCTCGGCTGCCTGCATTTCCAAACATTCCGACGTTTGCAGAAGCAGGGTTCCCGTCACTGACTGGATCGCAGTGGCTTGGTCTTTCGGGACCAAAAAATCTTCCGGCACCCATTGTGCAGCGCCTGACCGCATTGATTCCAGAAATCATGAGCAAACCCGATATCATGTCTCGGCTCGAAGAGCTTCAAACTCTGCCCCGGAAAACGCCGGTCGTGGGGGATGAATTCGTGAAGCTAATTCGCTCACAAATCACAACCTGGACAGCGGTTGCCAAAAAGGCCAAGGTAGAAGTCATCGCCTAAGCCGACAGCGAATATCGCACCGGAGAGGGCCGCCTGCGGGCGGCCCGTTTTGTTTTCCCGTACACTTATTTTTTAGTTTTGATTCGAACCCAAGATGACTGAAGTTGATTTTGAGCAGTTGGACAGCTATCCCCGCTATAAGTTGATGGCGAGCCTCATCATTCCTCGACCAATTGCCCTTGTGACGACCATTGGTTCAAATGGCGTGGCCAATGCGGCTCCTTTTTCAATGTTCAATATGGTGGGCGAGGATCCGCCAATCCTGATGATCAGCATCAATCGACTGAAGGACGGACAGTTAAAAGATACTGCTGCAAATATTCTGCATAACGGCGAGTTTGTTGTGCATATGTCAGATGAACCGATGGCACAGAAGATGCATGACTGCGGAAAGTCGTTTCCTTCTGAGGTCAGTGAACTCGCAGCCGTTGGGCTGACACCGATCCCATCACGCTGCGTGGTCCCACCACGGATACTGGAGTCACCTGTCGCCTTTGAATGCGTTTTACATGAAAAACTTGAGACAGAGAGTCGCTATGTATTTATTGGCCGTATTCGATGGCTCGCCGCTCGCGACGGATTGATTGATACCCAGGCCTGGCGAGTCAATCTCCGCGAGTACAGTCCGATTGCTCGATTCGGAGCGAGTTTTTACACACGCACTCAGGATCGGTTTTCCCTCAATGACGCCCCGCAGGAGGCACCCCCTGCCGCCACTTCGATTGATCAGTTGTAGTTTCCACTCTGACTCGACGGATCACGACACCGTTTGGTAGTAAAGATTCTGCGGATGTCGGGCCTGGGCGAAGAATAACCAACGCTCAGCCAATAGGCCCAAATACTGGACCGGAAAAGCAAGGATGGCGAACAAAGTGCTTCCGGTCGCCAGGCTGAGCAGCAGCAGAATTAATGGAACTGCAAAGCAAAGCCCCCACATGATCGTTTTTACATACCTCAGAAAGAGGGCCGTCTGTCCGTGGAAAAACTCGCGTGTGTTGAATGCACCCGCTGACATACCCATCGATTTCTGAACGAGCAGGGGCTCTCGGATTCCTGTCGCGGTCTGAAGGCTGGATTTTGGTTTCAAGCCCTTATTTCGCATACTGCTCATTTGACGCAGGATGAGTGCGATCAGCGTCAATCCAATAGCCCAGGGGTGCAACTGTGCTGTGAGTTGCGAGTCAACTGCCATGAGCGTCAGCAGACTGATCAGCAGAACAAGTCCCGAGGCCAGGCCCAGTGCTAGGTAATTCATGAGGGTGAGGGGGTGAGCCCATTCCTGAATGAACTTCAAGCAAGCATAGATCATGGCAGTGCATAGCCAAAGCAAAAGCGACACCACAATCACAGGCACTAGAATCCAGGTGGCTTTCTGTCCGATCAATTCAAGTACAGTCCAGGCACCCGCCAGAAGAATAAAAATTGGAAGAACAATCACTTCTCGAGATAGCCATGATGTCCGCCACATCGCCGCCGCTCGCCAGGCGCGCTCGGGATGGCCAAGATGAAGAAATGACGCTCCGAGACTGAGCACCAACAACGTGGTCGCGATCCCAAGCAAGATCGGCAATTCGGGTATCGGCACGCCAAAAATCTGGAGCGTCGCTAGACTGACGAGCAGACCTTGGGCCGCGCCCAAGAGTGTTGTGAAACTAATCACCGAAAATGCGGGATGCATGCTAATCCTCTTGGCCGGCGCTGTAACGCGGCGGGGTAATTTGTCGCGGCAGGTAGTGATTGGCTGGCCGGGTTTCGTGCTCTGGCATGAGGGCATAGCCCCCGCGCTCCCGAATGGCTTTTGACGCCTCGGAATGACTGTCGTGAATATCGCCGAAAATTCTTGCCTGTGTTGGGCAGGCCATGACACAGGCGGGCTGCCGGTCTTTCTCCGGCAGGCTCTTATCGTAAAGACGATCGACACAAAGGGTGCATTTCGTCATCACTTGCCGAGATTCATCGAGCTCTCGTGCACCGTAAGGACAGGCCCAGGCACAGTATTTACAGCCGATGCACTTATCGTAGTCGACCAGCACGATCCCATCCTCCTCGCGTTTATAGCTGGCACCTGTTGGGCAGACCGGAACACAGGGGGGGTCTTCGCAGTGCAGGCAAGACTTCGGGAAGTGAATGGTTTGGGTATCGGGGAAGGTACCCGCCTCGTAGGTCTGAACGCGATTGAAAAATGTTCCAGTGGGATCAGCTCCGTATGGATTTTGATCGGAAAGCGGGCCGGCAGCACCGGAGGTATTCCATTGCTTACAGGAAGTGACGCAGGCGTGACATCCAACGCACACGTTCAGATCAATTACCAGAGCGAGCTGTTTACGATTTTCAGCAGGTTGATTCATTTTGAACTCCCGGCAAAGTAAGCCAGTTCTTTGGGCGTGCTCTCGGCGGTGGTAGTCGACGGTGACCGGGACTGCGGATAAGTGATTTTCGGTTCATCGTCGCCGGCCGGGCGAATTCGAACCCGCACGTCGTACCAGCCCGCCTGGCCCGTGATGGGATCGGAGTTACTGATTCGGCCTGGACCATCAAAAGGCAAGTCTTCCGAGATGAGGTGATTGAGTAGAAATCCTTTGCGGGCTTCGTCGGCACCCGACTGAAGGTGCCAGGCGCCATCCGATTTTCCGATGGCATTCCAGGTCCAGACCGTGCCGGGCTCGACGGCCTCAGAGGTGCGGCCCATGCAGCGCACTTTTCCCCACTGTGACTCGACCCATAGCCAACCGCCATCGTCAATCCCGGCGCTCTTGGCGGTGATAGGGTTGATGAAAAGATAGTTGTGGCTATGGATTTGTCTGAGCCAAGCATTCTGTGAATCCCAGGAGTGGTACATGGCCATCGGCCGCTGCGTGACGGCGTTGAGCGGGTAGTTGGCCAGCTCTGTTGCGCCATACTCAAGCGGGGCATACCAAAAAGGTAGGGGGTTGAAATAAGTCGCAACCCGCGCGCGCAGGTGGTCCGGAGGCTGCCTTCCCGGCCGCTTGCCCGAAGCTGAATGGCGAAAGTGCTGCAGAATTTCGCTGTAAATCGCGATTTGAATTGGGTCTTCTTTTTGGCGCAGGCCCATTTCTTTAGCAAATTTCATGTAGCCGCGGTTCCAATTGCGCATGTAGTGATGCTCGACTGGCATCTCGTAGTGATGCACACAGTTATTGCTGGCGTACATCTCCCATTGTTTCGGATTTGGCTCACCACGTAATGACTGATCGCCGTTGGGACCCCGCCATCCTGATAAAAATCCGATGCCTGAGCCGGGAGCAGTTTCATAGCGAACAATAAAATCGGGATAGTCTTTGAACTTTCGGCTGCCATCGGCGGTGGTAAAAGCTGGAAACTTTAGCCGTGACGCCAATTCAATCAAGACTTCCTGAAAGGGCTTGCATTCACCCTGAGGCGGCACGATCGGGACACGCACAGCATCAACCGGACCATCAAACTCTGATATCGGTCGGTCCAAAATGCTCATGCAATCATGACGCTCGAGGTAGGTGGTATCGGGTAGTACCAGATCGGCAAAGGAAACCATCTCCGAATCAAAGGCGTCGCAGACCACTAAAAACGGAATCTTGAAGTTTCCTTCAGCATCCTTTTCATTGAGCAACGCTCGAATGGACGTGGTGTTCATGGTTGAATTCCATGCCATGTTGGCCATGAAAATCATGAGGGTATCGATTGCGTAGGGATCTTGATGCACAGCGTTCGTGATCACGTTATGCATTAACCCGTGGGCCGATAGCGGATGTTCCCAAGAAAAGGCTTTGTCGATTCGAATCGGTTGTCCATTTATGTCAACACAGAGATCCTCAGGCCGGGCGGGAAATCCCAAAGGGGCTGCGCCCAGCGGCGTATTGGGTTTGATCTGGGTTTCATCAGAGACATTTCTTACTCTCGGGGGCGTTTGGCGGGGATAAGGCGCCTTATGGCGAAACCCACCCGGCCGGTCAATCGTGCCCAGCAGGCTCATCAGGATCGCCAACGCCCGTACGGTCTGGAACCCATTGGAGTGCGCTGCAAGACCGCGCATCGCATGAAACGCGACAGGCCGGCCGACGACTGCATCATGATGACCGCCCCAGGCATCTGTCCAGGCAATCGGCAGTTCAAATGCCTGCTCAAAAGCGGCATGCGCAAGCTCCTTGGCCAGAAGGCGAATCCGGGATGGGGCGACGCCAGTGATGGAACCAGCCCATTCAGGCGTGCAAGTCTCCACTTCACGACGCAGCAGCTCAAAGGCGGTTGCCACCCTTTTTCCACGATGGGGCCCAGCCGGCATGACAAATTCACCAGTCAAGGCAAACTGTTCAGTCTGGGCAGTTTCTCTTGGTACGGGGACGTTACGCACTTCATCCCAGGCGTATTTATTTTGCGGCAGGTCATCGTTGATCGCCTCTCGCTCAGGATCGCGCAGGAATAATCCGTTTTCGCCAGAATCATCCAGACAGACCAAGTCAGGACCATTTGAAAACTTTTTCAAAAACTCGTGGTCAATACGATCGTCTCGGATCAGCTCATGAATCAATGCAAGCAATAGCGCGCCATCGGTTCCGGGTCGAATTGGGATCCATTCATCGGCAATCGCTGAATATCCCGTTCGAATCGGATTGATACTGATGAAGCGACCGCCGGACCGCTTGAATTTTGATAGGGCAACCTTCATCGGATTGCTGTGGTGGTCTTCGGCAGTTCCCAGCATCACAAATAGCTTGGCGCGCTCAAGATCTGGTCCACCGAACTCCCAAAAGCTTCCGCCGATGGTGTAAATCATTCCGGCTGCCATATTCACTGAGCAAAAGCCTCCGTGGGCGGCATAGTTCGGCGTTCCAAATTGCCGGGCGAAGAGGCCGGTCAGGGCCTGCATTTGGTCACGGCCGGTAAACAATGCAAACCGTTTCGGGTCGGTGGATCGGATGTGCGCCAGGCGTTTTTCGAGCATGGCAAACGCCTCTTCCCAGGAAATTTCTTCAAAAGCCGATTCTCCACGATCGCGGCCAGCAATGCGACGCAACGGTCGGGTCAGCCGGGCGGGAGATTTTTGCTTCATGATGCCCGAGGAGCCTTTTGCGCAGATGACACCCTGATTCAGAGGATGCTCAGGATTTCCATCAATGTAGCGAATTTCGCCATCGCGCAGATGAACCCGAATACCGCAGCGACATGCGCACATATAGCAGGTGGTGGTCTTGATTTCGGTTGTGCCTGGCACTGAGCTACTCAAAGGATCATGGAGTGGTGTATTGCTGGTGGTGTTGAACATGAAAGGCTCTTTGATCAATTCGGATACGGATGGCGTGCTGAACGTATTGCAACAGCAACGGAGGCAAGCCGGGAGAATAAAGACTCAGACCGCGAGGTCAAGACTACGGGAATACGGGCGCCGACCACGACACCTGCACAGGCCGCCTGAGCCAGGTAGACAAGTGATTTGTACAAAATATTGGCCGAATGAAGGTCGGGCAGAAGGATCAGGTCGGGGTCGCCGCAGACGCTCGACGAGATGTGTTTGATACGCGCTGATTCTTTCGAAATGACATTGTCAAAACCAAAAGGCCCCGCCACTATCGATTTTGGAAACCCGTTGGATTGGCCAAATTCGACGAGCGCTGCGGCATCGACAGTCGCTGGTATCGATGGGTTGACCGTCTCAACCGCTGTGACGATGCCCACTTTTGGCTCCTGGCATCCGAGGGAAATTTGGAAACGAACGCCATTGGTGAGGATATGTTTTTTTTGCTCAAGGTTGGGGGCGATATTGACCACGCAGTCGGTGAGTGAAAGCAGCTTATGGTACGCCGGAATATCGCAGACCATGACGTGACTGATTCGGGCATCGGTGCGCAGCCCCGCCTCCTTGCTGACAATGGCTCCCATAAATTCATCGGTGTGAAGGGACCCCTTCATCAGTACCGCCAGTTCGCCTCGGCCGGCCCAGGATGCCCCAATACTTGCTGCAGCTTTTGGATCGGATGGGGTTGCCACAATCTCAAGGTCCGAAAGATTGAGTTGGCTTGCTTTGGCCGCGGCATGGATGGCCTCGGGCGGGCCTACCAGCACTACTTTTGCCAGTCGATGCGCGTGAATCTGCAGCGCAGATTCTAGAGATGCAGCATCACAGGGATAGACGACTCCGAGAGTGAGTTGAGTCTGCTCCGCAGCAATGATTGCCGCCAGTCTTTTATGAATGCGTTTTTCGGCTTCCATTTTGCGTTCAGTGTCGGTGTTGAGCATAACCAGCAGTCATCATGTCAGCGATTTGGAGCAGGAGTGCCTCCGAGATTCCTTCGCTGAGATCGATCGCCAGTCGATGGCGATAAAAGCAGCCAAGATCAAGGCCGACTCCCAGCCCATAGAGCTCGATTGAGCCTTCGGCTTCCAGATCGCTCACGACTGCGCGCAGGTGGGCATCAAGGTAATGATTGTCGTTGGACTGGTGGGTTGCGCTGTCCATCGGACAGCCATCTGAGATCACCATTAGAATTTTTCGTGAGACAGGAAGTGCCAACAGACGCTGCGCCGCCCATTGCAGGGCCTCACCATCGATTCCCTCGCGAAACAAGTCGAATTTTCTCAGTCCAGCCAGGCCCTGACGGCCACGTCGCCAGACCTCATGGCTTGCCTTGAAAATAAGGTGCTGAATTTCGTTTAACCTCCCCGGTAGCGGTGGGCGGCCTGCACGCTGCCAATCTCTCTGGGCTCGGCCGCCGTTCCAGGATCGGGTGGAGAAGCCTAAAATTTCGATGGGGATGCCGGCTGTATCAAAGGCGCGGCCAAGCGCGTCGATGAGCAACGATAGGGCGTTGGCATGCGCCTTCATCGAACCCGAACAGTCGATCAAGAGGGTGACCGCAGCGTCAACATCAGCGGCTTGTCGCTCCGCTTTGAAAATATCTCGCTGGCTCGGATCACTGACGATCTGTGCGAGTCGAGAGGCGTCGATGAAGCCGTTTTCGAGACCAAAAATCCAATGGTTCTGATTCGGGCACGAGAGCCGAGATTTGAGTAGGCGGGCGAGTCGTGGAATGTTCAGGCGTAACTCGGCAAGCTCAACATCCATTTGTTGTCGGATTTCAGAACGTTGGGCGAGACGAATTAAATTGATCGCATGAGATTCGGCGTCATAGGCTTTCGTAAAGACTCGATACCGCTGGTGGCTGGCCTGCCAACTGGCACTCTCCCCGCTGATCGCCACCGGGGGTGTGGGGGATTGATCGTGCGGCCTTGTCAGCCGCAGCATAAAATGATTTCTGCTCTTAAATGGCTTTTGCTGCCCTGCTGCGTCAGCCAGGGCGGTTTTGCACGTTTCGCTTACCCAGCGGCTGATGGCCAGTGCATGCGGAATAAATAGTGCCTGACACGCTGCGTGGACCTTCAGTCCGGCCAGATCCGCGCCAAGCGCTGGCGAGATGTTGGCACGCGTTGCCTCCATGAGGTCCCCCATCCGATCGGGAACCTCGTGTCCGTTGAGTCTCGACCAACTCATCCCGGCGATGGTGAACAGCAAAATACCCAGACCAGTCTCGGTCAGGCCGGAGTTCATAAAGTCCTCTGCCCACTGTAGGAAATGTTTTTGGAGATTTCCACGCAGGCCGGGAAGCGTGCTTGGCGCGAGGCTCTCGACCCTGAGTTGTTCAAGTAATTCAAAGACGAAAAGCTCGGTCTCATCAGTGGGTGCATGAAGATCATAGAGCGAGCAATCACTCAACAACAGCCGAAGCGCCGCACCGTCGAGCAGCCCGCGCTGCCCGGGCCATGCATCGGCGATGTCTTGATGATGTGCGGAGCGCAGTGCAACAGGCTCTACGCCGTCGTACAGCGTTCTACCGGTCCACTGAAGGTTGGGATTTCCCGTGATGGTCCGCACGATTGCGCCCCCAATGCCCTCGGAGGTGGCATCAACTCGCATGGGGCGGACCTGCCGGAGAGCGGATGGGAACTGCCTCAGCTTCGAAGAGTTCCTGATCAAAGCATCGCTGGAAGTATTCCCCAACAATGGCACGCTCAGTCGGTTCACATTTATTCACAAAGGAGAGATGAAAGGAGCGTTTTAAGTCACCAAAAATCTGAAGATTCTCGGCCCAGCTCATCACGGTACGCGGCGACATGAGGATGGAGAGATCCCCCACCGAAAACCCCTTTCGTGTCATTCCTGCGAGCGCCACCATCGCGCGAACGGTCTCTTGGCCGGCGGGACTGGCCATTGCAGGTACGCGCGCAATGACAATTTCAAGCTCCTCGTTTGGGCTCAGATAGTCCAAAGAGGCCATCAGATTCCATCGGTCGAGTTGGCCGTGATTTAAGCGTTGTGTGCCGCGGTACAGTCCAAGCGCATCGCCCTGACCAAGAGTGTTCATCGTTGCAAAAAGCCGAAAGAAAGGGTGGGGCCGAATGACTTGCTTTTGGTCCAACAGGGTAAAGCTGCCCTCTCGTTCCAGCACCCGCTGAATCACGAACATGACCTCCGGTCGGCCCGCATCGTATTCGTCGAATACAAGGGCTATCGGGCGCTGCAGGGCCCAGGGCAGGATACCCTCTTGAAACTCAGTGACCTGCTTGCCTTCACGAAGGGTGATGACATCCTTGCCTACCAGATCGAGGCGACTGACGTGGCCATCGAGGTTGACCCGAATACAGGGCCAGTTCAGTCGCGCAGCGACTTGCTCGATATGGGTGGATTTTCCGGTGCCGTGTGGCCCCTGAATCGCTACTCGACGATTAAATACAAGGCCAGACAGTATGGCCATCGTGACATCTGGCTGAAAGCGGTAGACGGGATCAATCTCTGGTACGTGTTCAGTACGGGAAGCGAATGCCGGAATCCGCATGTTGGTGTCAATTCCAAATAGCGATCGGGCATTGACTTCGACCGTGGGCGAGAGCTCCTCAACTTTATTCATCATCGATTGCAGCCTCCGGCGCAGCATCGTGATTGATTCTCGCGATCGCCTCGGCAGCCTCTTGTAACGTGGGCAATAAAGCCAGGGCTTTCTCTTTTGAGCAGCGCATGACGGGGGCTTGCAAGGCGATACCCATATTGGAGGTGCCGCGTGTCGATGGCACCAACACGCCTAAGCAGATCAGTCCAGGAAGAAACTCCTCATTGTCAAAGGCATACCCCAGTCCTTTGACGCGATCGAGCTCAGATTCCAGAGCCTCCACAGAGGTGATCGTGTTTGCGGTGAAGGACTCTAACGGTACGGCGGTTAACAGCCGTCGCCGCTGAACGGGCGCCATCTGACTGAGAAACAGTTTGCCGGTCGCTGAGCTATGGGCCGGAACCCGCGAGCCGGGGTGCAGAGTAAAACGAAGCGGCGCAGCAGTCTCGACGCGATCAAGATAGAGCACTTCGTTGCCGGAAAATGCAGTGAGGTTGCAACTTTCGCCCACGGCCTCCACGAGCCTGCGCAAAATCGCGTGCCGTGCACCGCGGGTGGTGCTGTTGAGCAACAGGCTCTCAGCGAGTCTCACAAGCCGCTGGCCTGTGCTGTAGTGACGGCCATTTCCATCGCGCTGCAAGATGCCGGCCGACTCCAACTGAGACAGCATGCGGTGCAGGGTGGGTTTGGGCAAGCCGGTGTCATCGACAATGGCCTGTAGGCTAAACGGTGCGTCCTTCTGGGCGATTACTTCCAAGAGGGCAAAGAGCCGGAGATTTGGGGTGTCCCCATCGATCCGGACCATTAGGCGTTCAGCGGGTAGATTCATGGCCCAAAATCTTATTGGGTTTCGTTTTTTAAAACAATATATTCCGAAAAATAAAATTTTTTGACATTTTTGGGCCAGATCGCCTAGACTCAAATCAGTCGCCGAAAGGCCACAAGGCCGGACGTTGCGCAGCATTCATGAATGACCTGAGGAGAACACATGAACACACACGCAGAGATTCGTCGGCCCGTTCAGGGCATGCAGAAAATGACGCCGTCAGAGGCATTCGTTGAGACGCTGGTGGCCAATGGAGTCACCGAAATGTTCGGCATCATGGGATCGGCGTTTATGGATGCGATGGATATTTTTGCGCCTGCCGGCATTCGATTGATTCCGGTTGTGCACGAGCAGGGCGCCGCTCATATGGCCGACGGCTACGCGCGCGTGTCCGGCCGACATGGTGTGGTGATTGGTCAGAACGGCCCAGGCATCAGCAACTGTGTGACCGCAATCGCGGCGGCCTACTGGGCCCACAGTCCAGTCGTCATTGTGACGCCAGAGACTGGCACGATGGGCATCGGACTTGGCGGATTCCAAGAGGCCCATCAGTTGCCGATGTTCCAAGAGTTCACGAAGTACCAGGGCCATGTGGTCAACCCGAAGCGAATGGCTGAGCTCACGGGCCGGTGTTTTGATCGTGCCATCTCCGAGATGGGGCCGACTCAGCTGAATATTCCGCGTGATTATTTTTACGGTGAGATCACCTGCGAAATCCCCAAGCCGATGCGGGTGGAGCGGGGCGCTGGCGGTGAGAATAGTCTGAAAAGTGCCGTGGAGCTCTTGTCGTCGGCAAAGTTCCCCGTCATTCTCGCCGGCGGTGGTGTCGTCATGGGGGATGCGGTCCAGGAGTGCAAGCAACTCGCCGAGCGACTTGGCGCCCCGGTCGTGACCGGATATCTGCGCAACGATGCCTTTCCCGCGAGTCATCCCCTCTGGGCCGGGCCGCTGGGCTATCAGGGCTCGAAAGCGGCGATGAAACTGATTGCGCAAGCCGATGTCGTGGTAGCGCTCGGATCCCGCATGGGCCCATTCGGCACGCTGCCCCAGCATGGAATGGATTACTGGCCAAAAGAGGCAAAGATTATTCAGGTGGAGGCCGATCACACTAACCTGGGTCTGGTGAAAAAAATTAACGTGGGCATTCACGGGGATGCGAAGGCGGTCGCGAAGGCCATCGTGGCGCGACTGGCCAGCGGCACCCTAGCGTGTGATGCCACCAAAGCAGACCGAGCAGCGAAAATTAAGGCCGAGAAAGATGCCTGGGAGAAGGAGCTCACGGAGTGGACCCATGAGCGTGATGCGTTTAGTCTCGACATGATTGAGGAAGCCAAAAAAGAACGGACTTTTAATGGCGGGGTTTATCTACACCCTCGGCAGGTATTGCGTGAGTTAGAGAAAGCGATGCCACCACGAGTCATGGTGTCGACCGACATTGGCAACATCAATTCAGTCGCCAATAGCTACCTGCGCTTTGAAGAGCCGCGAAGTTTCTTCGCGCCGATGAGTTTTGGCAATTGTGGCTACGCCCTGCCCACGATCATTGGCGCTAAGTGTGCAGCCCCAGATCGGCCCGCCATTGCCTATGCCGGAGATGGCGCCTGGGCGATGAGCATGGTGGAAGTGATGACGGCTGTTCGCCACGATATTCCGGTGACAGCCGTGGTGTTTCACAATCGTCAGTGGGGCGCTGAAAAGAAAAATCAAGTGGACTTCTACAACCGACGTTTTGTTGCGGGCGAGCTCGACAGCCCAAGCTTTGCGGCCATTGCAAAATCAATGGGCGCCGAGGGAATCGTGGTGGACCAGCTCGAGGATGTGGGCCCCGCACTCAAGAAAGCAGTGGACATGCAGATGAATCTTGGGAAGACTTGCGTGATCGAGATCATGTGCACACGTGAATTGGGAGATCCATTTCGCCGAGATGCGCTGAGCAAGCCCGTTCGCTTTTTGGAGAAATACAAAGACTTCGTTTGATTTTTTGTTCTTCACCTGATCCTGGGGAGCCACTATGCTCAAGCAACGCCGCAGTCTGATGAAAAGCGCAGCCGCTGGGGCTGCCTTGGGGCTCCTTCCGGGGGTCGGGGCATTTGGTCAGGCCAGTTATCCCAGCCGTCCGGTGCGATTTGTGGTGCCTTATCCTCCGGGGGGCGGCACCGATGTCATTGCTCGAATTGCCCAGACCCGAATTGCCGAGAGTCTCGGCCAGCAGGTCATCATCGAAAATCGGGGCGGCGCGGGCGGGTCGATCGGGACGGATGTAGTGGCCAAGTCGGCGGCCGATGGCTACACCGTCTTGTTCACGCTGTCGTCGCACACGATCAATGCGGCCATCTACCCGAAGCTGCCTTTTAACACCGAGCGTGATTTTGTCGCGATTTCGCAGGTGGCCTCCCTGCCGCAAATTCTCGTGGCCCATCCCGACTATCCGGTACGAAATGCACAGGATGTCGTGAAGCTGGCCCGATCAAAACCGGGGACGGTGCTGTACGCCTCGGTGGGCAATGGCACCCCAGGGCACCTTGCGGGGGAGCTCATGGCACTGACGGCCGGCGTACAAATGACGCATGTGCCTTATCGGGGTGGCGGACCCGCAGTTGCTGATGTGCTGGCCAATCAGATCAGCCTGCTTTGGGTCTCAATCCCCGCGGCGGCAGCTCAGGTCAAGAGCGGAAAGTTACGGCCGATTGCAGTCTCCACGCTCAAGCGGGCGGCGGGCTTCGCAGATGTCCCCACCATGGCGGAGCAGGGCTTTCCGGGTTTTGAAGTGGATTCTTGGTACGCCATGTTTGCGCCCGCCAAAACGCCAGCCCCAATTGTCGATCGTTTACACAAAGCCGCCGTTTTCGCCTGCGCTCAGGCCGATGTTCGAGAGAAATTTATGCAGCAGGGCGCAGAGGCCGTTGGCGGGTCGCCCGCTGATCTGGAGCGCATTGTCAAGGCAGAGATTGTGAAGTGGACAAAACTCGCCAAGGACGCTGGCATCAAGGCCGATTGATCGAGGCCCCTCATGGTTGAGCAACTCGTTGCGCGCGCTCGCCTCGCGCAGAGGCAAATTGATGGCTATTCCCAGCAACAAGTCGACCTGATGGTGTCTTCTGTTGCTTGGGCTATTTTGGAGCCGACTCGAAACCGAACGCTCGCTGAAATGGCAGTGCGCGACACTGGCCTGGGCGATGTTGACGACAAGGTCGCAAAGAATTTTCGTAAGACCTTGGGACTGCTTCGCGACCTGAAGGCTGCTGTGACCGTAGGGGTAGTCCGCGAGGATCGGGAGCTTGGCATTACCGAGGTGGCACGGCCCGTTGGTGTGGTCGCGGCGATCACGCCGTCAACCAATCCAGGGGCTACGCCAATCAACAAGATTCTGAACGCACTGAAGTGTCGAAATGCAATTATTGTGGCGCCGTCACCGAAGGGTGCATCGACTTGCAAACAGCTTCTGGGGTACGTGCATGCGCAACTGAGGCAAGTGGAGGCCCCCCTGGATCTTGTTCAAATGCTGCCTGAGCCGATCTCAAAGGAGGCGACACAGATGCTTTTGCGGAGCGTCGATCTCGTCGTGGCCACGGGCTCGCAGTCCAATATTCGTGCTGCGTATTCAAGCGGTACGCCAGCACTCGGGGTAGGCGCTGGAAACGTAGCGGTCGTGATTGATGAGTTCGCTGATCTGCAAAGTGCGACGGCAAAGATATCTCGCTCAAAAATATTTGATCACGCGACAAGCTGCTCGAGTGAAAATAGTGTCGTGATCGTTGAATCGATCTATGAAGCAGCGATGGCGGCTTTTGCCCGCGTCGGCGGGGTAGCACTTGATGCGACTGATCAGAATCGGCTTCAGCGGGCGATGTTCCCCGAAGGAAAACTTTCTTCTCAGGTGACCGCAAAATCGGCGGCAGCGATCGCAAAAATCGCAGGTTTGCAGTCTCCTGCTGCACATACGGCAAAGTTCCTGATGGTCCATGAGCAGACTGCGGGACCCGACCATCCCTTCAGCGGAGAAAAGCTCTGCCCCGTGCTGACAGTGTGGCGGGCAGCTGATTTTGAGCAGGCGATCCAGAAAGTGTCGAGTATTTATGCCTATCAGGGCTCGGGCCATTCGGTGGGGCTGCATACGGCAGCCTCGGGCCCCGTTCTTGAATCACGCGCTGCGCTGATGGCTGAGCGGCTTCCTGTAGCGCGCGTCATCCTCAATCAAGCACACGCGATTGCGACCGGCGGAAGTTTTGACAATGGGCTGCCGTTTTCTTTGTCGATGGGCTGTGGCACGTGGGGCAAGAACAGTTTTTCCGAGAACCTACACTATCGACACTATTTGAACACCACCCGCATTGTTCGTCCGATCGCAGAGAACGTTCCCACGGTGGAAAGTTTGCTCGATAATTATTTCGAGAAATTCGGACAGTAGAAATGAACACACTCAGGGACAGTGTCGACCACTGGGCCCGGCTTCAGCCCCATGCTCCTTTTTTAATTGCGCCGGAGTCGCGTCACAGCATCAGCTATGGTGAGTTTGAAGTGCAGACGCGCCAACTTGCAGGTTTGTTGGCTGGGCTTGGAATTCCAAGAGGGGCCCACATCGGCTTGTATTTGCAAAACGGTCTTCAGACCTCACGGCTTTTCTTGTCGGCCATGGCTGCTGGCTACGTGGTTACCCCCTTTAATTTGCTTGCCCACGAGGATCAGCTGGTCTGGGTGCTGCACCATAGTCATTGCGCGCTCCTGTTTCATGGTGCAGACCAAAGAGAAATGTTGGCCAAAGTACTGCCAAAGCTTCATCGGGAGCTGCGTTGTATCGAGATCGATTCAGATGCCGTTCACTTGGGGCTCGCCCAATATTCTCAGCCAGAAATTGACTTGGGGCCGGCCAGTCCATCGGATTCGGTGCTCTTGATGTACACCTCGGGCACAACCGGTACGCCCAAAGGCGTTCAATTGACTCATGCCAATGTGCTGCATGCGGCGCGCACCGTCAGCGCTTGGCACCAACTGACTCCCGAAGATCGGGTACTCAGCTCCTTGCCGATTTATCACATTAATGGCCAATGTATCGCAACCATCACCCCTTTTTTCTCTGGCGGCAGTATCGTTACCGCACAAAAATTTTCTGCCTCTCAGTGGTGGGGCTGGGTGCTGGAGCAGGAGTGCAGCTGGATCAATTTGGTACCCACCATCATTGCCTACCTATTGAATTCGGCTGAGAGTAGCCAAGTACAGCCACAGGATCTCAAGAGGGTGCGTTTTGCACGCTCCGCGTCCGCCCCCTTGCCGCCGGAGCACCACAGGGCGTTTGAAAAACGTTTTGGTATCACCGTGATTGAGGCGATGGGAATGACGGAATCCGCGTCGGTGGTTTTTTGTAATCCGCATGATGAGCGTCGGCGCTACGGCAGTCCGGGCCTTCCATGCGGTGTCATGGCAAAAATCGTGGACACCGAAGGCCAAGAAGTTGACGATGGAATCACGGGAGAGATTTGTTTCTCCGGTGCTAACGTGATGTCGGGCTACTACAACGCCGAAGAGGAGACTCGGAAGTCCTTTGACTCGAACGGTTGGCTCAAGACGGGCGATCTTGGCCATCGGGATGCGGACGGCTTTTATTTTGTGACGGGCCGCTTGAAAGAACTCATCATCAAAGGCGGCGAAAATATTGCACCACGGGAAATCGACGAGATCCTATTGCAGCATCCCGCGGTACTGGATGCCGCTTGCGTTGGCATACCCGATGAAAATTATGGTCAAGAGATCATGGCCTGCCTGATCCTGAAAGAGGGAAGCGCATGCTCCGAAGAGGAGATCCGGAATTTCTGCCTTGAAAAGCTCGGCCGCTTTAAAAGTCCGAAGGTATGGCGCTTTGTCGATCATTTTCCACGCGGGCCTTCGGGGAAGGTTCAGCGCCTGAAATTGGCGGACTGGGGTTAGTCAGCTGATGCGTTGGTTTCCGGTGTTGCGATGGCTGCCAGAGTGGAGAGCCCCTGGAGCGCTGAGGGCAGATTTGTTGGCGGGCCTGACGGGCGCGATCGTGGTCTTGCCACAGGGGTTCGCCTTCGCCACGCTGGCGGGAATGCCACCGCATTACGGCCTGTACTCGGCAATCGTGCCGTGCATTGTGGCTGCAGTTTTTGGCTCCAGTCGATTGATGGTCACGGGCCCCGCGAATGCGATTTCGTTGACGACCATGGCATTGATTGCGCCGTTGGCAATCACGGAAAGTGTCGACTATGTGGCGCTGGTGTTGACGCTGAGTTTTTTGGTTGGTGTCATGCAGATCGCACTGGGCCTTGGGGGGCTCGGAAAGTGGGTCGAGCGCGTGCCCCACTCGGTTGTGATTGGCTTTACGGTGGGTGCAGCAGTGTTGATTATCAATAGTCAGGTCGGGACATTGTTGGGCCACCCTTTGGAGCGCGGACTCTCAGTCCCGGAGACCCTTCGTCAGGCCAGTGTTGCAATAGGCGCGGGCCAGGTGCAATGGTGGTCACCACTGTTGGTGTTGATCACTCTGCTCACGATGCGAATTTGGCGGCCGCTGAATCGGTTGATTCCCTCGATGTTGGTCGCGGTGATCGTGGGCAGTCTGGTGGCGATACTGATGGAGTCGTTATTTTTAGATGAGGTGGTTTTTCGCAAGGTGGCCGCGATTCCTGGCGCACTTCCACCGCTTTCAATACCCGATCTGCGTTGGCAGACGCTGCAGCAGTTGATCGCCCCATTACTGGTGATGACCTTGCTCGCTTCGACAGAGGCGATGGCGATTGCAAAAGCCATGGCGCTTAAGCGTAACGATGCGTTTAATGCCAATCAGGAGTTTGTCGGTCAAGGGCTCGCCAATCTGGCCGGTTCTTTTTTTTCGGCCTATCCATCAAGCGGATCTTTCAACCGCTCTGGCGTGAATGCCGCCTCCGGAGCGAGGACGCCACTGTCGGCAGCCAGCGCGGGGGTTTTTCTTGTGGTGTTGCTGCTGTTCGTTTCGCCGCTGGCGGTTTATCTTCCCTATGCCGTGATTGCCGCTTTGCTGCTCGCAGTCGCCTGGGGCCTGATCGATCATCGTCAGATTCTTCACGAGTGGCGGGCAGGCCCCCGAGAGTCGATTCCCATGATGGTGACGTGCGTTGCAACGTTGTTGATATCGCTGGAATGGGCGATTTTGCTCGGTCTCGCATGTGTACCGATTTGTGGCCGACTCTTCCGCGCTCGCAGCTGAGTCGGCCACGCCAAAGACCGATTACTTTTTCGACATTGCTGTCAGCACTGAGCGGGTCTTGTTGATGATTTCGTCGATGTGATGCTTTTCTGCAATAAACGGAGGGCCAAAGATGATGGAGTCTCCAGTGGCCTTGAGATTCAGATTCGCATCGTAGAGGGCCTTCTGAGCTTCGTGGCCGCGAGCACCGGGCGTAGCCCCGGGTGCCAGTTCGATCGCTGCCATCATGCCAACGCCGCGAATATCGACAAGGCCGGGAATATCCTTGAGCGAGAAGATTCCATCCAGGAAGTAATCTGACATGGCCGCTGCCCGCTCAATCAGTTGCTCTTTCCTGAAGATGTCCATCATGGCCAGGCCAGCCGCGCAGCTCGCAGGGTGGGCGGAATAGGTGTAGCCATGAAAGAACTCAATGCCTTTTTCCGGTCCCGAGTTGGTGATGGTGTCGTACACGTCCTGCCGAACGGCAACCGCTCCGAGTGGCTGCGAGGCATTGGTGACTGCCTTGGCCATGGTGAGAATGTCGGGATTCACACCAAACTTTTGAGCACCAAAGGCCGCGCCCATGCGGCCCCATCCCGTGATCACTTCATCAAACACCAGAAGGATGCCCTGCTGGTCGCAGATTTCACGGAGGCGATTTAAGTAGCCTTGTGGAGGCGGCAGGCAGCCAAATGATCCGGCGGCCGGCTCTACAAACACTGCAGCGATATTTTCACCACCTACCAGATTGCAAATCCGCAGAAGATCCTCGGCCAATTCGGCGCCTTTCTCGGGCTGGCCGCGCACAAATTTATTCTCCGGTAGCGCTGTATGGCGCATGTGATAAACGCCCGCCATCCCAGGGCCAAAGGCTCGGCGGTTATTCACCATGCCCGACAGGGCGACACCGCCCATGTTCACGCCATGGTAGGCGCGTTCACGCGAGACAAACAATTGACGGTGACCCTGGCCCCGCACGCGGTGATACGCCAAAGCAATTTTCATCGCAGAGTCAACGGACTCCGATCCAGAGCAACAAAAGAAAATCCGGTTCAGGTCTGCGGGCGTGTAGCTTGCGATCTGTTCCGCGAGCTCAAAGGCCTTTGGGTGGGCCCGGGTGAATGGCATCGTGTAATCGAGCGTACTGAGCTGCTCAAATACCGCCTGTGCGATTTCGGGTCGGCAGTGCCCTGCCGCAACGCAAAATAATCCCGCCGAGGCGTCAATGACTTTGTCGCCGTTGGGCTTATAGAGGTACATGCCTTCGCCGCGAACAAACATCCGAGGCTCGGCTTTGAATTCTTTATTCGGAGAAAACGGCATCCAAAAGTTCTGCCGAGCTTCTACATTGATCACTGGATCCGAGTGGCCCACAACCTGCTCCCTTGTTGATATCGTAAGTGTCAGATGGTACCAAGACGCACCGAAATTGGGCGTTGGGAACGGTAGTTTCCCTAGGATTCGGGCCGGTCCTGCGGGGGTGGTGAAACGGGGAGATTCTCTCTATCCTGTCAGCAGAAGTACAAAAATAGCCTCGGCCAGTGCCGCAGGCCCATTTCAACATAGGGAGTCGACATGAGATTTCGAAAAAGCCTTATGGCATTGCTGGCGGCCGCCTCGGTGGCCGTCTCGGGCGGGGCCTTCGCCCAGAAAAAGGAAGTCACCTTTGCCCACCAGGACATGCTGGTGCCGTTACGGGTGCTGATGGAGTCGGGTGAACTTGAAAAAGTCACGGGCTACAAGATTAATTGGCGTATGTTCGGTGGTGGCGGAGATGTCATTAAGGCCATGGCGAGCGGGGATGTGCAGCTCGGCGAAGCGGGCTCGAGCCCAATTACTGCAGCCGCCAGCCAGGGCCAGGATATCCGGCTGTTCTGGATTCTGGACGACATCGCGGATGCCGAAGCGTTGATCGCACGAAATGGCACGGGAATTAACAGCGTTAAGGACCTGAAAGGCAAGAAGGTGGCAACCCCCTTCGTGTCCACCGCCCACTATCAGCTGATGGCCGCCATGAAAATGGATGGACTGGATGCGAAGAGCGTCAATGTGATGAATCTGCGCCCCCCCGAGATCGCTGCCGCCTGGGAGCGTGGCGACATTGATGCCGCCTTCATTTGGGACCCCGTTCTTTCAAAAATTAAAGGCAACGGCAAGGCCATCGCCAGCTCTGCCAGTATTGGCGCAAAAGGATTCCCCACGTTTGATGGCTTGGTGGTGAATGCAAAATGGGCCGCCGAAAACGAAGCCTTCATGGTGGCCTTGGTCCGACTTTTGGCGAAATATGATGATGAATATCGTAAAAACGCTGCGAAGTGGACCGCGGAATCTGCTCAAGTAAAGGCGGTCGCGAAGTGGACAAAGGCCGACGCGAAAGATGTGCCGGCGGCCATGAAGCTCTACAAGTTCCCCACACTTCAGGAGCAGGCGTCCGGCGCATGGCTCGGTGGTGGCGCTGCCAAAGCAATGGCGAATACCGCGGTCTTTTTGAAGGAGCAGGGCCGAATCCAGGAAGTCAAGCCCAATTACGCCGCCTTCGTCACTGACATCTACGTGAGAAAGGCCTCAGCGGCGAAATAATTCTGACTGATCTGGTGTTCCCATCGGTCCTCAGATGATCAAAAGGGTGGCCCGTAAAGGGCTGCCCTTTTTCATGCATGCCGTTGCTTGAAATAAAAGCACTGTCTGTCAACTACGCCGCCAAGGCGGGGTTGATTCAGGCACTTGCGCCGGTGGACCTGACCTGCCGAGATGGCGATTTTCTGGTGGCACTCGGAGCGTCCGGCTGCGGCAAAACCACGCTCTTAAACTGCATCGCCGGCTTTTTACCGCCGTCAACCGGCCAAATTTTTTTGGATGGCCAACCCATTACTGGGCCGGGCGCCGATCGCGGTGTAGTGTTTCAGAAGCATGCATTGCTGCCTTGGTTAAATGTGCGGGACAACGTGTCACTCGGGCTACGGTTGCGCGGTGAGAGCCGGACGAAACAAGCCAGTGTGGCCGACGAAAAGCTGGGACTAGTTGGGCTCGCAGAGTACGGCGATCGGGCGGTCTATGAGTTATCAGGGGGCATGCAGCAGCGTGTTGGCATTGCAAGAGCGCTGGCCAGTGACCCGAAAGTCTTGTTGATGGATGAGCCGATGGGTGCCTTAGACGCATTCACGCGTGAGCAGGTGCAAGAAATTCTGCTGCATGCCTGGTCCGCTTCGAACAAGATGGTCTTTTTTATTACGCACTCTGTTGAAGAGGCGCTTTTTTTGGGAACACGGCTGATTGTGATGTCGCCCAGTCCAGGCAGAATTACCCATCGGTATGACGATGTTCCGTTTTCTCGAGAGTTTATTGCGGGCGAAGACGCGCGCAAAGTGAAGTCTGGAACCGAATTTATTCGGATGCGTGAGGAGATCTTGGCGTTGATTCATCACCGTGAGCCGGCTCATGAATAAGCCGAACTCCCCCGCCAAAACTGCCGACCAGCCGACCAAGACCAGTCGATTTCGCGAGCTCGGTGAGGGGTCCAGCCTCTCGATCAGCGTCATCACGATTGCTGTGCTGCTGTTGGCCTGGTATGGGGTCACTCGTCTGGGCTGGATCAAGCCCCTATTTTTACCACCCCCTCAGGCGGTCATTCAGCAGTTCTGGGAATACGCGACCGGGATCGCCAACGACAAGCCCCTCCTGGATCATTTTCTGATGAGCCTATTTCGGGTGGGGGCAGCATTCGCGGCGGCAGTCTTGACCGCCGTTCCTGTCGGGATCGCGATGGGGATGAGCCGTGTTGCGCGCGGTATTTTCGATCCGCCGATTGAGTTTTATCGGCCGTTGCCACCGCTGGCCTATCTTCCCCTGATCATCATTTGGTTTGGGATTGATGAGCTTCCGAAAGTACTGCTGATTTATCTGGCCTGCTTCGCGCCTCTTGCCATGGCGGCCCGCTCTGGCATTCGAAGCGCCACCTCAGAGCAGATTCACGCGGCCTACTCGATGGGTGCAAATTATCAGCAAGTCGTGCGTTATGTGATTCTGCCGGCGGCCCTTCCTGAAATTTTGGTGGGCATGCGGATTGCGATCGGATTCGGCTGGACGACGCTCGTCGCAGCTGAGATGGTGGCAGCCAATGTGGGACTTGGGCAGATGGTGCTCAATGCTTCCAACTTTTTGAGAACTGATATCGTGATCATGGGCATTATTGTGATCGGCGTCGTTGCTTATGTGTTCGACTTGATGATGCGGTGGCTGGAGCGGCGGCTCGTGCCCTGGCGTGGGCGGGTGTAGTCGGCCACCACACCCACTGTCGGGCATCTGATTAATTGGCCGTTAGTTTTCGGGCCGATACCACCTTACCCCAGCGTTCATATTCCACCGCGATTTCCTTGCCGAAGTCCGCCGGTGAGTTCCCCACGGGTGCCATGCCCAGCTGGGTGAGACGATCTTTGACCTCCTGGTCAGTCAAGACTTTCACCGTGTCGGCATGGATCTTGTCAATAATGGGTTTGGGAGTACCCGCGGGCGCCATGAATCCGAACCATCCCGTATTTTCAAAGCCGGGAAGGCCCGCCTCCGCGACGGTGGGAACATCAGGCAGCTGTGGCGAGCGTTTTGCGCTGGTGACACCAAGCGCACGAATTCGGCCCGACTGAATATGGCCCGTCGCGCCAGCGATATTGCCCACCATGAATTGCACCTGGCCGCCTGCCAGGTCAGTAAACGCGACAGCCTCACCCTTATAAGGAATGTGTTGGGCCTCGATGCCAGCCGCATAGACGAATGCTTCTCCTGCCATATGCACCTGGCTACCGATTCCAGCAGAGCCGAAATTCAATTGACCGGGCTTGCTCTTTGCAAGTGCAACCAATTCTTTGACGTTTTTCGCAGGCACAGCCGGATGGACCACAAGGACCTGGGGACCGCTGGCAAGATTCGTAATCGGTGCGAGATCTTTTTTCGCATCAAAGGGCATCTTGGCGTACATGTGGGGATTCACCGTCACGATGCTCCCGGAGGTCACCAGAATCGTGTAGCCATCGGCAGGAGATTTCGCGACCGCGTCGGCCCCGATGTTTCCGCCTGCACCACCACGGTTTTCAACCACAACCGGCTGGCCCCAGGCGGCTGATAATTTTTGGGCGACGAGCCGAGCCACGATGTCGGTGGCGCCACCGGCGACAAACGGAACAATGAGTCTCACGGGCTTATTGGGAAAGGCCTGTGCGTTTGCAGGGGCCGTATAGGCGGTCAGGCCCAAGGTCACGCACCCCATCAGGGCTGCGAGTAGAAATCGGTTCGCGTGCCGTTTAGTTTGATTGGCCATTGTTGTCTCCTATTAAAAGCTTGATGAGTGAATCGGAATTTGCCACTAAACACATCTGCGTTGGTGGCTGGTTAGGGAATGACCTAATCGGGGTGTTCGATTCAACGACGCCGCCCGATTGCATCACCTGCAGCAGGCCGGCACGAATATCCCAAGGCGCAAGATCAATACCGCCGAAAGCATCGAGCCTCCCACAGGCGACCCAGGCCAGATCAAGGGCCATCGCACCGCTGCGCCGCACTCCTCCGAAGGACCGCAGTTGGCGAGAAAACCACGCTTCAAAATGATCGACGTGCGCGCTGTTGGGCTTTGGCGTAACGACTGCGAGCAAGGCTTTTAGCCCCTGAGAAACATTTGAAACGCGAACATCAGCGCCATTGAGCGTGGTGGCCTGAGCGGCTGAGGCCACAAATAATTCCCTGCGGCAGGGGTCGGATGTCACCCCCATCAGAATATGCTCTTGGCCCGCTTCATCAATCCCTGACAGAGAGAGCACGGTCGCGAAATGCGGTATTCCTCGTAAAAAATTCGCACTGCCATCAATGGGGTCCACGTGCCAGATGAATCGGCTGGCGCTCGCACCCACCGGCCCAGTCTCTTCGCCGTGCACCAGAGTGCCGGGAGCAATGTGATGCAATCCTCTGCGAATTAACTCTTCAACCTCAAGATCGGCCTCACTGGCCCAGTCGCCGGGCCCCTTTTCGATGTGGCGTGATCCTTCACGAAACCGTTGTAACGCCAGCTGGGAGGCCTGCGTGGCGAGTTCGCAGATATCGGGCAGCCAATGCTCCACATTCATGACGATTGGCCTGAGCCTTCGCCGAGCGCACGAACCTGCGCCATCCACTCTTCTGAGCATTCCAAGCCATCTCTGGCAGCCTGCCGAGCGAGGTCGAATCGTCGTGAACCGGGCAGCCGAACCTCAGGATCAGACAGCATTGCGGTGGTCAAATCCGCAAATCGAGCGTGATACGTTTCATCACCGGCGAGCGCCCGTGGATCAATGGCGAGAAAGACTTGTCCGAGTTGGGGCCGGTTTCCATCGTCGACGAAAAAAGAATCCGCTTCGGCACCAAAGTGGGCGCCGGTGAGCGCGGTCACCATCAACTCCACCATCAGTGCGAGCATTGCTCCTTTCACACCCCCCATCGGCAGCATCATGCCCATCAACGCGGCTTTCGCATCGGTGGTGGGATTACCTGCGGCATCGAGAGCCCAGCCCTCTGGGATGGGCTTGCCTGCCTTTGCGGCAACCATGATCTTGCCGCGCGCGACTTCGGACAACGACAAGTCAATCAGTAAAGGATCCGTCTGACGGCGAGGGAAAATCGCAGCGATCGGATTGGTGCCGAAAATTGCGCGTTTTCCGCCCCAGGCGGGCATGGCGGCAGGCGAGTTTCCCATGGCCCAGCCGACCATTTCCGCCTCTGCGATCTTGAGCAGATGATTGCCTGCAACCCCAAAGTGATGACTGTTGGTGACTGCGGCAATCGAGATTCCAGTCTGGTGGGCCTGTTCGATTGCTGCAGTGATCGCGGTCGCGCAGGCAGGAAAAGCAAAACCGTTGCCCGCATCGACGAGCACGGCCGATGGAGAACGTTTTCTGATTTTGGGTGCTGCTGTTGCATCCACACGGTGGTGCCGCACATGGGCGAGATACATCGGCACACGGGAGAGTCCATGAGAGACAAGTCCTTGGGACTCGGCGAGCAGCAAGGCATCAATCGTGGGCTCGGCCTGATGGGGGGCCACCCCGTGAGCTCTGAATGCGTTTGCGCACAGGCGGCGGACTTCTTCGATGGAAACTCTCATGCGGGCGGGGTAGCGTTGATGAAGAAGGCGGCAATTCGTTCGGCAATCATCGTGGAGACGCGTGTATTGGATTCCTGCGTCAGCCCGGCGATATGGGGCGTCAGAATCAGTCGGGGGTGATCGGCAGGCAACTGACCCGCCAGCGGGGGCTCATGATCAAAGACATCGAGCGCCGCGCCTGCGAGCTGCTCCTCGCGCAGCGCGTCGATCAAGGCGCGCTCGTCCACAATGCCGCCGCGTGCCGTATTGATCAATACGGCGTTGGGCTTCATCTGTGCCAGCCGTTTTGCGTTGAATAAATGCCGCGTTGATGGCGTCAATGGCACATGCAGGCTGACAACATCTGCCTTGCTCAGCAGCAGCTCCAGGTCCGGGCAACAGGCGACCTGATGCAGCCGATAGGCCTCGTGTTCGGCAGGCAGTGCGGGATCAAACGCCATGATCTGCATACCAAAGGGCTTTACCAGGTCACTGACCCGTCGCCCAATCGTGCCAAAGCCAACGAGCCCCATGACTTTGCCGTGCAGCTCATGGCCATTGGAAAACGCTGCCCTCGGCCACTGGCCGTTGGCGACTGCGGCGGTGGTTTGGTAAGCACCACGAATCAGCATGAGGGTGGTGGCCAGCACGTATTCGGCCACTGCCTGTGCATTGGCGCCGGTCGCAGGAATGACGGTGATGCTCCGCTCTGCACAGGCTGGCACGTCAATATTGTCCAGCCCGACACCGAGTCGTCCGACCGCCCGCAGTTGTGGTGCCGATGCCAGCAGTTCGCGGTTGACCTGGGTGCGATTGCGCACGATCAGGGCGTCCGCCGAGACGAGCAGGGCCCGCAGCCGCTCCGGCTGATCGACGAGGCCGGGATCATAGGTGACCGTCAGTTGGGCGGACAGGGCCGCAACTGCTGGGGCGTCCATAAATTCGGTAATCACGACTGATGCCATCGACTGCTCCGCGCCGCACAGGGCCTGATCGGATCATGCTACGGGTCCCGGTCCCGCCAGTCAACTATATGAGTTGTATCTCTTGGCGGGTTTGGGTACGATGGGGCCATGAACGGTTGGGATGCGTTGGCGGCTGAGATGCCCCTTTATGAATCGGTTCAGCGCCAGATGTTGGAGGCATTGGAGCGGGGGGAGTGGCGGCCGGATGAGGCCATTCCCTCAGAGAAGCGGCTCTGCGATCGGTTTGGTGTCTCAATTGGCACCCTGCGCAAGGCCATTGATGCGCTGGTGGCCGATCATCTGTTGGTGCGACGCCAGGGCTTGGGCACGTTTGTGGCGAGTCACAGCAGGCCCCGTCAGTTTTTTCAATTCTTCAACATCAGCCCCCACGATGGCCCCCGCAGCTATCCTGAGATCTCGTTGCTTCAGTTTGGCTTTGCAAAGGCAGACCGAACTGCCGCAGAAAAGCTTGCAATTCCGGTGCATAGCGACGTCATCAGAATCAAGAATCTGCTCTCCATGCAGGGCCGGCCGGTGATCGTGGATACCATCACCTTGGCAGCCCGACGGTTTAAGGGCATGACGGAGGAGTTGGTTCGCGATCGGCCGAATACGCTGTACCGGCTGTATTTGGATGCTTTTTCGGTCAATGTTCTCCGTATCGATGAGCGTGTCCGCGCGGCAAGCGTCAATGCAGCCACGGGAAAGCTACTCGGTCTGAAGGTGGGCGATCCCGTGTTGGAAATTCGCAGGATTGCCTTGACGTTTAATCGGCAGCCGGTCGAGTGGCGAATCTCCCATGTCAATACCCACCATCACGAATATGTCCACCGAGATGTCGTTGAATAATTCACCGCTGATTTCAGTGCGCATCTGGCGCGGTGCTGCAGCCGGCGGATTTCAACGCTACGAGGTGCCGAGGGCTGCGAGCCAAACGATTCTGGATGTTGTGACATATATCCAGCGATCGCTCGATCCAACATTGAGCTATCGATTTGCTTGCCGAGTGGGGATGTGTGGATCATGTGCAATGCGGGTCAATGGCCAGGCCCGCTGGACCTGTCGTACCCACGTGAGCAAAGTCATCGACGAATCTGCTGAGCTGGAGATCGCGCCTCTGGCCAACCTTCCGATCATCAAAGATCTGGTCACTGATATGACTGAGTTTTTTGATAAGTGGGCCCGTGCGAAAGGCCAGTTTAAGGGTGACGCAACACGCCAAGATGATTTCGCGAGAGTGAAGCCTGAATCGGCCCAGCGGCGTGCGGTTGATGCAGGAATTGAATGCATCGGCTGCGGCGTTTGCTACAGCTCCTGTGATGTTGTCGCATGGCGCCCCGATTACCTTGGGCCTGCCGCATTAAACCGTGCCTGGACGCTGGCCAATGACGAGCGCGACACTCAACAGCTCGAGCGGCTGCGGGCAGTCGCAGGAGATGCGGGCTGCCATGCCTGCCATAGCCACTTCTCGTGCACTGAGCGCTGCCCGAAGCGCATTTCGCCAACCGCAGGCATTGCAGGACTGAAAAAGAAGGTGGGCCGGCTGGCCGCCAAGGGGGCGCTCTGAGATGGCATCAACGGCAATCGCACAGGCCCGCGCCTGGTACTGGCAGCGCATCAGCGCCATGGTGTTGATGGTCTTCGTGTTCATTCACCTTGGCTTGATTCTGTACGCCATGCGTGGCGGCCTGACCGCTGCAGAGATTCTTGGCCGTACGCAGGGCAATATTGGATTGGGTCTGTTCTACGCAGTGTTTGTGCTGGCCTGTGTCATTCACGTGCCCCTGGGCCTGCAGAAAATCGCTGAAGAATGGGGCGGGATGCAGCCATCCACTGCGCAGCTGCTGACACGGGGGTTTGCCGCACTGATTCTGGTGCTGGGCCTGACCGCGGTTTGGGCGGTGACTGCCTCATGAAGTCGTTGCGGCCCCGCCCGCTGTCTTACACAGCGTTTCTGATGCATCGGCTCTCTGGCCTGGGGCTGGCGATCTTTTTGCCGCTGCATTTTTTTGTGCTCGCGCAGGCGATCCGCGGGGAGTCTGAATTGGATCGGGCCCTGCGGCTCACCGATTCCCTGATCGTGAAATTTGCCGAGTGGGGACTGGTCGTGCTGCTGACATTGCATCTTGTGGGCGGTGCCCGACTGCTGCTGATCGAGTTTGGCCCTTGGCGGGGCGTGCGGTCGGGCTGGATTACGGCAACCGTGATCACCTCTGGGGTCACAGGATTTTTATTTCTCTACAGCTTGGTGAACTGATGTTTCAACTCTCGCCGAATTTAATTGAAGAGGCTGCCAAAGAGCTTTATATCCGCGCCCTGAAGGCGCTGCCGCCGGACATCAAGTCCGGATTTCAGGCCCTGTCAGATCGCGAGACCAATGGAACTGCGAAGGGCATTTTGTCGACCATGATCAGGAATATCTCGGTCGCCGAAGAGACTGACAATCTGCTCTGCCAAGATACCGGCATTCCCATCTACAACGTCTGGATCGGGCGTGATGTAGTGTTCGACGGGGCAGCAGTCAAGTCAGCGATACGAAAGGGATGTGAGCGCGCCACGCGAGAATATCCGCTCAGGTCTTCGGTCGTGCATCCAATCACCCGAAAAAACGAACACACCTCTTGCGGCATCGAAGTGCCCGTGATTCATTTCGATTTTGTTGATACGCGGGAATATGTGCGGCTTGAGATGGTGCCCAAAGGCAGCGGATCAGAAAACAATTCATATTTGCGCATGGCGATTCCGGCTGAGGGCCTTGCCGCGGTCAAAACCTTTGTGATTGATTCGGTCATTGCCTCGGGCGGCAAGACCTGTCCGCCGACCATTGTGGGTGTTGGTGTCGGAGGAACCAGCGATCTGTGTGTGGCGCTGGCAAAAAAAGCGGCCACCCGCGCCCTGGGCTCGGTCTGTGCCGACGCGGAGGGCGCTGCTTTGGAGCGCGAACTCACCAGTGCCGTCAATCACTTGGGCATCGGGCCCCAGGGCCTTGGCGGCGACGGCACGGCGTTTGCTGTTCACGTGGAGATGGCTGCAACCCACATCACCATGAATCCGGTCGCCGTCAATATGCAGTGTCATTCGGCCCGTCGTGCATCGGCGCAATTCTCGGCCGACGGCATTCATTACGGTTATTGAAAAAGAATCCATGGCCCACCACACCTTTCAGATGCCAGTTACCGAAGCGCAAGTTCGGCAGCTTCGCATCAACGACACGGTCACGCTTGAGCAGACGCTATTTGGTATTCGAGATGCGACACAGATTCACCTTTTTGATCGTGGACGCAAAACCAAATTTGATCTGCGGGGGCATGCGGTGATTCACACTGCGCCGAATGTCAAGAAGGTGCCGGTGAGCGCACAGTATCCGGCGGGCTATGCGGCGGTATGCGTGGGTACCACGACTTCTGATCGGATGGAGCGGTTTACACGGCCACTCATGACGCAATATGGTGTGCGGCTGATTGTGGGCAAGGGGGGAATGCGCGAAGACTCAAAGGCCGCCTTTGGCGAGCTGGGGGGCGCGTATCTAGCGATCATTGGCGGAACAGCCGCCCTGGAGACGACCTGGATCGAGCAGATTGAGGATGTCGATATGGACGACCTGAATCCTGAATCGCTATGGCGTTTTCGGATTCGGCAGTTTGGGCCCTTGCTGGTGGGTATGGACAGCCACGGCGGTAGCCTCTACGACACGGTTCGCGCTCATACCGCAGCCCAGCGCGATAAGGTGCTGGCAGAGCTCGGGGTGGGCCGATGAGGACTCAGTCCACGGATATCTTGATTCTGGGCGCTGGTGGCGCCGGACTGTTTGCGGCGCTGCACGCGCATCAACTTGCCCCGCAGGCCTCGATCACAGTGGCAGTGAAAGGGCTGCTGGGTAAATGTGGCTGCACCCGAATGGTCCAGGGGGGTTATAACGTGGCCCTGGCCGAAGGGGATTCGGTGGAACGCCATTTCATGGACACCATCGAAGGCAGTAAATGGCTTGCTGATCAAGAGTTGGCCTGGACGCTGGTCACCAAGGCGGTGGAGCGCATTCACGAGCTCGAAAACGAGCTGGGCTGTTTTTTTGATCGCAATCCGGATGGCACGATTCATCAAAAAGCGTTCGCTGGCCAGACGTTTGATCGTACGGTTCACAAAGGCGATCTGACCGGCATTGAGATTATCAATCGGCTTGCCGAGCAGGTCTGGGCCCGCAATATTCAACGCCTGGAGGAGCATCGCGCCATCGAATTCATTAAGACTGCAGATGGCCAGCAGCTGGCCGGAGTCCTGATGATCGATATGCGCGATGGCGAGTTTGTTTTTGTTCGCGCCAAGGCCGTCTTGCTGGCAACCGGAGGCGGCCCGACGATGTATCGCTATCACACCCCCTCGGGCGACAAAAGCTGTGATGGTCTGGCAATGGCATTGCGGGCTGGCCTAGCGTTGCGTGATATGGAGATGGTGCAGTTTCATCCGACGGGGTTGCTCGCCGGAAGTGGCACACGCATGACGGGTACCGTCATCGAAGAGGGCTTACGCGGCGCGGGCGGCTATCTGTTAAACGGCCAACGGGAGCGGTTCATGCATCACTATGATCCGCGTGGTGAGCGTGCTACGCGCGATATCGTATCCCGATCAATCTATTCAGAGATGCGCGCCGGCCGTGCATCCCCCAACGGTGGCGTATTCATCCAGATGTCACATCTTGGCCCCGAAAATGTCAGCAAGGCATTCAAAGGCATGGTGGAGCGATGTGCCGACTGTGGCTTTGATCTTGCAGGCGGCCTGGTGGAGGTGGTACCCACTGCCCACTACATGATGGGAGGAGTCGTTTTTGCGCCAGACTGCAGCACTGAGCTTCCTGGCCTGTTTGCCGCAGGCGAAGATACCGGCGGTGTTCATGGTGCGAACCGGCTCGGAGGAAACGGCGTTGCCAACTCTACGGTCTTTGGTGGTATCGCCGGAGAGAGTATGGCCCGATGGATCCAGCAGCAGCAAAAGTTTGTTCCTGCAGATGAGCAGGCGATCGCACAGAGCGTTGCGCAGCACGAGCGGCCTTTTCAACAGCAAGGCAAAGGCTTGGAAGAAATTCGTGAGCGGCTTTACGCCACGATGTGGGAGCGGGTCGGAATTCTTCGCTCCAGCACAGATCTGCAGCAGGCCCAGACCGAGCTTCAGATGCTGGCGCAAGGATTGCATTCCGTGGGGCTTGCGCAATCGGATCGCGCCTTTAACCTGTCTTGGCATGACTGGCTTAACTTGCGAAATCTGATTGATGTCAGCCGTGTGATTGCTACCGCCGCCTTAGCGCGTGAGGATTCACGGGGCGCTCATTACCGGGAGGACTTTCCTGAAACTCGACATTTGGAGCAGTCTGCCTTCACCACCGTTCGTGCACGGGACGACCATCTTGATCTTCAGTGGACCCCGGTGCAATTTACACGCGTGAAACCCGGCGAGACTATTCTTCAGGCTGAGCCCGCCGCGGCATAGTGGCGGACGTGCGGCGCCGAGCCCCGCATGTGCAACGGTCCACGCAGTGCCTTAGAGGGCCCAGAGTGCCGGGAGTTTCGGGAGATTTCGTACCAAAAGAGAGATCCCCGCCAGGCCGACAATCAGCCAGACCAGCTGGCGAAGGTGTTTGAGCTGCAGTCGACGTCGCAGTTGGCTTCCGGTGTACACCCCCAGCAGACTGACCGGCAGGCACACCATCAGATAAGGCCCAAGCTTTGGATCAAAAACGAGCCCGGCGATGACAAACAGCACGAGCCGACCGAGTGTTGCCACAAAAATCAAAAATGCAACCGTCGCCCTCTGACTCGCTTCAGAGGCCAGTCGTCGCGCAATATAAATAATGTAGAGGGGGCCACCGGTGCCAAAGAGCGAAGAGAAGACGCCACCGATGGTTCCGTAAAACATCCGCCAGTGGTCAGCGATCGGAATGAATTGGGCCGATAGGGTTCTCAGCCCCCGAAAACTCTGCATCACCGCAAACAATCCGAGCACCACCAGTAGCAGCGGCTCCGGTGCCTTGACCAGCAGGGTCACGCCCAGTGTCATGCCGAGCATCATCCAGATGATTAACGGCCTGGCCTCTCGAAATTGAATGTCTTTTCGGTTTTTGAGGCCAAAAAGAAAACCGGCTACTAGATCCATCGCCAGCATCAGCGCGACGGCAATTTTTAGTGGTACGAATTGCACGATCAATGGCAGTGCCACGATTGAGGCACCAAACCCAGTTAGGCCGTAAGTCAGATATCCAAGAAAAACAAAACAAGCCGTTAAAAAAAGGGTCAGCACGCTGACCCTTTTTCATGCCAATGAGATTGGCTCATGCAGATTCGTGGATCCGGGTGAGCACGAATTCTCGATGGCCGAGCGCCTCGGCAGCGGTCCAGCGGCCATTGGCGGTGGCCATCATGCACTCCAATAGCTTGTCGCCCGTTTGATCGAGTGTCATCTCGCGCTGTAAGAGGCCCGAGCAATCCACGTCAATATGCTCGGACATGAGCCGCACCGTCCGCGGGTTCGCGCAAAGCTTGATCACGGGAAGAATGGGGTTACCGATGACATTGCCCTGGCCAGTGGGAAAGAAATGCACCACATAGCCCGAGGCGGCACAAAGTGTGACCATCTCAGCGGCCGCCGAGGAAGAGTCCATAAACCAGAGGCCGGCATGCGATGGGATTTCCGCCTTGTCCAGAACTCCGTCCACCGTACATTTCTTGCCGATTTTCTGAATATTGCCAAGCGCTTTTTCTTCAATGGTGGTCAGGCCGCCCGCGATGTTGCCCTTGGTGGGCTGCGACTCGGAGAGATCCGTGGTCTTCCAGCGATTGATCATGTCCTGGTAGCGATTGAACATGAACATGAACCGTTCTCTGACTTTGTCATTGGCGCATCGGGCGGCCACGATTGCCTCGCCCCCGGTGAGTTCTGAGGTCTCGCCGAAGACCAGGGTGGTGCCCAGCGGATGTAATTTATCGAAGGCATTGCCCACTGTGGGATTGGCGCCGCAGCCTGAGGTGGTGTCCGATTCACCACATTTGGTGGAGACCCAGAGCTCCTGGATCGGGCACTCAACCCGGTGTAACCCGGTGGCGTACTGAACAAATTCCTTCGCTGCTTTTGAGGCCCGCATGATGGTGTTGTGATCGCCGTGGCCCTCGATGCCAAATCCCACAACCGGCTTTCCAGTCGCTGCGATTCCGTCAACAACGCGCTTGGTCCAGCCATCCTCAATGCCGATCACCACCACCGCGGCAACATTTGGGTTGCAGCCGGTGCCAATCAGTGTCTGAAAGTGGAGATCCAGGTCCGGGCCAAATTGAAGGCGTCCGTAAGGATGGGGGATCGCCATGGTGCCCTTGATGGCCACTGCAACGGCCTCTGCGGCAGCATTGGAGAGATCATCAAGTGGAAGGATGATGACGTGATTGCGGACACCGACACGCTTGTTATCGCGGCGATAGCCCCAGAACGTAGTATTTTTTGAAACAACCGACATGATGGGTCCTTTATTTTTTGCGCGGCTTACCAGCGCTTGGTCTTGATGTTGTGAACGTGGGCATGCTCTCCGGCTTTGATGGGGGCCACCACCTTGCCGATATCAATGCCGTACTTAAAGACCGTATCTCCCACAGACATGTCCTTGAGGGCTACCTTGTGGCCGATGGGGATCTCCTGGATGGCTTTCACCGTGACAGTGCGATCCTCGTCCATGATCCAGGCGTTCAGTTCCACGCCGGGCTTAATGCCTTCCACCACTGCAACGGCGACCGTGTCTTTTGCGTCATGCAATACAACGTGAATCATTTGTGCTCCTTAGGCTGCCAACGGATCCATGCTAGTCGCCGGGCCGGCCCCCTGTCAACTAGGTCATATATATGACTTGGGGCCCGGGCGGGCCCCTTGGGCTTAGAGCGAGGCCGCCAGCAGGGATTCGTAGTCGGCGGCGGTAGCGGGCCGTGGGTTGGTGGGATGGCAGTGGTCCGCCATCGCGCCGCGGATGATGTCGGGGAACTGGTTTGCCTTTACACCGAGGGCCGCCAGTCCACTGGGCAGTCCGATTCGCGCATTCAACTCCTTGACCGCCAGCGGAATGTCATTGGCATTTTCAAGCCCCATCACGGCAGCCATGCGTTGCATCCGCGATTCTCGTTTGACCGATTCCGCTTCACGATTAAACGTCAGCACTGCTGGCAAAAAGATTGCGTTCAGCGTGCCATGATGCAGCCGCGGATCGATGCCGCCCAGGCTGTGGCTCAGCGAGTGAACGCAACCCAATCCCTTTTGAAATGCCATCGCACCTTGCATGCTCGCGCTCATCATATTGAGCCGTGCCTCGCGGTCTTTTCCATCGCGTACCGCCCGTTCGATGCAACTCCAGCCTCGGCTTAAGCCGTCTAAGGCGATGCCGTCTGCCGGTGGATTGAAAGCTGCTGAGATAAAAGTTTCCATGCAGTGGGTGATGGCATCCATGCCGGTTGCAGCGGTGAGTTTTGGGGGCAAATCAAGGGTGAGTTCCGGGTCCAGCAGGGCGGTTTTCGGCACCAGGTGCCAGTTGTGAAATCCAAGCTTTCGGCCGTCTTCAACAATGATGATGGCCCCGCGGGCGACCTCACTGCCGGTGCCCGCCGTTGTGGGGATCGCGATGAGCGGCGGTAAGTTGGCAGTAATTTTTGTGGAGCCTCCTTCGATGGTCGCATAGGTCTTTAAGGGTCCGGGATGATGTACGGCGATCGCGACCCCTTTGGCGCAATCCAAGGCGCTGCCGCCGCCAAGAGCAATCAGGCCGTTACAGCCTTGTTCAACATAAATCGCGCGGGCAGCATGCACGGCCCGTTCAGTCGGATTTGAGGGTGTCTGATCAAAAACTGAAACCTTAAGTCCTGCTGCGGCGCACTGAAGGAGTACCTTGTCCAGTATCCCGACTGCCTTGATACCGGGATCGGTCACGATCAGCGCATGGTCAATTTTGTGTTGTACGCAACTGTTTTGCAGGTGGCTCAGGGCACCAAATTCAATATGGACCTGATTCAGATAGATGATCTGCGACATGCTCGGCTCCTCTCGATTCGATTGGCATGATAGGCCCCCTGGCCAGCGCTTTGCGCCACCAGCGGGGCAAGGGTTGTTCCGGATTCCCCTGGGCGGAGTCTAGGTCATATATATGACCTAGTTGACAGGGGCGGGGCCCGCGTCTAGGATCGGTCCACCGCTCGCCGAAGGAGTCTCGCCGTTGCCGCCCTTTGTACGTTATCTCTACCCCCCTGTGTTTTTGTTGGGCACGCTGCTGGCCTGGTTCGCGGTGTCGGAGTGGTGGCAATGGATCTCGCCCACGCGTTTTCCGACGCCCACACAGACTGCTGAGGCATTTCGTCAGATCCTGATTCAGGGCTATGGCAACGGCCGACTGCATCAACACATCGTGCAGAGCGTGCTCCTGGTGTCGTTGAGTTTTGCGATCTCTGCGGCTCTGGGAATTGCCCTGGGCATTTTCATGGGTGCCAGTCGAAAAGTCGAAGCGCTGGTGAATCCGATTTTTTTGACGTTGAGACCCATTCCTCCTCTCGCCTGGATCCCGCTGGCGATCGTCTGGCTTGGGCTGGAAAACAGCGCCAAAGTGATGGTGATTTTTGTTGCTGCGTTTGTGCCGTCGGTGATCAACACGTTCACAGGTATCCGCTCGCTCGAGGTACCGCAACGCGAAGCAGCCCGCATGTTGGGTATTCGCGGCCGAGCGTATTACTTCGAGGTGCTCATCCCCGCTGCCATGCCCATGATTTTTACGGGCATGCGACTGTCACTTCAGGCATCGTGGACAACACTCGTGGCGTCAGAGTTGGTTGGTGCCGTGCTGGGATTGGGCTCAATCCTGAATCAGGCGGCCCAAGACATCAACCCGCCGATGATCTTAGTGGGAATGGTTTTTGTGGCCTTGTGCGGCTGGCTCATGACATTCATTCTTGGCCGACTTGAACGCATGGCGATCCCATGGAGGCCGGTATGATTGTTGATCATTCAAGCAATAGCTGGCAGCAGACCCTGCGCCTGTCGCTTGTTGGAGTGCTGCTTTTTCTTGGGGTGTGGTATCTGGCGGTCTTCTCAGGCATCACCCCACGTCGATTTCTCCCGGCCCCGCACGAAGTCGTACTCCAGTTTATTCGGCTGACCCAAGAGCCATTTGCTGGCTTTGCGCTGGGGCAACACTTACTGTCGAGTTTGCGTCGCTTCCTGAACGGATTTTTACTTGCGGTTGCGATTGGAATCCCGCTTGGATTGTTGATGGCTTTGTCCCGGGGCGTTCAACTTTTGGTCACCCCAATTTTTGAAAGCATTCGATTTATCGCACCGATTGCCTGGGTACCCTTCGCAGCGCTGTGGTTTGGCACCGGCATCGGCGGCCCCACGTTGGTCATTTTCATGGGCGCATTTCCACCGGTTCTGATCAATACCTATCGCGGCGCGATTTATGTAGACCGCAAGTACATTGAGGCCGCCAAAATGTTGGGGGCAGGCCCTATTCGCCTGATGACTCAGGTGCTCTTTCCTGCGGCACTTCCCTCGATCGTGGCGGGCCTTCGGATTTCTGCGGGGTTGGGCTGGCAATCCTTGGTCGGCGCAGAGTTGATTGTGGCCTCCAGTGGCGTGGGCTACATGATGGTCAAGGGCCAGGCCAGTATTCAGACCCAGATTGTGATGGCCGGCATGATCGCGATTGGCCTTGTCGGTTTGCTGATTGACATTTTGTTGCGCCGTCTTGAACGGCGATTTAATCGTTACCAAGAGGTTCACTGATGGCGGATATACGTTTTGAGGCAGTCCAGCGCGCCTTTGTGCAAGGCGGCAAGGAGTTTCTGGCAGTCGGAGGGATTGACCTGGTGGTCGCCAATCGGGAGTTCGTCGCCATCGTGGGGCCGTCCGGCTGCGGTAAGACCACCTGCATGCGAATGGCGGCAGGCCTGGATCAGCCCAGCAGTGGCCGTGTGCTGGTCAATGGCGAAGAGGTGACTGGGCCCGGGCCAGAGCGTGCCGTGGTCTTTCAGCAGTTCGCGCTGTTTCCATGGAAGACCGTGTTTGAAAACATAGCGTTCGGCCTGCGGGCGATGGGGCTGGGCCAGGCGGAAATTGATGATCGGGTCAATCGATTTATTTCAATGATGGGCCTGTCGGGTTATGAGCAGGCCTACCCGCATCAGCTTTCGGGGGGCATGCAGCAGCGGGTTGCGATTGCCCGGGCCTATGTCCTTGATCCGGGCGTTTTGCTCATGGATGAGCCCTTCGGCGCGCTCGACGCGCAGACCCGGGTGGTCATGCAAGAGGAGCTTGTGCGGCTCGCCAGAAAGAATCCAAAAACGGTATTGTTCATTACCCACTCGGTAGAGGAGGCGGTTTATCTCGCCGACCGAGTGGTGGTGATGTCGCGGCGGCCCGGTCTGATTCGTGAAATCATCGATATCAAAACGGTACGCGAAGAAGAGCGTTGGGATGACCATCCGCGGATTGAAGATGTCATGGATTTGGGATCGTTTGTCCACCTGAGGAGCCATATCTGGAGGCTTCTGCGTGAGCAGCATCTGGGAGACGATCAGTAATTTTTAAAAAAGGAGAGGGAAAATGAAGCACCGTTACAAACTTGCATGCGCGCTAAGCGCCTTGGCTTTATTTGCGGTAAAACCTGTCAATGCTCAGGGGAGTCTCACTGAGATCAAAGTGAGTTATCAGCCTGCAGTCTATTGGGCACTCCCGTTTTATATTGCGACCGAGCGCAACTGGTGGGCAGAGCTAGGCTTAAAGCCTACCTTTAGTACATTCCCGGCCGGTGTGCCCCAGATCGCGGCCTCCGCATCAAAATCTTGGGATATCGGCGGCACTGGCGGGGTACCGGCGGTGTTGGGACACGTGCGTTTTGGCCTCAGAACCATCGCCCTCTCCAACGATGAATCAGCGGGCAATGCCCTTGTGGCGAGCGGCAAAACAGCAGCAGCATTTTCAGCGAATCCTCAGTCGATCAAAGGACAAACAATTGTCTTGACGGCAAATTCGACTGGCGACTATGCGGTGCAGTCTTGCTTGAAGAAATTTGGCCTATCGAAGTCCGATGTCACCATGCGCAATATGGGGCAGGCTGAAATTATTTCGGCCATGTCATCTGGAAATGCCGATTTGGCCGGCCTCTGGGCGCCTAATATTTATACGGTTGAAGAGAAAGCGGGCAGCCGGGTGATCTGTAGTGGTAAGGACGGGGGCGCATTCGTTCCGGGCGCGATTGTGGTCCGGGGGGATTACGCCAAGGAGAGCCCCCAAAACGTCGCCAAGTTTCTCGCCATTTACCTCCGGGCTTGGCGCTGGATGGGCGCCAATCGTAACGAGGCAATTGCAATGATGAAAAAATTCTATGAGCAGGGAGGAGTGAGCATTTCAGAGGCTTCGATGCGAAAAGAATTCGACACTCGTCCGACCTTCGATCTGGCTGGGCAACTTCGAATTATGGATCGCTCGAAGGGAAACTCACAGATGGATGGCTGGTTTACCGCGATGGCTGAGTTCATCAAGGGCACGGGCGCAATTACCGATGTTCCCGCCGCAAATGCCTACATTACTGACGAATTCATCAAAATGGTGAATTCCGATAAAACCCTTCGGGACTTTGCAAACCGCACAAACTAATGCGGATGTGGCGGGGCAATGCCCCGCCACAAAAACTTTAAGAGATGACGTGATATGGCAGTAATTTATTTAAAAAAAGCAGAAAAAAATCCTTCTACAGAGACTGCAACGGCCCAGCGGGTCGCCAGCGAGATGCTGCAGCAGATTCGCCAAGGGGGTGAGGATGCTGTTCGCCGTTATGCGAAGGAGCTCGATCAGTGGTCCGGCGAAATCCTGATGTCGGATGCGGCGATCAATAGCGCTCTGGCAGAGGTGCCCTCTGGTGTGCGCCAGGATATCGACTTTGCCGTCCGGCAGGTCTATGACTTTGCAGTTGCGCAGCGAAATAGCATTCAGAATTTTGCAGTGGAAGTCCACAAAGGTGTGACAGCGGGCCAGCGCGTGATCCCGGTCAATGTGGTGGGCTGCTATGCGCCCGCCGGACGTTACGCTCACATTGCTTCTGCCTACATGACGGTGGCCACCGCAAAAGCAGCAGGCGTGAAAACCATCGTCGCCTGCTCGAGCCCTTTTCGTGGCGGCGGTATGCACCCGTATGTCCTTTACGCCTTTAAAGCTGCCGGGGCCGACATGATCATGACCCTCGGGGGCGTTCAGGCCATTGCCTCTCTTGCCTATGGGCTGTTCACAGGAAAGCCTGCAGATGTTGTGGTGGGGCCTGGAAATAAATTTGTTGCCGAAGCGAAACGCATGCTTTTCGGCGAAGTCGGTATCGATGTGTTTGCGGGCCCCTCGGAAGTGGCTGTGATCGCCGATGACTCCGCCGATCCCGCGATTGTGGCCAGTGATCTGGTAGGCCAGGCGGAGCATGGGCATGAGTCGCCCGCTTGGCTTTTTACGAATTCGCAATCGTTAGCGCAAGACGTGATGCAGCGGGTACCGCAGTTGATTGCTGCACTTCCGCCAACGGCCCGTGATGCGGCCGGTGCGGCGTGGCGCGACTATGGCGAGGTGATTTTTTGCGAGTCCCGAGAGGAGCTCGTGGAGGTATCCGATCGCTATGCGAGCGAACATCTGGAAGTCCACGCCCGAGATCTCGACTGGTGGCTGAGTCATCTCACTGCTTACGGATCACTCTTTTTGGGCGAAGAAACAACGGTGGCCTATGGCGACAAAGCCAGCGGCCCCAATCATGTGCTGCCCACCAAAGGTGCTGCTCGCTATTCAGGTGGTTTGTCAGTGCACAAATTTATGAAGACATTGACTTGGCAGAAAATGACGCGTGAGGCCAGTCGAGACATCGCTGAGGTAACGGCCCGCATTAGTCGACTGGAGGGCATGGAAGCCCACGCGCGCACCGCAGATGATCGGCTTGCAAAGTATTTTCCAGACCGGAATTTCGATCGAGGTCAGCCTGTCGAGGTATGAGGCCAGAATCGCTTTTCGATCTTCATGATCGGGTTGCACTGGTTACGGGGGGCAGCAGCGGCATTGGGTTTACCATGGCCGAAGCGCTTGGGCGGGCAGGCGCCTCGGTGGTTTTGGTATCAAGAACAGCTGAGACGCTTCAAGCGCGGGTTCAGGAATTACGCCACAACACGATTCCTGCTGCGAGTATCTGCGGAGACGTCAGCAATTTAGAAAAAATAAAAGAATTGGCCGAGCAAGCGGTGGCGTGTTTCGGCAAGATTGATATTCTGGTGAATGCGGCTGGCGTAAATCTGCGTGAGCCTTTCCAGAGCGTCAGTCCGGCCACATGGGATCAGCAAGTGAGAGTGCATCTTGGCGCGCCTATGTTTCTGACCCAGGCGCTGGCTCCGGAGATGGCCAATCGTGGCTGGGGCCGGATTTTGCTCGTCGCTTCGCTCCAGAGTTATCGTGCATTTGCGGATAGCGCTCCCTATGGCGCGGCCAAAGGCGGAGTCGTGCAACTTACCCGCGCAATCGCCCAGGAGTGGTCGGGAAAGGGCATTACCTGTAACGCGATTGGCCCCGGTTTTTTTCCAACGGAGTTGACCGCGCCGGTATTCAACAACGCGGAGTTAGCCGCCCATCACGCTCAACGCACGGCAATCGGACGCAATGGGAAGCTCGAGGATTTGTGGGGAATTACTGTTTTTCTGGCCAGCGACGCTTCAACCTATATTACTGGACAGACCATCATGGTAGACGGCGGTTATACCGCGCGGTAGACCAAGCGAGAAGGAAAGCATGATGAAAGCGTTGGTGTATACACAGCCCAATGAAGTTCGTATCCAGCAGCATCCGGAGCCAATCCTGGAGTCGGATGAAGTCATTCTTCGAATTGATGCGGTGGGCATCTGTGGCAGCGATATGCATGCTTATCATGGCCATGATCCGCGCCGAAAGCCTGGCCTGATTCTTGGGCACGAGTTTGCAGGGACCGTCGTGCAGAGCCGGTCGTCGCTTTTTGACAAAGGCGCGCGGGTGACGGGGAACCCCTTGATTACTTGTGGACGCTGTGAGTACTGTCAACAGGGCCGTAATAATCTGTGTGCCAATCGGACCATGGTGGGGATGACACGGCCGGGCGCTTTTGCTGAGTACATGAGTATTCCGGCCTTGTCGCTGATCGCCATTCCAGAAACAATGGACTCGGATACCGCCGCTTTGACCGAGCCTGCTGCCACAGCAGTCCACGCAATTGATCTATCGGTGCGAGCACTGCGTCGGCCAGTGCAGGAATGTCGGGTGCTGGTGATCGGCGGTGGGGCGATCGGAATGTTTACGGCACTTTTACTGAAGCATTTCGGTGTTCTTGAGCTCGATGTCATCGAAGTCAATCCATTGAGAAGACAGGTCCTGGCCGAAGAAACTCGGTGCAAGGTGATTGATCCCACGGCGGAAAGCTGTGGCGAAAATCATTACGAATTGGTAGTGGATTGTGTTGGCTCTGCGATCACGCGATCCACCGCGTTTCAGGCTATCCGACCCGGTGGTGTCATCATGCATGTGGGGCTTCAGGAATGGGCCAGTGACATTGATATGCGTAAGCTCACCCTGGCTGAGATCACACTGCTTGGAACCTACACGTATACGACGGTCGACCTACAGAATACCGTTCGATATTTGGATCGTGGAGTTTTCGGCGCCTGCGGCTGGGTGGATCGCAGGCCCCTTGAGGAGGGTCCGGCAGCATTCTCAGATCTACATCATGGCCGCTCCGGCTCAGCAAAAATTCTACTCAAGCCCTTCTTGGTGAACCACTAAGCGCCTCTCAGCGGTCTGTTGCGGCGAGGCGAGCCTGCAAAAGGCGAGCAATATAGCGGTCAGGTGCCGCCACTTCATTGAGGATCGAGAAATGATTGAGTCCCGGCCTGAGATGAAAGGCACTGAGCGGAGAGTGTTGCTGAATAAGTCTGAAGAAGTCTACTGATTGCGCTTTCCACCCTTGTGTCTCGGAGTCGCCTACTACGATATCAACCGGAATGAGGGGGTCCGGAGAGTGTCGCATAGGGCTTAATTCCCTCGCTTCATCGCTCGTGAGACGGATATCGTTATTGACAGAAATTTGCAGTACCGGATCGAGCTGGTAGATTCCGCTTATCAAGACCATCGCAGAAATAAGCTCACGCGAAAACTCCCTACCAAGCCAGAAGTCTGTAATTTGTGCAGCGAGAAGATGGGCTCCGGCAGAGTGACCGCACAGAACCAAACCCTCTCCGCGGCACCCATAACGATCCGCATTATCAGCAACCCAAATAAGTGCTTTTCGAATTTGTTCAACAATCTCTCGAACAGTGTAAGTTGGGCATAGATCGTAGCCAATAACGATCACACCCGCCTGGGCCTGATCAACGGCATTGGCGATAAAACTAAACTCGTCTTTATGTCGACTTCTCCAATAACCGCCATGCACAAAGACGAGCGTCGGTAGTCCTGTACTTGCGCCAGGGAAGATATCAAGTTTGCTGCGTTCGGTGTCGCCATAGGGAATATCCAGGACGCTGCGACGACTTGCTCGGATTTTCTGACTCTGGTTCTGTTCCTCTTGAAAATACTCTTCAAAGTTGGGAACAGAAAGTCTCGGAATAAATTCGTATTCGAGTGAGTTGGTCATTTTGCGGTAAATCCACCATCAAGACAGATCGTCTGTCCGGTGATAAAACGACTTGCATCGCTTGTTAAAAAAAGTGTGAGGCCTTGAATATCTTCGTACTCTCCGTTTCGCCCCATGCAGGTTTGCAGAGCAAATCGATTTGCCACTTCCTCATTTTGAAATACAACCTCAGTTAATGGGGTTCTAAAAAGACCAGGTGCGATCGCATTGCACGTGATTCCATGCTTTGACCACTCCTCGGCAATCGCTCGTGTCAATTGGACAACCCCGCCCTTACCAGCTCCGTATGCTGCGCTATTTGGGAAAGCTCTAAAAGACTGTAGGGATGCGATATTGACAATCCGGCCCCATCCCTTTTCTTTCATTTTTGGTGCAAGGCCTTGAACCAAGAAAAAGGGGGCGGTTAGGTGAAGATTCAACTCAGACTTCCACCCAGCCGTAGTCACGTCAGCGAATGGTCTGCGAAGGTTTGTGCCGGCTGCATTGATCAAGATATCAATTGACTCAAACTTCTGTTTGATCGCTTCAGCTGCCAATAAGGCGCCTTCGTCAGAGGAGAGATCCCACGGCAAATAATCTGCCGTGATACCTTTTTCACGCAAGTCATTGATTGATTGTTTGAGCGCCTCTTCCCGTCGAGCAAGAAGAATAATTTCAGCTCCGGCTAGTCCTAGGTAAGTTGCCATCGCAAACCCGAGTCCTGAGTTACCGCCTGTGATCAGGGCTTTTTTATGTTTATAGTGATAAAGCTCTGTCCAGTTTGTCTTCATGATGTCAGTCTTAGGCAAAGTTAATTTTTATGCGTTTATACGAGGAGGTAGAGAATGTCCGAATCAATCAGTGACTGTCAACTTAGCATTATTGTGACGGGAGGGGCGAGTGGTATCGGCGCTGCGGTAGCGGAGTTAGTCCTCGAGCGGGGAGGCTACGTCGGAATTCTTGATATTGATTTCACGAAATGCAGTACGAACTTATCGTCTCGTAAAGGCCGTTGCGCACACGTGGTTGCGAGTACCCTTGACCAGGCCGCGGTTTCGGATGCTTGGTCCCAGATGGCCAATGCACTGGATCGCCCCATCAATGGATTGGTAAATTGTGCAGGTGTCCCTCCGATACCGGCGCCGATCGAAACTTACGAGGTTTCCGAGTGGTCGCGTTTGCTCGAGTCGCACCTCACCGGAACGTATATTCCCTGTAAAGTTATTGGGTCTGAGCTCGCACGATTGGGTCGTGGCGCGATTGTTAATCTCGCATCTGTACTGGCATTCAGATCAGGCCCGGTTTTGGCCTATGGAGCCGCAAAAAGCGGGGTCGTGAGCCTTACGGAGTCCCTGGCGGTGCATTGGGCAAAGTCCGGTGTGCGTGTCAATGCGGTGGCGCCAGGGTGGACAGAAACGCCCTTTCTTCGGCCGCCGGGTCGGGCAGATCGGGACCTCTCGCCAATTATCGATGCGACGCCGCAAAAGCGTTTGCTATCACCGCGCGAAATTGCCGAGGTCATCTATTTTTTGTTGTCAGACTCGTCTCGCGCTATTACCGGAGTCACGATTCCTTGTGATGGGGGCGTTATCGCTGGGAGCGGATGGGCGCCCTATGGCGGATTCGACATCTTCCCTTCCTCGTCCGCGTAAAGTATTGCGAAACAGGGTGAGACTGAGATAGGGGAGTGCTCTATGTATGACTTGGGTGGAAAGACCGCTTTGGTTACCGGCGCTGGGCGCGGGATTGGCGCAGCGATCGCACTTCGACTCGCGCGGGAGGGGGCCGATGTTGTGGTTGTGGACATTGACGGGGTACTCGCGGAGGCCGTAGCAGAGCAAGTGAGACACCACGGTGCAAGCAGCCTCGGTCTCCAGGTGGATGTTGCCAGCGCGGATCAGGTTGATCAGATGGTCAAGGCTGCGATGCAACATTTCGGAAAAATAGATATTTTGGTCAATAACGCCGGAATCAATCTCGTGAAGCCGATGCTTCAAATGACAGAGAGGGAATGGGACCGTCTATTTGAAGTTAACTTAAAGAGTTATTGGCTTTGTGCGCGCGCGATAGCCCCCCAGATGATCAGCAGAGGCACCGGAGGAAAAATCATCAACGCCTCTTCGAAGGCGGGAAAAACCCCGTCACGCTATGCCCCGATCGGCGCTTACTCGACCACGAAGCATGGAGTAATCGGATTCACCCGGTCGCTTGCCCTTGAGTTAGCTCCTAGTCGAATTAACGTGAATTGCTTCTGCCCTGGGCTGGTTGACACGGATATGTGGGATCAGATGGATCGGGCTGTTACTGCGCTTACTGGGGATGCGGCTGGATCATTACGAGCGCGGGCGATTGCCGATATTCCTCTCGGGCGCATGGACAGCCCGGCTGGAGTCGCAAAGCTTGTTGCTTTCCTCGCCTCGAGCGAGTCCGATTACATGACAGGACAATCAGTGAACTTGTCGGGCGGACTTGAAATGCACTAGACATCGCGTTTCTGAGCCTCGAGATACTTTTCGGGTTTACCCCAATGTTCGGTAAGCGCTTTCAATCTACCGTTACTTGGCAGTCGTTATTAAAAAAATAAGCATCTAACCAAGGGGAGGCAGAGAAATGGCAATGTTCTCGACGTTCGTTCGACTTTTCGTTGCGGTTGCATGCGCGGTAGGATTTATTGGTGGCGTGTCCGCGCAACAGCGAGACAAGATAAGAATCGCGGCGCAAGTTTGGTACCCGTCTTTTCCGCAGTATGCCGCGATGAGCCAGGGGATCTACGCAAAGTGGGGCCTTGATCCCACCATCAAGGTATACCCCTCTGGCGGCCCAATCGTTCAAGCAGCCGCTACCGCGGAATGGGATGTGGCGCACATTGGCCTACCGCCAACAGTCCAGGGATTCAAATTGGGCCTCATCATCGCTGGTGTGATCAGTGAAGAGGCCGTTATTCACCAACTGATTGGTCGGCCGGATTATGTCGATCGAGTCAAAAAGAATCCTGCCTTACTTAAAGGATCAAAAGTATTTGTTACAACGGCATCAACTGGGCATTTCATGGTCGAGGGCTGCCTCAAAAAATATGGGCGAACCATGGCCGATATCCAAGTGCTCCCGAGCGAACAAGCAGCCTCGCTGTCTGCCTTCATGGCCGGCAATGGCGATCTTGCGCAGCTGTGGACGCCTCAATCGACTGCTGCTCGCGGAAGAGGAATGAAAGTATTTTGCGATGCGACAGAGGCAGGCGTGAAAGTCCCGTCAGTATGGGTGATTCACCCTGAGTTTGCGAAGAAGAATCCTGATGCAGCAGTTCGCTGGCTACGCGCGACTCTTGAGGGCGCCGAGTGGGCTCAAAAGGATAAAGCGAGGACAGCTGCCCTGTACAAGGAGTGGGATAAGTTTCGCGGAACCCAAACTGAGGAGGCCTTTCTTAGGGAAGAGGTTGACCTTGCGATGGATTTGTGGCCGATGCAGGCTCAGTTTGAGCGAATGATTGGGAAGCCGGGGGAAAAGGTCTATGTTTATCAAGTATTAGACGAGATCTCTCAGTTTTATATTCGAATTGGACGCATGAAAGAGGTTGCTCCTGAGATTATGAAAATGCCCGACCCGAGCTGGATTCGGAAGGCAGCCGCTCTCCCAGCCAGATAATGCTGTGATAAGTCAAGGCAAATCCGGGGATCGGAATGACCTAGTTTATGAGGAAGTTTGTATGGATTTTGAAAGCGCAGCTGGGATAGTTAGGGCGCTAGATCCATTCAATTTTCATATTCTAGGTAACGAGTTCATTGTTATCGTTGGCCCCTCTGGCTGCGGTAAGACCACCCTTCTTCACATTACATCGGGTCTTACCGCGCCAACCTCAGGACAGGTCTTGCTGGGCGGCAAAAAAATTGTAGAGCCCGGCCCTGACAAAGCGATCGTCTTTCAAAACTTTTCTTTATTTCCTTGGAAGTCGGTCTACGACAATATTGAGTTTGGGTTGCGAATAAATGGCGTGCCTCTCGCTGAGAGGCAGCGACTCGTTATTAATGCGATACAACTCATTGGGCTGGAAGGCTTTGAACAGCATTTTCCGCGCCAGCTATCAGGTGGAATGCAGCAGCGAGTGGCCATCGCGCGTAGCTTTGTTCTGCAGCCGCAGGTACTTCTTATGGACGAGCCGTTTGCAGCGCTCGATGCACAGAATCGACAGTTGATGCAGGAGGAGTTAGTTCGAATCTGGCAGACACAGAAGCCAACCGTACTCTTCATTACCCACAGCGTAGAAGAGGCAGTCTTTTTGGCTGACAGAATTATTGTGATGAGTCGCCGCCCCGGCCGAATTAAGGAAGTCCTCAGGCCGCGCGATTTCATGGGTGATCTTACCTCTCATTGGCGTGCACTTCCTTACGATGATGTAATCCGACGAACTGATTTTCAAGAGCTGAGAGCACAGGTTTGGCGGCTCGTGAAATCGGAGATCGGAGATCGGCATTAGCGACGCGGAAATGTTGCAAAAACGAAGCTCCTTACTAAAAAATGCGCTGGCGCTGACATCAGTGCTGGCGTTGATCTCTACATGGTGGGGAGTGACCTCACTTGGGCTGGTCCGCCCACTGATCCTGCCGTCGCCGGGCGAGGTTGGACTTGGTCTGATTGATATCTGGCATGGCTATTTGGGCGTCCCTTTTCTCAATCACTTTAAGGCGAGTCTTTCTGTGATGGTTTTGGGTTATCTCTCGGCCGTGGTCGTCGGTGTGTCTTTTGGTATTGGTATGGCATGGATCCCGAGTCTCGACAGACTTCTTTCACCGGTGGTCTCTGCGGTTCGACCCATTCCGCCGCCAGCCTGGATACCGCTCACCATATTGTGGTTTGGCATTGATCTCACCGCGAAAGTGTTTATTGTTTTTGTCGCTGCGGTTGTTCCATGTCTCCTAAACAGCTATCAGGGCATCAAAAGTGTACCGGTTGATTTGCTCAATGCGGGGCGAAGCCTCGGCGCGACAAAAAGAGTGCTCCTCATGGAGATCGTGGTCCCCGCCGCATTACCAGTGATTTTGGGCGGACTTCGTATCGCCCTTGGTACCGCATGGGCGACAATCGTAGCAGCTGAACTTGTTGTGTCTTTGGCCGGCTTTGGTTTCTTGATTATGAATGGTTATCGTAATCTCGAATCGAATATCGTTTTTTGCGGCATGCTTGCTGTCGCAATCACTGGATTCTTAATGAATTTTCTATTCCTTCGACTCAGTCAAAAACTAGTTCCCTGGATGCCATCAGAGAAGTAGAAAATTGAAATGGCGATCAAAATACAAAGGTCTTTATGGACTGAGCGAGCCTTGATCCTCTGTTTATGGCTCGCTGTTTGGGGATTGATTGTTGAGGTTTTTGAGGTCTCTTCAGATTTTCTTCCAAACCCGGTTGAGGTTATGGAGAGAATAATCACCTTGTCTTACGAGCCGATTGGGGCTGGAACGCTGGTTACCCATGCGGCGGCGAGTGTGACGCGGCTGTTGAGCGGTTTTGTGTCCGCACTGTTGCTTGGGGTTCCGCTCGGATTGCTCATGGCGTATTTCCGGCCGATAAATTGGGCAGTGACGCCGATCTTTGAATTATTTCGGTATATCCCCCCGATTGCCTGGGCGCCATTCGCGCTATTTTGGTTCGGAGCCGGAAACGCCGCTCAGGCCTACGTTATTTTTACCTCCGCATTCCCACCCATATTGATCAACTCATTTCTTGGGGTAAAGCTCATTGACACTCATCTGCTGAATGCCGGCCTTAGCCTTGGGGCACGCACCTGGACGATTCTTACGGAGATTGCGCTGCCGGCAGCATTTCCGCTCATCATGACGGGCGTTCGAATCGGACTTGCTGCTGGCTGGATGGCACTGATCGCGGCTGAGATAGTTGCCGGCACCGGAACGCGAGATGGGCTTGGATACCTAATCCTTCAGGGGCAGCAGCAGCTTCATGCAGACTTGACGATTGGCGCAATGGCCGTGATTAGTGTTATCGGTGTATTTCTTGATTCACTACTGCGTCGTGTTGAGAGGCACTTTTCAGCATGGAGAGTGTAAGTCCTAGGGCGATCAATCAAATGCACAAAGAGGTTGATAGTCAAAAAACATCTGTTGATGTTGTCATCGTCGGAGCTGGTTTTGCCGGTCTGTTGATGCTCTATCAAACTCGTGCACTAGGACTTAGCGCGCGCGTTTATGAGCGTGGATCAGATGTTGGAGGAACCTGGTTTTGGAATCGCTATCCAGGTGCACGCTGCGATACAGAAAGCTTGGAATATTCGTATCAATTTTCAACTGAGTTATTTCGGGAGTGGAAGTGGTCCGAAAGATTTGCAACGCAGGCCGAGCTATTACGCTACGCACAGCACGTAGCGCGAAAATTTGATCTCTACAAAAATATCCACCTCAATTCCGCAGTTGAGAAGTCGCACTATGATGAGAAAACTCGAAAATGGTTTACTACCACGAGCCGCGGAGAAAGTCTTGCTTCTGATTTCTTGATTTTGGCAACGGGTTGCTTGTCGACTGCTCATCTTCCGGAAATACCAGGAATGGAGCGCTTTCGCGGGCGGGTCTACCACACGGGAAACTGGCCAAAAGAGGGCGTAGATTTCTCCGATCAAGTCGTCGGGATAGTTGGTACCGGCTCATCTGCAGTGCAAGTCATTCCGACGATAGCCCCCCAGTTGAGGCATTTGTATGTGTTTCAGCGAACCGCAAACTATGTTGTGCCGGCATGGAATGGAAAAATTCCTAACGACTATGAAGCGGCGGTGATGGCCGATCCAATATCGTTTCGTCACAATAATGCAAAGATGATTCGGGCTCACGGCTTTCGTAATCGCGGAAAAGACACATCTGCACTGAGTGTTTCGCGGGAGGAGGTAGAGCGTGATCTTGAGCGTCGTTGGAATATAGGAGGATTAAATTTTCTTGACGGATTCAATGATTTGCTGACCAGTTCAGAAGCCAATAAGATTGCGGCAGAATTCGTAAAATCGAAAATTCGAAAAATAGTAAAAAACCCGGCTGTGTCAGAGCTCTTGTGCCCAAGACACCCGATTGGATGTAAAAGAGTATCGGTTGGCGATGGCTATTACGAGTCTTTTAATTCTGGGAATGTGACGCTCGTGGATATATCGCAGAGCGGAATTCATCGATTGGGCGAAGAGTCTATTGAGACGGATCGAACCAGCTATCGGTGCGATAGTCTGATTTTTGCCACTGGATTTGATGCGATGACGGGCCCAATTCTTTCCATTCAGATTACCGGTAGGAACGGCTTAACACTGCGCGAAAAATGGAGCGAGGGACCACGAAATTATCTTGGCTTGTCCGTATGCGGTTTCCCGAACCTTTTCATTATGACGGGACCGGGTAGCCCGTCGGTACTTACAAATATGCATGTTTCAATCGATCAGCACGCCGCATGGATTTCGCGCTGTATTCAATCGATGAAATTACGACAGTTATCGGAAATTGAGGCGACAGAGGAATCCGAGGCGAGGTGGATTGACACGGTCACAGAAATCGCCTCCAACACTATTTTCCCTTCCTGTAACTCCTGGTATTTGGGCGCGAATATTCCAAATAAACCCCGAATGTTCATGCCTTATATCGGTTTTCCAAGCTATGAGCGCAAATGCAGAGAAATAGAAGAAAACGACTATTTGGGTTTTAAGTTAGCTTGATTTTTGAGATACGAGGGGCCGCTGTGGAATCGCGAATAATGAGTTCAACCTCGGTGGGGATATGTCCTTGCACTTGCTTATTCGTATTAAGTTTCGTCAGAAGATGCTCAGCAGCCATCGCCCACATGTTATGCGCACCGGTTCGCACGGTGGTGATTGGAGGAAGGGTGTGTGCCGACATTTCAAAATCGTCGAATCCAGTAATGGATAGATCAGTTGGAACTCGGATATTCATATGCTGAGCCTCAATGAGCGCGCCGTGAGCAAGAAGATCGTTGCCGCAAATCACCGCGGTAATCTCTGGAGCGCTCTTCAAAAGGGCGCGCAAGCCCGCTCGAATCGCGGAGATTTGACTTCGCGTCTCAACAATTCGATTCAGCGGGAGTTGCAGCCCGGCCTGCTGAATGGCCTCCCGAGCGCCACGGAGTCTGGCCGAGGCCCGATCATTGCCTTCTGTGGTGCTGATCAGAACACCCATATGTTTATGGCCCCGCTCCAGCAGGTGGGATACGACCAGCTTCATCGCCTTGGCATTATCAAAACCGATCGTTTGGCCGCCAAACGGTGCTTCACAGCAGACCACGTGAATATAGGGAAGCTTTCGTTGCTGGAGAAGACGCAGGATCCATGGTTCCTGACCGGCCCCGGTCAGCGCTACCGCTTCAACCCCACTTTTCACCAAATTAAGAATTTGAGCCGACTCTCTTACAGAGTCAAAGTCAGTAAATGCCACAATCACCTGAAATGATTCGATCGCTGTTCGCTGCTGGAACCCCGACAGACTCTGGGCAAATATCGTGTTGCTCAGTGTCGGCATCACAACTCCAATTGCCCCTGAGCGGTTTGTCATGAGGAGCCGAGCACCCGCATTTGGAATGAATCCGGTTCTGCGGATGGCCTCCAGTACTCTGCCCTTGAGCACCGCGCTTACTGAGTCTGGGCGATTAATGGTCCTGGAGACGGTGGCGATCGATACCTTCGCCAGACGTGCTACGTCGTCAATCGTAATGGAGGGTGCCGATCTCTCCGATGCCATTTTTGCCGTAGGTCCTAATTTAACTGAAGATAAACGAAATTATAACGATTTTGTAAGCGCTTTCAATCAGCTGATAAGAAGGATTTTTTCATGAAAATACAAGAGTTGAAGCCGGCGGTTCCATGGATTTCAGTCGCGGTGGAGGATTCGGAGTGGGAGGGCATTCCGGCGAACGAGCTTCGTCGAATTTATGAGCAGATTCTGATCATCCGACGCTTCGAGGAGAATCTGCTCGAGTTCAGTTCGGGAGGCCTGCTACACGGTCCGGCCCATTCCAGTATCGGTCAGGAGGGAGCGGCGGTGGGCTGTATGTCCGCTCTGCAGTCCGACGATAAGATCAACGGCACCCATCGTATGCATCACCAGTTTCTTGCCAAAGCACTCAACTACCGGACGCCACGTGCTTACGATCCGCTCTCCGACAATATCCCCGCTGAACTAGAGGATGTTGTATTCCGAACGTTGGCCGAAATTCTTGGACTAACACCGGGTTTCGGTGGCGGGCGTGGTGGCTCGATGCACCTGAAGTGGGACGAGTGTGGCGTACTTGGATCCAATGCCATCGTCGGGGGCAATATTCCCCATGCGGTCGGATACGCACTCGCGGAAAAATTGAGGGAGACAGGGAATATCGCCGTTGGGTTTTTTGGCGATGGTGCGATCCAAAACGGTGCAGCGTATGAGTCCTTTAATTTAGCGGCGCTCTATCGTCTCCCCGTGGTCTTTTTCTGCGAAAACAATTTATATGCGGTTTCTACGCATATCACAGAGCAAACGCACGAGCCTCGACTTTCGGGCCGTGGTGTTTCGCTCGGCATCCCCGGTATCACGGTCGACGGAATGGATCCTATCGCCGTCCGGATGGCCGTCCAATACGCTCGAAAGTTGATGGAAAGCAATCAAGGGCCGGTGTTGATTGAAGCAGAGACTTATCGATATTTTCACCAGTCAGGCCCACTTACTGGAAGTGCTTTTGGATATCGCGAAAAGACTGAGGAGGACAACTGGCGCCAACGAGATCCGCTCGAGAGGACATGGGGTCGGATGGTTACTCTCGGCTGTGTTAAAGAATCGGATAGAGGGGGGTACGATCAGAGAGTCCAGAAACTTATTCAGTCAGTAAACGCGAAGTTAACGGAGACTGACTCCGCTGGAAAAGTACGCCTCATACCAGCGCTATGGCCCGATCCGTCTACGGTAGAGGTAGGAATCCGTGGTAATACCACCAATACGGTTTCGTCTGCGACACGAGAAAACCCGCCGCAGAGGGAAAATGAGATGGAAACGATAAAATTTATCGATGCCATCTCTTTGGCTGCGCGAGAGGCGATGGGCCGTGACCCTCGCATCATAATTCTTGGTGAGGATGTTCATAGGCTAAAGGGCGGAACCGCAGGAGCAACAAAGGGCGTTGCTGATCTCTTCCCTGAGCGGCTATTCGGGACCCCAATCTGTGAGAACGGTTTTTGTGGCATGGCCATCGGCGCTGCTCTAAACGGACTCAGGCCAGTCGTTGAGATTATGTATCCGGATTTCGTTTTGGGTGCGGCTGATCAGCTGTTCAATCAAGCAGGAAAGGTCCGTCATATGTTTGGCGGAGAGCATCCAATGCCCTTGATCGTACGAAGTCGCGTCTCCGCTGGCAGTGGTTATGGCTCTCAGCATTCAATGGACGCTTCGGGACTATTCGCAATGTATCCCGGATGGCGCATTGTCGCCCCGTCCACCCCCTATGACTATATCGGCCTCTTTAATGCAGCACTGAATAGCGAAGATCCAGTGTTGATTGTTGAATACGGTTCACTGTTTCAGTCCAAGGGGCTAGTGCCAACGCAGGGATTGGATTACGTTGTGCCCTTTGGGAAGGCAAGGATTGTGCGCAAAGGAAAGGCGTGCACCGTGCTGACCTATGGCGGTTCAATACCTGAGGTTCTTGCGGCTGTTGAGATGACAGGAATTGACGCTGAGATCATTGATCTTCGTACTCTTGATCCGACAGGAATTGATCTGAATACGATTGAGAACAGTCTCAAGCTCACCAATCGAATCATGATCGCCGAAGAGACCACGCGTGGAACCTCAATCGGCAAACACCTCGTCGATCGAATTCAGTTTGAGTGTTTCGATTTTCTAGATAACGAAATTTTACATGTTTCAGGGACCCATTCATCTCCTGTTGTATCGAAGGTACTTGAGCGCGCAGCGCTCGCGAGGCGAGAGGAGTTTGCGCAAGGCCTTGAGTCGCTTGTGCGGTAACGAATTGGAAACGGGAGATTGAGATGGCTCTTCTTGACGGCTTGATACTACGTGCTCACCACACCGCGATCTGTGTTGAAAACTTCGAATCTGCGCGAGATTTTTTTACCGAAATCGTCGGTATGCAAATCGAGGCAGAAATGGATCAACGATCTGAACCGGCTCTTGGTGTCGTCGTGGGCCTGCCCGGCGCAATTATTCGTTGGGCAATGCTTGAATTTTTTGGTTATCGCATTGAATTATTTAAATATTATCAACCCGACGGAAAGAAGATTGCACTACGTCAATGCGATCGCGGAATTACACATATCGCCTTCCAAGTTAACAATACCGATGAGGTATGCCGACGCATCCGAGCTGCTGGCTACACCACGTTCTCAGATCCCCAAGATCTGAGAAACGGAATAACTCGGCCGGTGTATGTCCATGGGCCAGAAGGAATTGCAGTTGAGTTTTTGGAAATCCGTGCCGCTGCGAGAACTGCCGGAGCACTCTAGAGACGCAGAAAGTTGAGCGAACAAATGCGACGAAAATCAAAAATAAAAGCTGGGTTTATCGGGCTGGGAACGATGGGTTCTGCTATGGCGCAAAATTTGCTGCGTTCAGGGATGGAAGTCGCCGTATTTGACTCCGATGTCGATAAACTAGAGGACTTTTGGTCTATTCCAAACTGTAGAATCGCGAGCTCTCCCATGGATGCCGCCATTGACGCAGACTATTTCTTCACCATGCTGCCTGACTCTGAAGTGGTTGAAGAGGTGCTCTTCGGGGAAAACGGCGCGGTATTGAAGTTGCGCGAGAAAGCGTTGATCATTGAGATGAGTACGGGAAGCCCAGTTGCTTTTCAGGATTTTCGAAAAAGGCTCCATCAACAACATATTCGAATAATTGATGCGCCGGTCGGTCGCACCCCCGGTCACGCCAAACGAGGCGACCTCTTGGTGCTGGTGGGCGCTGATGAAGAAACGCTCGATGAAATTAGGCCGCTTCTGGAATGCTTTGGAAAAGATATTGTGTTGGTGGGGCCTCCTGGGCATGCAATTCGGTTGAAGATTGTCAATAACTATATGTCGATGGTTGGGATGGTGCTGACTGCTGAAACGCTGTTGCTTGCCAAGAAGGCAGGAATCGATCGAGATATTGCGGTGAAGGTGCTTCAAAGTACTACCGCGGGAAAAGGTCAGATCAATGTTAATTTTCCAAGAAAAGTGTTGGCGGGAGATATCTCCCCCGATTTTCCGCTTTCGCTCGGGTTGAAAGATATATCCCTCGCCGTCGAATTGGCCAAAGCGGAGGGCGCCCCCCTCTTTTTGGGGGGTGCCGCTCGAGAGCTATTTGCGCTGGCAAAACCATGGGGACGCTCACAGCAGGATTGCACAGCGATGTTGTTGTTACTTGAGGACCTTGCCCGATCTTCGTAGCTCATCTTTTTTATATCTAAAGTTAAAGGGGTTCGTTTTGGTAGAGACCATTGCTTTTTGCTTACCCAGACTCGGCGGTTCGGAACTTGATGGGCGAGTGATTGCCTGGAGAAAATCAGAGGGTGAGAGCTTTCTAGCCGGAGATGTGTTGCTTGAGGTTGAGACTGACAAGGCGATCGTAGAGGTTCCCGTCAGCTATGACGGTGTGCTGAAAGAGCAATTGGTGCACATCGATCAGATGATTGAATTTGATCAGCCGCTAGCTATGGTTGATGTAGATGCCTTCATGGTTCAGAAGGGTACGGTGGATAGTGATCAGACGACAGCAGAGAAGGTTGCAGGAGTTTCCTCGCAGATCGCGAGCATTCGTCGCGGATCAGAGGGCACTCTTTTCACGGGGACGTCGGAAATCGGCAAAGCGGTAAGTGGCGATGAGCAGTACAACACCCTGATCGCTAGGACGTTGGCATCGCCGGCAGCGCGAAGTTTTGCAAAAGCAAGCGGAGTTCGGATACCCCCTTCGGGCTCCGGGGTGGGCGGGCGAGTGGTTCTGAGAGACCTCGAACGTATCGCAGGCGCTTCGCACACTGAGCACCGACGCGTCGCCGCCACTTCGATAGCGCAAGAGCGTATGGTGTCGACGGCCCTCGGAGAGATGTTTATGCGCTCGGTAAATATTTCGGAGTCAAGTTCTTCGACCACGATTGTTCTTTTGCATGGAATTTTCGGAAATGCGGATACTTGGGCGGGTATCTTCGGTCGGCTTGGCTCGGCTGGACAGGCAGTGGCTGCATTTGATTTGCCCGCCCATGGACGGAGCCCTTTGTCTGGGATGAGTATTGCCAATATGACCACTGCGCTGAAGGAGGCGATTTCTCGATTGCCGTCCGGTCCGAAGGTTTTGGTTGGTCACTCTCTTGGCGGTGCGATTGCTGCATTGCTTGCTCAGCAAATGCCCAAGGGATCGGTATCGTCGTTAGTCTTACTCGCTCCAGCGGGACTGGGTACTGAAATCAATCAGGGTTTCATTGATGGTTTGCTGAACAGCGGCTCGGAGATTGTTGTACGTCGTGAACTGGCAAAGCTAGCGAACCAGTTGCCCGCGATCAGCGACGAATTTCTGTCAAACTTAATGTCTAAAATTCAATCCGGGGAAAAAGATCTGCGATTTATGGCCAGAGAGCTCTGTCAAGATGGTGTTCAACAAATTGACATCAGGGGGGTGTTGGAAGAGTTGCCGGTTCCTGTAACGGTTTTTTGGGGCCGACAGGATCAGATTATTCCCTGGCGGCACGCCCTGAATGCGCCTGCAAAAACGGCTCTCCATCTTATTGCGGGCGTCGGCCATATGCCTCAGTGGGAGTGTCAGGGGCTTGTTGGCGATAGGCTGCTGCAAGCGGCATTGATTTCGTCATAGAGCAGAGTCTGTCGGCGGTTATTGTGAGCTTGGGGTCCGTTGGCGAGTTGTCTGCTCCGTCCACCTGGTTTTTGGCAATTGCCTTGGGAGCACTCGCTGGGCTTGTGCGCGGCGTGACAGGATTTGGTGCGGCAATGGTGATGTCTCCGCCGCTGGCGTTGCTGCTGGGGCCCAGCGTGGCAGTGCCGTTGGTATTGATCTTAGAGGGGTTCGCAGCTGCGCCGATGCTGCCCGGCCTAAGGCGCCAGGCACGATGGCCCTTGCTGATTCCCATTCTTTTGGCCGCAACGGCCTGTCTGCCTCTTGGGGTCCTCCTCCTTACTCATCTGGACCGCGAAATCACAAGGAGAATGATTGCGCTATTTGTGATCGGCTTTAGCCTGATGCTTCTGGCGGGAATACGCTGGCGAGGCGTGCACCGACTGCGGACGAGTCTTGGTCTGGGCGCCTTGAGCGGCGTCATGGTCGGAACTTCTGGCATTGGCGCGCCGCCCGTCATTCTCTACCTGCTGGCCGGCTCCGATCATCCTGCCACGGTCAGAGCCACCATGACTTTTTATGTTGCCCTGATTTCGATTGTGGCGCTGACCGTATTTTTGATTCAGGGTTTGATTACGGAGAAAGTGCTGATGCTCGCGCTCGCGATGACACCGCTTTTTATGGCTGGCGTCACCTTTGGCGGTCGTATTTTTGCCCGTCTCTCCGAGGAACGCTTTCGAAGGCTGACGATCTGGCTCATGCTGGCCGTGTCAGCAATGATTTTGATTGCTTAATGAGCCCCGCTTTGCAGCCCTATGCGGGATTTTGAATGGGAACCTCGGTCAGGTCGAACTCATCATGAATCAGATCACGAATCCGAGTTTTCAATCTGAGGAATTCGGGATCTTCTTCAGACCGTGGCCTTGGCATGTTCACCTCGATGATCGCTTTGACGCGGCCAGGCCGGCGCGTCATGACCACGATGCGATCTGAAAGCTTGATGGCTTCCTCAATGGAGTGAGTGACCAAGACCATTGTCTTTTGCTGCTCAATAAAGATACGCACCATTTCATCTTGCAACATGCTGCGATTTTGGGCGTCTAGAGCAGCAAACGGCTCATCCATCAGGAGTACCGAGGGATCCACCGCCAGCGCACGTGCGATGGCGACCCGCTGGCGCATGCCGCCCGAGAGCTGATGAGGATAGCGATTTTCAAAACCCTTCAGGCCGACCAGCTCGATTTTCTCTTGTGCGATTCGACGGCCTTGTTCTGCCCCAATGCCTTTCATTTCAAGACCAAAGCTGACATTTCCCGACACCGTCAGCCAAGGAAACAGAGCGTAGTCCTGAAAGATCATTGCCCGCTCCCAGCTGGGCTTGCCGACAGATTTTCCATCCAGCGTGATTTCGCCCAATGTGGCGTCATCAAAGCCAGCCATGATGTTCAGTAAGGTGGTTTTGCCGCAGCCCGAGTGCCCCAGAATGGAACAGAATTCATTTTCTTGCACCGTAAAGGAAACGTTGGCCAAAGCCTTCACCGGCGCATCAGAAGGGCTGTGCCCTGGGTAAATTTTGACAACCTCCTGGACCTTCAGAACACCCATTTTGTCCCACCATCTTGGAATTCTGTTTTGCTGGACCCTGGCCGCAAGGGGGAATCGAGCCTTGTCATTTGGTCATTGCCAGCGACCACGGCAGCAGCTTGCGTGCCACCCATCGTAGTCCTTGGTCGATGAGTAGACCCGCTACGCCAATTGAAATCATTCCGACCAAAATAATATCGGTACGTAATACGCTGCGTGCATCAGAGATCAACCAGCCTAGGCCCGAGGTAGCGCCCACCAATTCGGCAGCCACCAGCGCCATCCAGCCGACGCCAAGACCCACTCGAATACCGGTCACGATCTGCGGCAGTGCTGCCCGAAACACGACCTTGACCAGAACCGCTCTCTCGCTGGCCCCTAGACAGCGTGCAGCCCGGACAATGTTGTATTCAACATTCTTGACACCCGTAATCGTATTGATCAAAAGCGGAAAGAAAATACCAAGGAAGATGATGAATTGATTCTGCAGATCGCTGATGCCAAACCAGAGGATGGCTAGCGGAATCCATGCGATCGGTGGAATCGGTCGAAGCATCTCAAAAACTGGCTCCATTAGATTTTGAACTGTTTTTGACCATCCCATCAGCACACCAAGAGGAATCGCGATGCAGGCATAGGTGAATGCAATCACCTCGCGCTGCAGGCTGGTCAAAAAATGTTTTAACAACTCTCCGGAGACCAGCAGTGCAATCGCGGCTTTGACGACTTCTGTGGGCGGTGGCATCAACGATACAAGGTTGGCATCAATACGCGGCAGCACAAACGCTGAGATGATTTGCCACACCCCAAAAAAGACCAGCAGACCCAAATACCGCACCATTCCGCTGAGCCAGCCGGGGCCCCGCCGAATTCGAGCCACTGCCGCCTCCTCTGCGGGAGTCAAAGCGGAGGGGTCGGCCAATTGCGCATTGGCCGTGTCACTCACTTTCAAAATTCACTGCGATGAAGAGATTGGCGCTGACGTTGGGCTTAGGGCCGGTATGTCCGACCTTTGAAAGTCCATGGCTTCACCAGATCCCCTTTTTCGGGGAACGCCTGAGGCCCCTTCATGTTCAGATAGGTCAGGTATTCAGGATAGGGCGGCTCGCCCACCTTGCCTTTCCATCCGGCAGGAATGAACGGGGGGGATTTCGGAACTGCCCAGCCCAATTTTTCAAAAGTCTTGCCCATGAACTCCGGGCGGAAAACGGCTCTGAATTCATCCTCGGTCAGAGGTGTCTTCATCCGCTTGTTTTCGTAAAGCCAATTGACCGTGTTTTTATTCTCTTGGAACCAGAAAGCGGTATGAGGATACAGATAGGTTGGCTTGAAGTGGTTGTTGTATTCGGCAATTTGCTGGGAGAGTAGCGTTTTTGGCTGTAGTTTTAGATTGGGATCCTCCAGAAGGGCATCCACTGCTTTTTCTGGATTCAGTCGCATCCAAAGCTGTGCTTCGGCGATTGCATCGGTCAGCGCCTGAACGACATCGGGAACATTGTCGACCAGTTCCTGGCGGACATAGGTCACGCCCAGGTACATCACATAGTTGTAGTGGGCCTCCAGCGCGCGACCAGTCTTACGCTCATTGAGAATCAATGAGTTCGTGAAGTCCCAAGGGACGACTGCATCGATGCCTTTGGGCAGCAGTGCCTGCTCGGGCGGCGGCATATTGCGGAAGGTAATGTCTTTTCCGATCGTCAACTTGTTGGCAGCCAGCGACAGCTGAAGATAGAACTCCGCAGAGGAGCCGGTTGCAATACCGATTACCCATGGCTCTTTGGTGGCAGGATTGCCACCGCGCAAGTCTTCCATCCTCTTTAAAGGGGAGTCATTGGGAACGATCAACTGATGGCGAAGCCCTGGCGACATGATGGCCACAACACGAACCGGCACATTTCGGTCAATCAGCGTGTTCATTGGGAAGTTTCCGCCGTTACCGACCTGGGCGCGGCCGGAAATGAACACCTCGTTGAGCGCGGGACCCGAGGGAAAGGTCTGGAATGTGACATCGATACCGCGCGCCTGAAGCAATTTTTGTTGATTCATGACCGCAAAAATCGCGTTTTGCCCCGACCATGGCGGCTGGTAGGCGACTGACATGGGCCACCAGCCCTTGGCTTTCATCCATTCAATTGATTTTGCGGACACTCGCTCATATGGCTGAGGAAAGCCCCACTCGGTGAAGTTTTGGGCAGTCGCTTGAGAGAGCGGCACCAAAGCCAACATGAGCGTCGTGATTGCGGCGCCGAGTGCACGCATGGATGTTGAGAAAAAGCGAATCGCCATAAATCCCCCCGAATGTCGATAACTTCTTGAGTTTTTTGTTGTAACCGCTTTCAGTCTTAATGAATTGTCCCCGGGGCCATATTCGTGTAATCCCTGATCCTCGGAGAGAGACGATCCATCCGATTGGGGCTGGCCGCATGAGGTGCGGACAGGTGGTGTCCGTCACCGGCTATTCTGCTGGATCAGAGGATGAGTCAAAGTACTATCGGGCGCAGTGAAACCAGCTGAAATAGCTCTTCAAAATGAATATTGATTTTATCGTTGTCGGGGCCGGCTCAGCGGGTGCAACGCTCGCTGCCCGGCTATCGGAAAATCCGCGCCATCGGGTGTTGTTGCTGGAGGCGGGGCAGCACTCGGGCGGCTTATGGAGTCGCATTCCGATTGGTGTCGGAAAGCTTTTAAATGATCCGAGCCGCACGTGGAAGCTGCGCACGCAGCCCGACCCGGCCTCAAATCACATCACCCGCGACTGGGTCAGTGGCAGGTGCTTGGGCGGATCCAGCGCAGTCAATGGTTTGCTGGTTGTTCGTGGGCACCCCGCGAAATACGACGCCTGGGGGGAGATGGTGGGGGATTGGTCCTATGAAGACTGTCTTCCGTACTTTCGCAGACTCGAGCACTGGCCGGGCCCGGCGGCACCGCACCGCGGTCGTGGCGGCCCGATCCATATCAGTTTTGTGGAAAACAATACGCTCTGCGATGCGTTTATCTCCGGATGCGCGGAGCTTGGTTATCCGATCATCGCTGACTACAACGCGGGCAACCCCTGCGGTGCGAGCTATCTTCAGATCTCGACGCGACAAGGCGCCCGGACAGGGACTGCTGAGGGCTATTTGGCTGCTGCACGGGGAAGAGACAATCTCACCGTCATCACCGGGGCAGTCGTGCAGCGACTCCTGTTTCAGCGGCAGCGGGCCGTTGGTGTGGTCGTAAAGCATGGCGGTGCTGAGCGTGAATATCTCGCCGGAAAAGAGGTTTTGTTGTGTGCCGGCGCAGTTCGCAGCCCGCAGATTCTCGAACTCTCCGGCGTTGGCAATCGCCAGATCACTGCCGAATTCGGAATACCAACCGTGTTGGATCGGCCTGCAGTCGGCGAGAATCTCCAGGACCACATCATGACGCGACTTTGTTTCTCCACGTCATCAAAAGACACGATCAATTACATGCTGACCAAATCATGGCGGCTCATGACGGAGGCGGTAAAATACGCGATTTTGAGGCGGGGACTTTTTACCGATGCCACATTGAAAGCGACGCTTTATGCGTCAAGTCTTGGGCACGAAAACAATCCTGATCTCCGCATTCAGATCAGTCTTGCCAGCGCCACCAACCGAATCCCCGAGTCACTTCGTGAAGGGATGGATCCGGGTTCAGCATTTCAAATCGGTGTCTATGGCATCTACCCCCAATCGCGCGGTGATACGCATATTCAATCAACCGATCCCGAGGTCAGCCCATCGGTGCAGCCCGGATACCTGAGAAATCCGCTGGATGTCACCACTTTGTTGGCGGGCATGAGAATCGCTCGGCGACTGAGCCAGTCACAGGCGCTTTCAGCACTGATTGATCATGAAATTCGGCCAGGTGCCCCGGTCCAATCTGATGAGGCATTGGTTGAGTACGCTCGATCGACGGGCCAGACCTGTTGGCATCCGGCAGGCACCTGCCGGATGGGCAATGATCCTGATGCGGTGGTGGATACCGGCTGTCGGGTCCATGGCTTGGAGCGACTGCGCGTCGTGGACGCCTCGATTTTTCCTTTTTTAACCAGTAGTAACACCAACATTCCGACCATCATGGTGGCGGAGAAGATTGCGGATCAACTCAAGCAGCAATATTTATAGGTCGTTTATGGAACGTCGAAATTTCTTAGGAATGATCGGGGGGTTGATTATCTCGTCGCCCTCATGGCCTCAGGCCGCATCCCACTCGCATCATGGCGACGCTCTTTACTCCTCCCTTCGGGATCCCAGTGCAAAGGAAGCGCCGACTGCACTGATGGCTCAGCAGCATGTGTTTGATTCGCCTGCACCGAAATCAAAGCAGCCCGGAAGATGGATGCGTCGGGCTACTCTTCCGTTGCCGCGAAGTGAGATGGCCTGGGCGACGGTCATGAATCAGCAGATGCATGTCTTGGGCGGCTACGGTGAACAGCGAGTGGATCGTGCCTATCATCATGTTTATGACCCGAAACAGGATCGATGGTTTGATGCTCCTGCATTGCCCCGTGGTGCGAATCATGTAGGCGTTGCTGTCCTAGGAGATCAGCTTTACGCCGTGGGCGGCCATTTGGAGCAGAATCGAAAGCCGGATTCGCGGTGCTTCGTTCTTGAAAAGTCTCAGTGGCGCGAAATTGCACCGCTCCCTCAGCGCTGTGGCGCAGTGGCGCTCGTGGCATTGAATGGGAACATTCACGCGGTTGGGGGAGCCATTGGCGATACATTCAGTGACAAAAAATCCGTCAATTGGCACACCATGTATGTTCCCGCTCAAGATCGTTGGGTGGCCCTGACGCCGTTGCCCACCGGAAGAGACCATACAGGCACGTTGGTGGTCAACGACTTGATACACGTTCTTGGGGGGCGGGTGGATAGCTTTCATACAAATTCAAACCTTCACCACTCATGGGACGCAAAAACAGATCGTTGGACAATGCGCAACCCGCTTCCGACAGCTCGATCAGGACATGGAGCAGTTTTTTTCAAAGGTAAGATTTTTGTGATGGGCGGGGAGGGTACCAATCGCGTGTATGGTCAGAATGAAGCGTATGATCTTCAGACGGATCGCTGGGAGTCCTACGCGCCGATGCCGACCCCCCGGCACGGGATGGGAGCGGCTGCAATTGGGAACATGATTTACGTTGCCGGAGGCGGGCCCATCATGGGCGGCGATATTCAGAGCGCACTTCATGAGGCGTTTACTCTGGACTAGGATTTGGTTTTGGCGCCGTGTACTGGCTGACGAGTTTCGGGAGTCATCAATGAGCATCTATCGATTCTTTGCTGCAATCGTAATCACAATTGCCAGCCTGCCGCCTGCAATGGCGCAGGCCACGACGTTTCCCGACAAACCGGTACGGATTGTGATGGGGTTTCCTGCGGGCGGTCCGCTGGACCAGCATATTCGCCTGCTGTCGACCCGACTTGCCGCCTCGCTCGGCCAGCCTGTGGTGATTGACTACCGAGCCGGTGCCGGTGGCACGATTGGCGCACAATTCGTCGCTCAGTCGCCGCCGGATGGCTACACCTTGTTGCTTGCGAATACCGGAACGATGGTCATCAATCCGGCAATCTATACGCAGAAGCCATACGACACCTTACGAGATTTCGCTCCCGTTGCGCGCACGGCTCAGCAGGCCCTTGCACTGATTGTGAACAATAAAGTGCCGGCGAAAAATTTGAAGGAACTTATCCAGCACGCAAAGGCAAATCCCGGCAAGCTCAATTACGGGTCTGCGGGAAATGGGGGCATCTCTCATCTGGTGCCGGAGATGCTCAAGACCGAGACCGGAATTTCAATGGTTCATGTGCCTTACAAAGGGACCGCGCCTGCTTTCACGGATCTTTTGGCCGGCCACGTTGATTTCATGGCCGAGTCGATTCCGCAAGCAGTGAATCATTTCAAAGATGGCAAGATTCGCGTGCTGGCGGTGACCAGCAACAAAAGAAATCCTGCGCTCGCGGGCGTTCCGACGGTGCTGGAAACTGGGGTCGCTTCGCTCGATGTCGTCGGTTTTTACGGAATTCTTGCCCCCAAAGGCACGCCCGCGGAGGTCGTCCGTAAATTAAGCCTAGCGTTTAAAGAAGCGCTCGACGCGGCCGAGATTCAAAAAACGATGGGTGATCAGGGGTCCGAGCCGGCCTGGCTGGGCCCCGAGCCGTTTGCTGCCTTTCTGGCCCGCGAGATGCCTCGCTGGGCACAAGCCGTGAAGGCTGCCGGTGCAAAGCTGGACTAGGGACCGTTTGGCTCGACGCCTTTGCAGGTGATGTCATGGCCCCGATTTTCGGGGTAGCACGGATTTGTCTAGACAGCAAGACAGTGCATCTCCGAATGTTTCCACTTGGCCTCAAGAATCAAGATTCTTCGGCCTGATTCATCTTTTTCTGGCCGAGCTGCGACCACTTTCAGCGGCGGTTTACAGGACCGTTTTCTGCCCTGTATAGACAAAATAGCGGGCGCCAAAAAAAGGGGAGTTGAGGGTTCCGATTCGCCGTCAAGGCAGACATTCTTTAAGGAGGAAGTTTTTTATGCGCTCGTCTCTGATTAAAACGGCGGCCCTGACCGCCTTTTGTGCCAGCGTGGCCGTCTCAGCGCATGCCCAGGAAACCAAACTTGCATTGGGCATGTCGGGATGGACCGGTTTCGCACCCCTGACGCTGGCCGATAAGGCTGGCATCTTTAAGAAGCACGGCCTCGATGTCGAGATCAAAATGATTCCCCAAAAGGATCGTCATCTGGCGCTCGCCTCCAAGTCGATTCAGTGTGCGGCCACAACGGTTGAGACGCACGTCGCCTGGAATGCCAACGGCGTACCCATCGTTCAGATCTTCCAGCTGGACAAATCGTTCGGTGCAGACGGGATTGCAGTTCGGGCGAACATCAACAAGTTTGCAGATCTCAAAGGTAAGACGATCAGTGTGGATGCCCCGGGCACCGCACCTTACTTTGGCCTGGCTTGGATGCTGAGTAAAAACGGTATGAGCATGAAGGATGTCAAGACCGTCACGATGTCTCCCCAGGCGGCTGCTCAGGCGTTTGTTACCGGCCAAAATGATGCGGCCATGACCTATGAGCCCTTTCTTTCTACGGTTCGGGCCAACCCTTCCGCAGGAAAAATCATGGCCACAACGCTCGATTACCCCATGGTGATGGACACGGTGGGATGCGCTCCGGATTGGCTGAAGGCCAATCCCAAGGCAGCTCGCAATCTTGCCAATGCTTATTTTGACGCGTTAGAAATGATCAAAAATGAACCCGCAAAGTCAAATGAGATTATGGGCGCGGCGGTGAAGCAGACTGGCGAGGCGTTTGCGAAATCGGCTTCGTATTTACGCTGGCAGGATCGGGCTGCAAACCAAAAGTTTTTTGCGGGAGAGCTACAGGCTTTCATGAAAGACGCAGCCGCGATCCTACTCGAGGCAGGAGTCATTCGAAGCATCCCCAGTAACTTTGATGCAATGTACGACACCAGCTTCCTTAAGTGAGCAGCCGCAGCACTACTGTTGCATCTGATACTCCGGCGGTCGCCCTTGCGAGGGCTGGCCGCCGGAAACGGGCGCCTCTAGAGCCAGTCAGTGCTGTTGCACGATGGGGCCTTGCTCTGGCCTTCTTCGTTCTGTTTTTTCTCGTTTGGGCTTTTTTCACGATCGGTGGCTATGTCTCGCCCACTTTCTTAGCGAGCCCGATCGCGATGGTGAGAGAAGGCTGGCTCTTGTTTGTGGAATTTAACTTTATCCATGACATCGGCATGACCGTATGGCGAGTCATGGGTGGATTTATTCTGGCGGCTGTAATCGCCGTGCCGCTTGGAATCATGATGGGTGCCCACAAGGGCGTCGAGGCTTTTCTGGAGCCCTTCGTATCGTTTTGCCGATATCTACCGGCCTCGGCCTTTATCCCGCTGCTCATTCTTTGGGCAGGAATTGGTGAGCTGCAAAAAATTCTTGTGATCTTCATCGGATCTGTTTTTCAAATCATTTTGATGGTGGCGGTGACGGTCGGGGCTGCGCGAAGGGATCTGGTGGAGGCCGCCTACACCTTAGGTGCCTCGCCGCAGGGGATCGTTCGGCGCGTGCTGATTCCGGGCGCCGCCCCCGAGATCGCGGAGACCCTTCGTCTCGTGCTGGGCTGGGCCTGGACCTATGTCATCGTGGCGGAGTTGATCGGCTCCTCTTCTGGCATTGGCCACATGATCACTGACAGTCAGGCATTGCTGAATACTGGCCAGATTATTTTCGGCATTATTGTGATTGGCCTGATTGGGCTGATCTCTGATTTTGCGTTCAAGGCCTTTAACAGACGGCTTTTTGTTTGGAGCTCGCTCTGATGGATGCGCGCTGGATCGTATCCTTGAAGCGATCGAGACAGTGAACAAGCTCACTATTCAAGGTGTATCCCGCGTTTTTGTGGGAAGGAAGGGCGCAACAACGCAGGCCCTCACGCCAATCGATTTTAATGTTCGAGAAAATGACTTTGTCACGATTCTGGGCCCATCGGGTTGCGGCAAGTCCACCCTGTTGCGTATTGTTGCAGGGCTCGATCAGCCGACGACGGGCAGTGTTTTGCTTGATGGCAACCCCGTAGAAGGCCCTGGTGCCGAGCGTGGCATGGTCTTCCAAAGTTATACGCTTTTCCCGTGGTTGACTGTGGAGCAGAACATCTGTTTTGGAATGCGAGAGTGCGGCACCCCAGAGGCCGCACAGAGGGAGCGGGCCGCCTATTTCATTGCCAAGGTGGGTCTAAGAGGATTTGAGCAGCACTATCCTAAGCAGCTTTCCGGCGGAATGCAGCAGCGCACAGCGATCGCCCGCGCTTTGGCCAACGACCCAAAGATTCTGTTGATGGACGAGCCTTTTGGTGCCCTGGATAACCAGACGCGGGTGTTGATGCAGGAGCTCTTGCTTGGGATCTGGGAGTCTGCCCAAAAGACTGTTCTTTTTGTCACACATGACATCGACGAGGCGATCTTTATGGCCAATCGTGTTGTCGTGTTCACGGCCCGACCAGGGCGGATCAAGACTGAGCTTAACGTTGATTTACCGCATCCTCGGCACTACACCATCAAGACATCTCCGGAATTTATGGCCTTGAAGGCGCGGCTCACAGAGGAAATTCGGGCGGAGTCTATGGCCGCCGTCGAGCATTGAATGTACACCGTATAGCGTGCTGAGTCTGAATTGAAACGATCTGAATTCGCTGACTAACACCATGGCTCGTGCTGCTGTTGCCCTGAAATCCCTTGTCAGCCACCGCCGTCATGCGCCCGCAAGAAAGGCGGGTGCCGTAGCGCTTTATCAGCAGATTAAGGATTTGGTCTCGCGACAGATTCAAGATGGCACGCTTGGGCCAGGAGACCGACTGCCCTCGGAGCACGAACTGGTGGCGCGGTTTGGCATGTCGCGAATGACGGTAAATCGTGCTTTGCGTGAGTTGGCAGAGCAGGGCCGCATTGTGCGGATTGCTGGAGTAGGCAGCTTCGTCAGTGAGCAAAAGCCGCACTCGACGCTGCTGAGAATCGCGAATTTGGCCAGCGAGATTCGCCAGCGAGGTCACGACTATCACTGTGAAATGATAACGCTGGAGCGTGTGGCTGCCCCGCTTGAGGTGGCCGCTGCTCTCGAGCTGCGCACGGGTGAGTCGGTCTACCACTCCGTCTGTGTGCATTACGAGGATCGCGTGGCGGTTCAGCTCGAGGACCGTTATGTGAATCCGCGATTGGCGCCCGATTTCGTTCAGCAAGATTTCAGTCAGCAACAGCCCTCGGAGTATCTCGTGCGCAATGTGCCTTTTGATGAGATTGAGCACGTCGTTGATGCGGTACTCCCCACCCCGGAGCAGGCGCTGCGCTTGCAAATGGATCCAGACCAGCCTTGCCTGCTGCTGACTCGAAGGACCTGGACGCGCGGCGTTCCCGTAACTCTGGTGCGATGTTTTCATCCCTCTCGATATCGACTGGGTAGCCGATATCGAGCAGACGGCACCCCAAGCTCGCCTTAGGCCCTGACCGTGACTCCGGGTTCTGTAACGTTGGCCCAGTGGCGAGAGATTTATCACGGCGCCATGCCAGTGCTCGATCCTGCCTGCCGGGAGGGGGTGCGCTCGAGTGCAGCCACCGTTGAGCGCATGGTGGCTGCCGGAGACCCCATTTATGGGGTGAACACCGGATTTGGAAAGTTATCCAGCGTGCGCATCGCGACCGAGGACTTGGAATGCCTCCAGCGCAACATTGTGCTCTCGCATGCAGCCGGTGTAGGTGACAGCACGGCACCCCAAGTGACGCGGCTGATGATGGCTTTAAAACTTGTCAGCTTGGCTCAGGGAGCCTCGGGAATTCGCCTGGCCACCATGGATCTGCTGGAAGCGATGCTGACTCGAGACATTATTCCCGTAGTGCCAGCTCAAGGCTCGGTGGGGGCATCCGGCGATTTGGCACCTCTGGCCCACATGACAGCCGTCATGATTGGAGTGGGGGAAGCCGATACGCCCGATGGGCGCCTGCCCGCGGTGCAGGCGCTAAAGCGTGTTGGGCTGCAGCCGGTGACGCTCGGCCCCAAAGAGGGATTGGCGCTCTTGAATGGCACCCAATTCTCAACCGCCCATGCGCTGGCAGCGCTCTTCGATGCGGATGTTTTGTTTCGGTCTGCTCTTGTGACAGGTGCCTTATCGACCGATGCCGCCAAGGGTTCTGATGCGCCGTTTGATCCACGAATTCATGCGCTGAGAAGGCACAGGGGCCAGATGGTGACGGCGCAGGCCTTGCGGCAATTGCTGGCAGGCAGCGTCATTCGATCATCGCATCTCAGGGGTGATGAGCGTGTGCAAGATCCCTATTGCCTTCGTTGCCAGCCGCAGGTGATGGGGGCGTGTCTTGACCTGCTGCAGTTTGCCGCATCCACTCTAGAAACCGAGGCCAATAGCGTCTCGGATAACCCACTCATCTTTGGCGTCGAGCAGGAAGGAGTGGCCTTGTCGGGAGGTAATTTTCATGCGGAGCCAGTGGCCTTTGCGGCTGACATGATTGCGATGGCCATCTGTGAAATCGGTTCGCTGGCCGAGCGTCGTATCGCGATGCTGATGGATCCAGCGTTATCGGGGCTTCCGGCCTTCCTCACCCCTCAGCCGGGACTGAACTCAGGCTTCATGATCGCGCAGGTAACGGCTGCCGCACTGGTGTCGGAAAATAAACAACGAGCCTCTCCCGCGAGTGTTGACTCAATACCGACATCGGCAAATCAAGAGGACCATGTTTCGATGGCGGCCCACGCTAGCCGAAGGCTCCGACCGATGGTGGACAATGCGCTCAACATTATTGCGATCGAGTGGCTATGTGCCGCGCAGGGCTGTGACTTTCATGCTCCGCTCACTTCAAGCCCAATGCTTGAGGCAGTGCGGACCTGTCTTCGAGCCCGTATTCCTCGGCTGACCGATGATCGCTACATTTATCCTGATCTTCAGGCCGCTCTTGGGATGGTGCGTAGCGGGCAGCTGATCCGGGGACTTGATTTGCCTTCTGTGGTGTAAGTGGATCCTTATTTTGTTAAGAACCGGAGCAAAACATGAACGTGAACGACGCAATTTTTGAAAAAGAAATTGATCCTCGGCTTGACACTAGCCGGGTGATACGTGCGCCCCGTGGCCCGCAACTGAACTGCAAGAGTTGGGTCACCGAGGCGGCCTACCGCATGATTCAAAACAATCTTGATCCAGAGGTTGCCGAGCATCCTCAGCATCTGGTGGTGTATGGCGGTATTGGCCGGGCTGCCCGGAATTGGGAATGTTTCGACCAGATCCTCGCATCCCTGCGAGATCTGAACGAGGACGAATCTTTATTGATTCAGTCGGGTAAGCCTGTGGGTGTATTCAAAACCCACCCGAACGCTCCGCGAGTGCTGCTGGCAAATTCCAATCTTGTTCCCAAATGGGCCAACTGGGAGCACTTCAGCGAACTCGATCGCAAGGGCCTGTTCATGTACGGGCAGATGACGGCGGGAAGTTGGATTTACATTGGCAGTCAGGGCATCGTGCAAGGAACATTCGAGACCTTTGTTGAGGCTGGTCGCCAGCACTTCAACAATGATCTTTCAGGCAAGTGGATTCTCACAGCCGGCCTTGGCGGCATGGGGGGTGCACAGCCCTTGGCGGCGACGTTGGCGGGGGCCTGCTCGCTCAATATTGAGTGTCAACAAGCCAGTATCGACTTCCGGCTTCGCACTCGTTATGTTGATAAGCAGGCAAAGGATGTGGATGACGCCCTTGCGTTGATTCAGCACCACACCGCCTTGAAGGAGCCGGTCTCGATCGCATTATTGGGAAACGCTGCGGAGCTATTGCCGGAGCTTGTCCGGCGGGCCAAGGCCGGTGGCATCCGGCCCGATATCGTGACCGATCAGACATCAGCCCATGACCTGATCAACGGGTATTTGCCGGCCGGCTGGACGATTCCCCAGTGGCGAGCAGCTCAGAGTGATCCTTCTCAGCATGCTGCCTTACAGTCGGCCGCAGCGCAGAGCTGTGCGATCCATGTGCGCGCATTACTTGAGTTTCACGCCATGGGGATACCCACCGTAGACTATGGCAACAACATTCGACAGGTGGCCCTCGATGCAGGAGTGAAGAACGCGTTCGATTTCCCTGGATTTGTGCCGGCTTACATTCGGCCGATGTTCTGCGAGGGTAAGGGACCGTTTCGTTGGGTGGCACTCTCGGGAGATCCCGAAGATATTTATAGGACCGATGCCAAAATCAAGGAGCTATTTCCGCAGAATAAGCACACCCACCGATGGCTAGAGATGGCGCGCGAGCGCATTCGCTTCCAGGGCCTGCCTGCACGGATTTGTTGGCTGGGCCTGGGCGAGCGGCATGTGGCCGGGCTGGCATTTAACGAGATGGTGAAAAAGGGCGAGCTAAAAGCACCGATCGTGATTGGCCGTGATCATTTGGATACCGGCTCAGTAGCGAGTCCAAATCGCGAAACGGAAGACATGAAAGATGGCACAGACGCAGTGAGTGACTGGCCGCTGCTGAACGCGTTGCTCAACACCGCGGGCGGTGCGAGCTGGGTGAGCCTGCACCATGGCGGCGGTGTCGGAATGGGCTACTCACAGCATTCGGGCATGGTGATTGTGGCCGATGGAAGCGATGCAGCCGCGGAGCGGCTGGCCCGCGTGCTGGTCAACGACTGCGGCTCTGGGGTAATGCGTCATGCGGATGCGGGATATGACTTGGCGATCCAGACGGCCAACAGATTTGGCCTAAAGCTACCGATGGTGCGTTAGTGCAAGGAAGCGCTTTTCATCGGTTTGATCGTGAGCATCTACCGTGTGTACCGTGGAAAAATGGTGGTGGCGTCACTCGCGAGATCGCTTGCTATCCAGCTGGTGCGGATGTTGAGTCGTTTGCGTGGCGAATGAGCATTGCGGAGATTACGCGGGATGGGCCTTTCTCCGATTTTTCAGGTATCGATCGTGTGATTACTTTGCTCTCCGGCAATGGCATTCGGCTCGTGAGCCAGCAGGGGGAGAGAAGCGGTGTGAATCATCTTCTGAATGAGCCGTTTCAGCCATTTGATTTTTCGGGGGATCTTCCGATCACAGCCGAATTGCTCGATGGCCCTTGTCAAGACTTCAATGTGATGACGCGACGCGGCGCTTGCGCCGCGCAGGTCTCGGTATATCGAGGCGCCGACAGACTCGGCCCAGCGCCGGCAGGCGTAATGATGTCGTTGCTCGGCATGTGGCAACTGAATACTGAAGTGCTCGCCCCTGGTCATGGCCTGTGGTGGGCAGACAGGCCTACCTCATGGGCCCTATCGACCGAGACCAAAGGGGCGATCTTGTTAACTGCGCTGATTTATCCGGTGAGGCCATGAGTTTCGCCTCAGCAATGCCAAGCGCTGACGGCGTCTGGACCGATCTCTGTCTTGCGCCGGAGGCGCTGGGAGAGGGCGAACAGGCTTTTCGTGATGCAGCGATTGTGGTGTCCAACGGCATCATGGTCTGGATTGGCAGCCAACGCGCTTTGCCAATACTTTATGCGTCCATGCCTCGCCATCTCGGCCGTGGTGCACTCGTCACACCTGGTTTGATTGACTGCCATACCCACCTGGTCTATGGCGGCCAACGTGCCAATGAGTTTGCGATGCGATTGGCGGGCGCGAGCTATGAAGAAGTCGCTCGGGCTGGGGGTGGCATTGTCTCCAGCGTTCGGGCAACGCGTGCTGCCAGCGAAGAGGAGTTATTTGCCCAGGCCATGCCAAGACTCGAGTCCCTTTTGGCCGAGGGACTCTGTGCACTTGAGATCAAATCGGGATACGGACTGAATCTGATCTATGAGCGGGCTCAGCTTCGTGTCGCCCGCCGGCTTGGTGAGCACTTCGGTGTGACCGTACGCACCACATTTCTTGGCGCACATGCATTGCCTCCCGAATACGCGGGAAGAAGTCAGGCCTATATTGATCTTGTCTGTAAAGAGATGATGCCGGCCCTTGCCTCCGAGGGCCTGATTGATGCTGTCGATGCATTCTGCGAGACGATTGGATTCTCGCTTTCTGAAACCGAGCAAGTATTCCGTGCTGCTCAGGATTTGGGATTGCCAGTGAAATTACATGCGGAGCAGCTTTCGAATATGGGAGGAGCAGCCCTCGCAGCCCGCTACGGTGCGCTCTCTTGCGATCACATTGAACATCTTGATGCAGAAGGTATCTCGCGGATGCGGCAGGCGGGGACTGTGGCGGTCTTGTTGCCCGGTGCCTATTATTTTTTGCGTGATACTCATCTTCCCCCAGTGAGCGCGCTGCGTGAGGCGGGCGTGCCGATGGCGGTTTCCACCGATCACAATCCGGGCACTTCGCCGGCGCTCAGTCTTTTGTTGATGATGAATATGGCCTGTACGCTGTTTCGGCTAACCGTGCCAGAGGTTCTGGCCGGGGTGACCCGTCACGCAGCTCGCGCCCTCAGACTCTCCGATACGCATGGCCAGATTGGCCAGGGCAGACCCGCAAACTTTGTCCTCTGGCCGGTTGATGAGCCCGCTGAGTTGGCTTACTGGCTAGGCCACAAACCGATGCCGACTGTTGTCCGACAGGGCCGAATTATGCAGGGTCCTGGTTAATGCCCACCACCGACTTCTTGAAACAACTGGCCGAGGAGATCGGCTCAGATCGGGTTCTGACAGGAGATCGAATTCCCGCGCGATGCCACACCGATTGGAGTGGTGCAGATCCGGCCGCGCCCCTTGCACTGGTGTGCCCCCAAGACACTCAGGAGGTCTCTAAGGTTTTGCAATTGTGCAGCCTGCACCATGTTCCCGTGGTGCCGCAAGGCGGACTGACCGGGCTTGCGGGCGGGGCCGTTCCCCGGGCCAATGGCATCGCCCTCTCTTTTGAGCTCATGAATGCGATTGAATCTATCGAGCCTCACGCAGCGATTGTCCGTGCTCAGGCAGGCGCGACCGTCCAGTCGGTCCAAGAGGCTGCAATCAAGATGGGACTGCAGTTCGGTGTGGATTTTGGCGCCCGTGGCTCTGCTCAGATTGGCGGCGCGATCTCGACGAACGCAGGCGGCAATGGCGTCCTGCAATACGGAATGATGCGGGAGCAAGTACTGGGTTTGGAGATTGTGCTTGCGGACGGCACAGTATTGCCCATGCTTCGGCCGATGCTCAAAAATAATACGGGCTACGATCTCAAGCAGTGGTTCACCGGGGCAGAGGGAACACTCGGTGTCATTACCCGGGCCGTATTGCGTTTGCGACCTTTGCCGCAGGCCAAGGCCACCGCATTGGCTGCCCTACCGAATTTTGATGCGTCGTTGGCACTGCTTGCTCGCCTTTCAGCATCCTTTCCCGGTGCGATTTCTGCATATGAGTTGATGTGGCAGGATTTTTTCGTGACCTCTTTGTCTTGGCAGAAGCTGCGTGACCCTTTTTCGAAAATTCACCCCATGGCCGTGCTGCTGACGGTCGATGGCTGTAGCGCTGAGGCGCTTCAGTCTGCGCTCGAACCAGTTCTCACCGATGCAATGGCGGCTGGAGAAATCATTGATGTGGTGATTGCACAGTCGCAGCAGCAATCGCGTGCCCTGTGGAAAATACGCGAGGCAACTGCCGAGCTTTCGGTTCATATGCATCCACCAATTAATTTTGATGTGAGCCTGCCATTGGCGGAAATCGGCCGATTCGCCCAGGACTGTCGCGCAGCATTGTCTGAGCAGTGGTCCGGGCATCAGACGATATTTTTTGGTCATGTGGCTGATGGCAATCTGCACATCTCAACCGATGGGTCTACAGTGGCCCAGGCCCTTCATGATGTGGAGTCCTTAGTCTATGGGCTCGTGGAGTCTTACGGCGGCAGCGTCTCGGCCGAGCATGGCATCGGCCTACATAAGAAGCCATACCTCAGCGCCAGCCGAACCGCAGCAGAGCTGGAGGTGATGCGCGCCATTAAGCGGGCTTTGGATCCCGCCGGGATTATGAATCCCGGGAAGGTGTTTGACTGATGTCGTTACTGTTTTTATTCAGAGAAGTTTCTTGGTGATGAGTGTGCCCTCATTTGATGCGAGCACCAAGGTGTCGCGGTGTCTGTTTGCACAAGAGGCCCTGTTGCCGAGTGGCTGGGCGAGTCAGGTGCTCTTGCAATGGGATCAGAGCGGCCAGCTGACATCGGTGCAGACGCATGCGTCACCAGGCGATGCGCCTCATGCCAAGGGCCCTGTCCTGCCGGGAATGCCGAATCTCCATTCTCACGCCTTTCAAAGGGCCATGGCGGGTCTGACTGAATATGGACAAGCCGCCCAGGACAACTTCTGGAGCTGGCGAGATCTGATGTATCGCTTTGCGGCAGAGATCACGCCCGATCAACTCGAAGCGATTGCCACCGCCGTCTACATCGAGATGATGGAGGCGGGGTTTACCAGCGTGTGCGAATTTCATTATCTTCATCACGACCAAGAGGGCAGGTCTTATGCCGATGATCGGGAGCTTTCCTTGCGTCTGCTGCGGGCTGCCGAAAAGTCAGGGATTGGGTTCACCCTGCTGCCTGTGCTTTATCAGACGAGCGATTTTGGCGATCGTGTACCGCGTCCCGATCAGCGGCGCTTTATCCGCCGTACCGAGAATATGCTTGCGTTGCTGGAGGCATTAAAACCTGCATGTGATTCCCAGTATGCGCGGCTGGGGCTTGCTCCGCATTCACTTCGGGCTGTGCCCCCCGATGCCTTGCAGCAAGCCCTCTTGGGGCTGAAGTCACTGGATCCTTCTGCTCCGATACACCTTCATATTGCCGAACAGATTGCAGAGGTAGACGCCTGCGTGAGGTGGAGCGGCAAGCGCCCCTTACAGTGGCTTTTGGACCATTGCGCTGTGGATGAGCGTTGGTGTTTGATCCATGCGACGCACATCGACTCGCAGGAGTGCCAGCGAGCAGCAGCATCTGGAGCAGTCGTAGGGCTTTGTCCCACGACTGAGGCAAATTTGGGAGATGGAATTTTCGATGTGCGATCGTGGCGGTCTCTTGGTGGACGTTGGGGGATTGGCTCCGATAGTCATATCGTGGTCAATGCGGCAGAGGAGCTCATGATGCTGGAGTATGGCCAGCGGCTGGCTGCGCAGAAACGTAACCTGTTAATCGGCCCGTATGCATCATCAGTGGCCACCTCCATGACGCTGGAGGCAGTCGCGGGTGGCGCACAAGCAAGCGGCCGTCGCGTGGCCGGTCTGGCGGTCGGGCAGCAGGCGGATTGGGTGATTCTGGATGCTGATCATCCTGCGCTTCAAGGCCTGCCCAATGCCGAATCCATGCTCTCCGCCCACATTTTCGCGAGCAGTCGTCGGTCTGCGATTGCCGAGGTCTGGGTGGCGGGTCAGCCGCGTGTGCAGCAGGGCAAACACTCGGACTCGATGATTGCGAGGTCTGAGTTTCAGGCGGCCCGCAGCCAACTCATGGAGACATCTCGCTCATGAAGTTCGAGACGTCAGTGCCAGCCTTTCACTTTGTCGCGGGACAGCGCCCCTTGTTAATTTCAATGCCACATGTCGGCACGTATCTGCCGGATTGCGTGCGGCATCGACTCACAGAGGAAGCGATCACCACACCGGATACGGATTGGCATTTGGAGCGACTTTATGAGTTTGCTCGGGCCCTTGGTGTGTCTCTTCTCGTGGCAACGCATTCGCGTTACGTGATTGATCTGAATCGTCCGCCTGACGGCAGCAGCCTCTATCCGGGACAGAGCGTGACCGGATTGTGTCCGGTAGATACTTTCAGTGGCGCGCCGCTGTATCTGAGAACGGCCGACCAGCCGGATCAGCAGGAGGTGGCTCAGCGAAGGCAAAGCCTCTGGGAACCCTACCATGCTCAAATCACTGCTGAGCTGGCCCGTCTCAAGACTGAACACGGTATGGCCGCGTTGTGGGATGCGCATTCGATTCGATCACGGGTGCCACGATTTTTTGCGGGCCGTCTGCCCGATCTGAATCTCGGAACAGCCGATGGCGCGAGCTGTGATCCACGGCTTGCGGCAACTCTTTTGGACATTGGCCAAAAAACCCAAGTCTATACGGCGGTGCTCAATGGTCGATTCAAAGGCGGCCACATCACGCGGCATTTCGGTGCGCCCTCCCAGGGAATTCATGCGATTCAACTGGAGATGGCGCAGTCTGTTTACATGGAAGAGGATTATCCGTTTGAGTATCGGCCATTGCTGGCCGCAAAGATTCAGCCCCACTTGCGCAGCATGCTAGAGGCAACACTGAATTTCATCGGGTCCTTTGAAGCATCATGAGCCGAGTATCGACGGATATTGAATCAAAGAGTCCTGCCAAGGGAGCACTCATGTCAGATGACCAGCGCAACGCTCAGGGCCCGTTGGCTGGCCTGCGAATTGTGGATTTCACGCGGGTGCTCTCGGGGCCATTTTGCACGGCACTTTTGGCAGATTTGGGTGCCGAGGTCATTAAGGTGGAGCCGCCGCAGGGCGATGACTATCGGGCGATTGGGCCGATGCGCAATGGCCACAGCGCACTTTTTAGTGTGATGAATCGCGGCAAGCAGAGTGTGGTGCTGGATCTAAAGCAGCCAGAGGCTGTGGCTTTAGCGAGGGAATTGTGTGCTCAGGCAGATGTGGTCGTTGAGAACTTTCGCCCTGCAGTGGCCGAAAAACTCGGTATCGGCTACGACGTGATTCAGCACATCAACCCGCGGGTGATTTACGCCAGTATTTCTGGGTTTGGCCAGACCGGTCCGGCGGCGCACCGGCCCGCCTATGACATTGTGCTGCAGGCCATGACTGGGCTTATGGAGGCGACTGGTTCTCCGGATGGGCCGCCCACGTTGGTAGGGGAGGCCGTCTCCGACGTGGTCAGCGGCCTGTTTGCGAGCTGGGGGATTCTTGCGGCCTTGCTGGCTCGAGAGCGCACGGGTAAGGGCACGCAGGTGGATATTGGCATGCTGGATTCCACCTTGGTGTTCAATGCCACTTCGGTTTCGCGCTACCTGTTTACAGGAAAAAGTCCTGCTCGGGTCGGCAATCGGCATCCCCTGTCGGCGCCGTTCGGTGTCTATGCCGCCGCAAACGGCCACTATGTGCTGGCTGTCTTAAATAATAAATTGTTCGGCAAGCTCTGTGAGTTGCTTGGCCGGCCAGAGCTCGCTCACGATCCGCGGTTCGCGTCCGATGAAGAACGTTCGAAAAATGAACCGATACTTCGTGCTGCCATTGAGGCCTGGTCCCAACAGCTCACGGTGGAGCAGGTGATTCAGCGCCTCGAAGACGGCGAGATTCCGGCGGCACCCATCTGGAATATCGAACAAGCCCTCAATTCTCCGCAGAGCCTACATCGGGCGGTGATTCAACCGGTTGAGGACCCCGAGCTGCCCGGCCTTCGGCTGCCGGTCCAGCCATTGAAATTCTCAAGCTACCCGCCAATGGCTGTCGATCGCGCCCCCCGACTTGGTGAGCACACCGACGCAACCCTCATTCGCCTTCTTGGGCTTTCTGCCGAAAAGATTGCCCAGCTGCGCAATCTTGGCGCCTTCGGTCATGCTTCTCCAACTGCCAACAGGAGTCAGAGTTGAAACCTCGATTTGGTATTACGCCTGACGATCAGGCTGTGGCAGACGCCATTGTGCGTTTTTCGGCCGAGGAATTAGCACCCCGAGCACAGGCGGTCGATGATCAAGAGATCTCCACAGTGCGGTATGTACCGCTACTGGCTGAACTGGGAGTGATGGGCATGAATCTTCCTGAGCGCTGGGGTGGTGCAGAGATCTCGCCAACTGCGCTTGTTTTGTCGCTCGCTGCAATCGCAGAGGCCTGCGCCTCCACCTCGTCGATGATTGGTGCACATTTCCTTGCCACCGATTCGATTCTGATGGGCGGGGATGACGACTTGCAGCAGCGCTATTTGCCTCAGGCCGCCAGCGGGAAAAAACTTGGTGCTTTTGCTCTCACCGAACCCCGCGCCGGATCCAATCCGGCTGATATGGCGACACGCGCCACCCGGGATGGAAGCTGCTATCACCTTAGTGGCACCAAGCACTTCATCTCGAATGCAGGGGAGGCCGATTTCATTGTGGTTTTTGCCAAAACCGATCCAGCGGGGGGTCATCGGGGGATTAGCGCATTCGTGGTGGATAAAGAAACACCCGGACTGCACATTTCGGCCCCGGAAAAACTCATGGGGATACGCGGTGCCCATGCATTTGAAATGTCGTTTGACTGTCGAGTGCCCGAGAGTCAACGCCTTGGCCAGGAGGGAACGGGGTTTCGCACGGCCATGCGGATTTTGGATAACAGCCGGATGGATGTGGCGGCCACCTGCCTCGGAATCGGGGAGGCCGCGCTGGCCGCCGCGGTCGATTGGGCTCAGAGTCGCCAGGTGGGGGGCGAGCCACTTGCCGCAAAGCAGGGGATTCAATGGAAGCTGGCGGACATGAAAATGCGGCTCGAAGCGGCATGGCTGCTTACCCTGCAGGCCTGTGCCAAGCGGCAGGCGGGCGTTGCATTCTCGGCGGAGTCGAGCATGTGCAAACTTTACGCCTCAGAGATGGCGGCGTTTGTTGCGGATGAAGCGCTTCAGATTTTTGGAGGCTACGGCTATACCCGAAGCCTGCCGCTTGAACGTTATGTTCGAGATGCCCGCATCATGCGGATCTACGAGGGATCATCGGAAATTCAGAGAACAATCATTGCGCGCGGACTGCTTGCAGCACGGCCGACCTAAGCCCAAGAGGAGCCTATCTTGCCGTATTCGTCACCGTCGTATGTCACTGACTAGGCGGCAAGTTGCTCCATCGATACCTTCAGCGCAGATTCGGGCATTCCGTTTTTCCAAGGCAAATCCACTGGGTACTCTTTGAGAAGGCAGTCATCGGGCAGGCACTCAATCGGTGTGAAGTCTCGGTGGGCGATGTATTCAGGGCGCTTGAATCGCCGAATATGATTGCTTACAGCACATAAGCTTAGGTAGACGCTGATGCGATTAAAAGGCGAAAGATTGCTGCTCGACGCATGGACCAGGCAGCTGTGGAACAATAGCATCGATCCTGCGGGGCCTTTGGGACTAACGATACCGCCATTCTTTCCACCTGCGCGATTGACAAGCTGACTGATGAGCTCGTTATTGATTGTCCAGAGC
>JAGWWC010000081.1 GCA_018970545.1 Betaproteobacteria bacterium | reverse complement strand
CAATAGCCACCGCATCGATTCGACGTGAAACATCCGGCACAAAGTCGCGAATCAGTTTGACGAAAGCACCTGCCTCGCCACCAGAAATAAAGTCCGTCGCAATTGAGCGTGTCGTTGCATGCAGATCGCGTGGGCCAATCGCAGGCTCGGTCAGTGTTCGATAGGTCGTGAACTGCACTCGAATATTGTCCATATCGCCTGCGATCGAGCTCAGCAGAAACTTATTGGCAACAGCACCCTCTACAATCGGTATACCGTTTAAATAATGCGATGCGGTTGAATCAGAATTGATCAGTGCCTGACCGCCCACCAGGCGCTGCAGCTCCATCAAGACCCGGTCGCGCTCATCCAAATAATCTGCTGACGGCTCAATGTTGCTGATATTCAAGCCTTCTTTGAGTTTTCCATTGAGCAATGCCAGCTGACCGGTGAGCGTATTCACCCGATCCAGGGTGGTTTTTAAGGCATTGCGGGCGTCCTTATCGACCTGATTGACGGTTTCCGCAAGGCCCACCACCCGCTGGGCAACCAAGTCCGCCTTGTGCGTGAGATTGGATCGATACGCGATGCTCTCTGGGGCGCCTACCATTTGGCCGGCAGCGTCGAAAAACTCCGAGATCGCAATCGACAACGAATTACTGTCATCGGCAATTACTTTGTCCAGCAGTTCGGTGCTCTCGACCAGCGTTTCGTAGTAGGTGGTTTTTCCTTGCTGCGTGAGTCGCTGGTTTTCTAAAAGTCGCGAGTAATCGCGCGTGAAGCCCTCTACAGAAAAACCAGTACCAAAGACGCCAGCATTATTGGGCGCGAGCCGATTGATGACAGCAGTGGCATCCCTGCGGCTATACCCCTCCACCGATGCGCCCGCCACGTTTTGCGAGGTGACGAGCAGGCCAGCCTGGGCGATCTGCAGTCCCGCTTGTGCCGTGCTCATGATCGAAGAGGCCATGAAAGGAGTCCTGGTGTGTTATCGGCTCACCGGCGTTGCCGATTGAGAGGAGGAGACAGCAGGGCCCGCTGAATCAGGGTCCGTAGTCCGTGCTTTGATTTGCGCCAGCATCTGCTCAACCATCGGCTGAACAAATCCAAGTCCGCCCTGACGGCTGACCAAAAATGCCAGTTGGTCGTCGACCATGTTGTCGTACGTGGCCATCGGCCCCGACTTTGGCTCTAAGCTTGATTTTCTTGCGGCCTCGAGCCACTTGCGTACCAAGAAGTTTTCAAATCCGCCTGCAGCCTGTGTCAACTGCTCCCGAGTGCTGCCCGAGGCTTTTAGTCGCGAAGCCTGCGCCTGCTGCGCTGAAAGATCCCAGGGAGAGATGGCCATTAAGGGCTGCATGATCAGATCACCTCAAGATCTGCTTGTAGCGCCCCCGAGGCCTTTAAGGCCTGAAGAATCGCCATCAGATCAGCAGGCTTTGCGCCCAAGATGTTCAATGCCCGAACCACCTCATCCAGGCTGGCGCCCGGCGGAACTTTCACCAGACCGCCCTCTACCCCGCCTTGCTCCACCTCCACCTGAGCCTGCTGAACAGCAGCAGTCTGGCCGCGGCTAAAGGGCTCAGGCTGACTCACGGAGGGCTCGGCCTGAATCCGCACCGATAAATTTCCATGGGCAACCGCTGAAGGATTGAGTTTGACGGACTGATTCATCACCACCGAACCGGTCCTGGAATTCACCACCACTTTGGCCCGCTCTGCCCCCATGGCGACAACCAAATTTTCCAATTCAGCCATAAACGTGACACGGGCCAATGGCTCGGTGGGCACGGCAACCCGCAGCGACTTCGCATCCTGGGGAAGGGCGACGCCATCGCCAAAACGTTTGGCAATCGCCTCTGCAGTACGGCGCATCAGCGTGTAGTCGCTTTGATACAGATCAAGTTGCAGAAACTGGCCGCTGGACTGGCTGGGCAATGCACGCTCCACCACGCCACCGCTCGGAATCCGGCCTGCCGATAAATGATTCACGACAGCGCTGGAACCAGCTGCCGATGCGCCTGCACCGCCTACAAAAATATTGCCCTGTGCCAGCCCGTAGATCTGCCCATCTGCAGCGCGTAACGGTGTCATCAAGAGTGTGCCGCCGCGCAGACTTCGGGCGTTACCCATTGAAGATACCGTGACATCAATTTTTTGGCCTGGCCGTGAATTCGGCGGCAGCTCTGCCGTCACCATGACCGCCGCAATATTACGGGTCTGCGCCGAGACGCCCGGCGGTACAGCGACCCCCAAGGACTGCAGCATCGCCAAGGTACTTTGAAGCGTAAATGGACTCTGGGTGGTCTGGTCACCCGACCCATCCAGGCCGACCACCAGGCCGTAGCCAATCAGCTGATTGCTGCGCTCGCCTGCAACCGACGCGATCTCTTTGATGCGCTGCTGGGCCATTGCGCCCTTGGGCGAAAAGACCTGAAGGCCTACCAACGCTGCGATGAAAATCCACCACCAGCGCTTGATCACAAAATTTTTAAAAAATAAAAACATATTGGCCTCAGAAGGGGGTCAGCTTTAAGAGCATTCCGGTAAACCAGCCGGGCCGCGTTGCGTCATCACCAAAGCCACGTCCTCGGTACTCAAGACGAAGATCTGCGATTTTTGAAGAGGTGGTTGAGTTACGCACCAGATCGGCAGGGTTCACGACTCCGCTAATCCGAATCACTTCTTCCTCGGCACTCACGGCGAGCTGCTTTTCACCGGCAATCACAAGGTTTCCATTGGAGAGGACCTCGATGACCGTGACCGTGATCGTGCCGGTGAAGTCATTTTGTGCAGCGGCCTCGCCTGAGCCCTCAAACGTATTGGATCCCGCGGCCGAAATTCCATTAAAAGCAGAGCCAGCAGCAGCGGCGCGTTTTGCTGCATTCCGTGCAATTCCGGATCCGGGCAGCCCATTGACTGCGCCACTGATGTTATTTAAGGGCGATAAATCGGCCTTGATATCAAGCTCAGTGCTCTTTTCAGCCGCAGCACTGCTGGATCGCTTGGCGGCGGTTTTCTCGTTCAGAACGACTGTCAGGGTATCGCCCACATTGCGTGCGCGGGGATCCTCAAATAGGGGCCGAAAACGGCCGGCAGCTGCACCAGAGGCGGGAAACAGACTGCCCGCGTTGGAAGGCTGCCCATCGGCAGCCGATGGCCGCATTGTGGTGGAGGCTTTGACTAAGGCGGGCTTTTCTGCGGTGGCGCATCCTGCAAGCAGCGCAATCGCATAAGCGCTCAGCAAAATAATGCCTAAGTTTTTAGCGGAGAACGTGCCCATGATTACATCTGTCCTAGCCGTTGCAACATGTCATCCGAGGCCGTGATGGATCGGGTCATGATTTCGTAAGCCCGCTGCGCTACGACCATGGAGACCAGCTCTTCAGCGAGGTTCACGTTGGAGGCCTCAACAAAGTACTGTCGCAGTGAGCCAAATCCGTTGGCGGCAGGGTTGCCCTGCTGCGGCGCGCCCGAGGCGGCAGTCTCAAGATATAAGTTGGTACCAATCGAGGTTAAGCCGGCGGGATTGGCAAAAACAGCGAGCTGCACCTGGCCGGCCACGATGCCCTCCGTGGCGCCCCCTTGCGTGAAGTAGCGGACCTCGCCCGACTGCGAAATCACAATTGACTGCGACTCCGCAGGAATCGTGATGCCCGGGGCTACGGTAAAGCCTTGCTGAGTGACCACCTGACCTGTTGAGCTACGGGTAAAGTTTCCATCCCGTGTGTACGCAGTTGTGCCATCTGGCATGTTGATCTGGAAAAAACCATTTCCGTAAATCGCAATATCCAAAGCGTTATCAGTGCGGGTAAAGCCACCCTGAGTGTGAATCCGCTCTGTGGCGGCAACACGCGCACCGGCACCAATCTGCAAACCACTGGGCGACTGGGCATCGCCCTGTGTTGGTCCACCCGGCTGACGAATGGTTTGGTAAATCAGATCCTCGAACATCGGCTTCACACGTTTGTAGCCCGTGGTCGTGGAGTTCGCCAGGTTGTTCGAGATCACATCCAGGTGTGATTGCTGAACATCCAGGCCGGTCTTTGAAATCCAGAGTGAACGAATCATGAATGGTCCTCGGTAAGCCGCATCACGTTAGAAGTTAGAAAGGGTGAGCAAAATGTTTGCCTGTCGGGCGTTTTGCTCAGCGGTCTGTATGACCCGCATGTTCAGTTCAAACATTCGGGTCTGATTGATCATCTGCACCATCGCGCTGGCAGAGTTCACATTGCTGGTCTCGTAGGCGCCCTGCACGACCCGCACTGACGGGTCCGCCTGAGCGGGTGGCTGATTGGCAGGCAGCTGGAAAAAGCCATCTTCGGCGCGCACGAGGTCACGAATGTTCGGGTTCACCAGCTTGATGGTGGCCACCTGGTTCATCCTCTGTTCGCCGTTTTGGCGAACAAAGACCAGGCCATTGCGGGTCACCTCGACTTCGGAGTTGGCCGGAATGGTGATCTCACCGCCCTCGCCCACTACCTGAATGTCGCGGCCAATCTTCAGCAGGCCATTCTCATCGCGGAAAAAACGGCCGTTTCGGGTGTAAGCCTCGGAGCCGTCCGGCCGGCGGACGGCAAAAAATCCGTCGCCGCTGATCGCGAAATCAAAGGGGTTATCGGTAGTTTCTACCGGCCCGGGGTTAAACATTGCCGTGGGGGACGAATCCACCACGAAGGCACGGGAATCGGCCTGCTCACCTTCCAGCGGTACGGCGCGAAAGGCGGTCACGATCTCCCGAAAGCCGGGGGTGTGCACGTTGGCGATGTTGTGCGAGGTATTCGCCAACTGGCCCATGGTGTGCTTGGCCCCGGTCATTGCGGTGTAAGCAATTCGGTCGATCATGTTCGTCTCTCGTTAAAGTCCTCATACTGGTAAAGCAAGTTCAGTGCCAGGATCAGCCGCCCACCATCCGGATGCTCTGGGTCAAGGCCTCGTCAAAGGCCCGGATCGACTGGGAATTGGCCGAATACATGCGCTGCTGAACCAAGAGCTTCACCAGCTCGGCGGCCAAATCGACGTTGGAGCCCTCCAGGGCGGCGGCCTTGATCTCACCCAGCCCCCGCTCGCCGGGCTTACCGACCACCACGCCTTCGCTGATTTCATTGCCGGACATCGCCGTGGTCTGAAAGGAGTTACCCCCCGTCGGCGCAAGGCCGTTGACTGCGGCAAAGTGAACCAGCACCAA
>JAGWWC010000080.1 GCA_018970545.1 Betaproteobacteria bacterium | reverse complement strand
CTGCCGGCCAGCCCGGCCAGGGCAGCGGCGTTGATTTTGGGGCTGTGCTCAAAGCCGCAGTTCAGGAAGTCAGCGATGCCCAAAACACCGCCCAGGCCAAAGCCCAGGCTTTCCAGCTTGGCGCCAAGGACATGTCACTTGAAGAGGTAATGACTTCTTTGCAAAAGGCAAATGTTGCCTTCCAAGGAATGATTGCCGTGCGCAATAAGCTGGTTGAAGCTTATCGCGACGTCACAAACCTGCAGGTTTAAGCCTTTTCGCGCGCTGCGCGGATTTCCTCGGCAGTTTTTCCATCGACCTGATATGCCCAGGCCAAGACCTCAGCGACTGCCGCATACAACTGCGGCGGAATGAGCTGATTTAGATCAAGCTGCACCAAAAGCTCCACTAACTCTGGCTCAATTGCGATCGGCACCTGATATTCCTTTGCCCGCTCGATAATCGTCTCAGCCGTATAGCCCGAACCCTTGGCCACGATCCGGGGCGCTGCCGCATTCTGTTCATATCGAAGCGCCACAGCGCGTTTATTGAAAAGCTCGCTCATGCCAAAAGCTCTCCGGCAGAGTTCTGGAGACGGATCTTTACAGATTCGAGCTGCGCCGAAACCAAATGATCTTTTAATTCCTGAAAGTTCTGCGAAAGCACTGCCTGGGCCTGCTGCTCGGGACTCACCACCACGCTTACCGAATCCGCAATCTGCATGCCCCGAATTCTCACCATGCCCACAGTCGGCAGCTCTGCCTCAATCGAGATCTGTGTGCCCTTCACCAAGGGGCCGCCCGGATTTTTTGGATCTTCACCATAGGTATCCTCGCGATAGACCTTGCCGTGCACGCCGGGTGTCAGCTGGCCCTCCCACATCAACTGGCCATGCATCAAGAGATTTAAGCCATCTTGCACCTCTTGCGAGCCGCGGGCAGGCACAGACTGAAGGCTTGTTACGGGGGGCTTTTGGGTTTTGTCTTTTGACTGGGTTAGCCCCAGCGCGCTGGCGAAATTCGCAATCGCGAGCATGGGGGACTGATCTAAGCCCTGCTTGAGCACCGATAAAGCCTCTTTGGGATTGGATGCCAGACTGCCACTCGCGCCAGCCTGGCCACTTGCCTGCGACTGTTGCTGTTGCTGCTGCTGAATGGCGTCTCTTGGCAAGGGCCATCGCAGCATGTGCGGGCCAGAGTCCGCCTTGCCGAGCTGGCTCATGAGGCTGGCGATATGAGCAGCCGCCTCCGTATCGGGCGCGATTTCAGGGGATGTGTACACAGCGCCCGCTTGGTCGATCGAGGGGCGGACCCCTGTGGTGAGCCTCGGCCCCTGCGATACGGGGACCGGCGTCTTTAAGATGACACTGGGATCGATGCGGGTGCCCGCATCATTCATCACCACCGGCGCGATGCGCGCCACCGGCTCGGGCTTGAGCTCCTGCGGGCCCGGTGCGGCGGGTTTGGGAATGGTCGGCGGTATCTGCATGGGGCATGGTCCTTACCCCACTTTATACGGCCAACTTATGCGGCGGGGATAGCCCCTGCTGCAGAAATATGCACGGTGTCTGAGGCTTTGTCTGACCCGGAATCCTTCGTGCGCATGAGATGAATCTCCACCCAGGCGGCCTCAAGATTGCGGATCACTTCGATCACATCCGTCAGGATCTCAGGGCTGCGCTTTAAACGCGCTTTGAGAATCTCGCGGATCGACCAGTCATATAAGGCGGCTAGATTTCTGGAGATCTCGCCACCCTTTTCGTGATCAAGGGCCGCCATCAGGCCTTTTTGAATCAGGTCTAAGGATTTGCTGATGTGCTCGGCATCCTCTTTGTTTTCCTCCATCGCCTTTTGGGCAAGACGAAGGTTATCGATGAGCCGCTTATAGACCAGCACAATCAATTCAATTGGGCTGGCCTCAGAGACCGCAGTCTGAGCTGCCAGATTACGGTAGGCGTTAAGGTTACGGGCGTTCATGGTGTTTCCCTTCTTAAAAATTCAGTTAACCATTTTTCTGGCTATTGACCAGACTCTCAATTGCGGATGTCAAAGCGTTGCTCGTGGTTTGCAAGCGGAACAAGAGCGCATCCAAAGCGGCATACTGGCGGTAATAGCGCTGCTCGACGCGGGTCAATTTGTCTTGCCACTCCGAGACCCGCTTCTCCAGCGCGGTCTGCTCTTTCTCGGCATTGGTGATATGGCTCGACAGCAGCCCCGTGGTGCTGAGCGCCGAGGTGATAAAACTTGTAAAACTCGAGGTGCCGCTTTCGTAGCCCACGGTCACCCCAGCGGCAAATTTCTCTTGTAGCCCACTGGAGACGGCGGTATTGAGTTTGCCTTTATCCAGATACAAGCTCCCATCCCGCTGCACCTCGACTCCGATGGAGCTAAAGCTCATGCTGTTGCCATCGGAAAGCCGTATCCCTTTGGTGTAAAGACCGCGCAGCCGCTCCATGAAAGTCCGCAGCGTTGAATCGCCATTAAGTACCCCACGCGAGTCTGCATCGGTTGAGGAAACCGACTCTTTCTTATAAAACGCGAGCAACTCGTTATAGGCTTTGACAAAGTCCTCGATCGCCGCACCCGAGAGATCCTCTGCGCCAGTGGCCACATTGATCACCGTGGCGTTCACCGCCGAAAAATCCGCACTGGCAAGTGATGTCAGCGCGCCTCCTGCCGGAACCACTGGTGCGTTCAGATTAAAGGTGACCCCACTGATCACATCATTGACTTGATTCGATGACCGCTGCACTGCTGTACCGTTGATAGAAAAAAATGCGTCACGACTGGATTGCAACTCAATGGCGGCGTGCTCGGATAGGCTGGCAGTAAAAGTCTGTGCCCCGGCACCGCCAGCAACCACCACACTGACGCGGTCACCTGCTTTAGGGGTGCCCACAACCGATGCGACAGTGAAAGTATTCGCCCCGCTTGTAAAGGTCAGCGTACCCGTGCTGAGCGATGCAGTGAAAGTCCCAGACGTAGCCGAGACTACCCAGGCAGCACCGTCATAAGTTGCGGTGTAGGTTCCATCATTAATCGTACTGGCCCCACCAATCGCACCCGCACCGACAGCGGTCAATCCACGATCGGCAACATTGGCAACGACTGCAGCTTTACTCGCGGCGCCTGAGGCAACTGCAGCACGCGTCACCGAAGCGGCTGCCAAAAAGGCGGTGCCAGCAGTGTCGGCCGTAAGAGAAATCACACCCCCGGTGTAAGAGGCAGTCACCGGGGTGTGTGCGGTATTGGTGCTGGCGTTATAAGCAGCGGCAAATGATTGGGCGATGCGCTCGAGATCAGCCGAGGCGCTGCCGCCGCCTGCAACATCTGCTGCCGTAACGGTGTAATCCAGCGCAATGCCGCCTACTGTGACCTTCAAGACATCGCCAGCAGCATATTTGCCCGATAAAGCGATTGTGTCGACTTGGGCTGTAGCGGGCGAGGTGCTATTGGCAACCGATGCTGCCCGAATGGCGACAGGGCCAAGGGGGGTGATGGAGGAAGAAGACGCAAATGCAGTGCCCGCCACATCGGCAGTGAGCGTGATCACCGCGCCAGCTACACCTGCAGTAATTGGGGTATGCGCGGCATTGGTACTCGCGTTATAGGCGGCTGCCAAATCAGTTGCAATTCGGCCATAGTCTGCCGCACTGCTTCCCCCATCAGTGATATTGGCTGAAGTAACGGTATAAGAAAGTGCAACACCATTTACCGTAAGCGAAATCACATCACCAGCCGCATATTTTCCAGAGAGCTCAATTTTGTCGATCTGAGCCGTACTGGCGGCATTGGCCGTTGCTGTCCACGCACTGGCTGCTTTTTTCAATACTTGAGCTCCCGAGGTAAACGCGGTCCCTGCGGCATCAGCAGTCAGCGTGATGACTGCCGCCTCTGCAGTAGCGGTTACGGGAGAGTGGTTGGTGCTTGCACTGGCGTTATAGGCAGCAGCAATCTTTGCGGCAATGTTTTTGTATGCGGTTGCACTGCTGCCAGACACAGCCCCTCCGCCGCCAATGCCATCAGCAGTCAGATCATTGGCTACGACTTTATAGGTCAATGGCTCGCCATTTACGGTAAGTACGATCGCATCATCGACTGAAAAAGTTCCTGAGAGAGTGATGCTGTCTTTCTGGGCATCCGAAGTACCGATCCCAGAAATCGAAAATGCGTTGGATGCCCCTGTAGACTTTGAGGCGACATTAAGCGCGTAGCGGCCATCAGAGCGCTGCACTACAGTGGCCTCGAGATCCGCTTTCAGGTCATTGATCCAGCCTGCAACATTGGTCACCGTTGCGGTGGTGGAGAGGCCGGTGGAGACAGTCGCAGTGCCAGCGACTTTATCCCCATAAGAGCCGGAGATATTTTTCGTAACATCAGTGCTGGTGAGCTCTAATTTTCCACTGACGACAGCGGCAGTGATTGCGCCACCCGAGGCCCCGGCAACGGCCGTTGCAAGGGCGGTCGCATCAGCTTCAGATGTCACAACAAAAGTCTGCTCTGCCCCGCCTTCCACCGTGTAGCGAACGACATCACCCGCAGCCAAAGTAGAGAGGGTGATCAATACCTTACCGCCCGCAGGCGTGGCACCAGTCACTTTTTCGGTAGTGGTACCCGCCGCATAATTCATCACGCTCGCGCCACCCGCAGCAACAGAAGTAATGCCGGCACCAGATCCATTTTGTGTAGCCGACACCGATGCAGTCGAGCCCGTGGCGGTGATGCGTAGCGCACCGCCCACCACAGAGGCGGTCACACCCGAGAGGCTTCCCGCAGTTACCGCATCGTTAATCGCTGTCGCCACTTTTGCGGCGGTATTTTGGCTGGTCACAACAAAGGTCTGCTCGGAAGCGCCGGAGGTGGTAAATCGAATTACATCCCCGGATGCGAAGGTGGCCCCACTGGCAAAGCTTGCGTAGCCAGGTACCTGCAGTGAAGCGGTCAACCCACGAAGCGGATTTGAAGAACTGATTTGTAAATAACCCGAGGCATCCACGCTCGCGGTGACATCGGATAAGGTGCCTGCAGTCACTGCAGCGTTAATTGCGGTAGCGACCGCAGTGGTGGTGGTCTGAGTAGTGACCGTAAAGGACTGCTCAGTGCCGCCTTTGACGGTGAAGGAAATCTTATCCCCGGCCGAATAGGTAAGCGCGCCCACCCTGGCGTAAGTCGGTGTGTACGTCACAGGGCTAGCCGCCCCCTGTTTTGCCGTGAG
>JAGWWC010000079.1 GCA_018970545.1 Betaproteobacteria bacterium | reverse complement strand
AGGCCAGCAGTTACTCGGTGCTGGCTCTGGCCATGCTGGTGGTGCTGATGGCCCATCCGATGGCCGTGCTTTCGGTGGGATTTTGGTTGTCGTTTATTGCAGTCGGATTTTTATTCACTTTGGGCGAGGGCCAAACGACGCGACGACACGCTGGCTACCTTAGGCGCTGTCTGGATTCGCTTCAGCGCGCGGCTTACACCCAGTGGGCCATCACCCTGGGGCTACTGCCGCTGACAATTTTCTTTTTTCAGCAGGTCTCTCTGGTGGGCCCGATTGCCAATGCGTTGGCGATTCCGGTGGTGAGTTTTGTCGTAACCCCGCTGGCAATGGCCGGAGTGGTGGAGGCCGCTTGCATGGGAAGCGCTTGGCTTTTGGGCATTGCTGCGGGTTTCCAAGAGCGGCTCTTTGAATTTTTGGCATGGAGCGCTGCACAGCCCTTTGCAGTATTGGATTGGCCAGGCCCCGGCTGGCCTGCAGCAGCAGTTGCCACCATTGGCATGGTGATGGTTTTTGGGAAGTGCTTGCATGGCCGCGTGTATCGGTGGCGGCATATCGGCTGGCTTGGCCTTTTCGCACTATGTCTGCCTGCTGTGACAGCTCCTGCCGAGGGAGAGATGCGGGTAACCTTGATGGACGTCGGCCAAGGCAGTGCAGTGTTGATTCGAACGCGCGATCACACTGTGCTTTTTGATACTGGCCCAGTCATGGGGCAAAGCGATGCGGCTGAGCGGGTCATCCTGCCCACATTACGTCGCTATGGCGTGCGGCGAATTGACCATCTCGTGATCTCGCATGCCGATCAGGATCACAGTGGCGGCCTTGCGAGCCTGCTGCTGGCAATGCCGACCGCCTCAGTTGTCGCACCCGAGTTTGAGTCGCTCGAAGAATCACTTCGACACGCCTCGCCTGAGGCGGCCGCTGCAATGCGGCTGCGCCCGACGCTTTGCCGGGCGGGACAAAAATGGAGTCTGAACGGCGTTGATTTTCAGTTCCTGCACCCCAGCACGCTACCGCCTTCGATTACGCCAACGCAGCGCAATCGTTATTCCTGTGTATTACGCGTGGAGAGCGCAGACGGCGGCAGTCTTTTGCTGGCCGGCGATATTCCGCTGAAAACAGATCGCGAGTTGGTGGGCCGATTCATTGGGCTACAGGATCCAGAAAATCCAGAGGCCTTGGCTTTGGTCGGCGCTCGGCTCGCGTCACAGGTTTTAGTCGCGCCCCATCACGGCAGTAAAACTTCTTTGAGTGAAGACCTTCTACGGGCAGTCGCGCCGCAGTTTGTGGTGATTCAAGCAGGCTATCGCAATCGGTTTGGCCATCCACATCAGGAGACGCTGGATCGTATTGCACGCGCCCAGGTCAATGCTCCCGCAGTGCTGCGGACAGACTTGCAGGGCGCAATTGAGTTGCGCTGGAGTGCTGGCCAGCTGATGCAGCGGGATTTCTGGTGCGATCACCGCCGCTGGTGGCACCTGAACCGAGCCGCCGAGCCGATGCTGTAGGGCCTACTGTGCTGTCCAGCCGCCATCCATTGCCCAGGCCACGCCGCGGACCTGTGCCGCAGCATCTGAGCAAAGAAACACGGCCAACTGCCCCAGCTGTTCTGGCGTCACGAACTCACCAGAGGGCTGTTTTTCTGCAAGCAGATCCCGCTTGGCGTCTTCGTTGGAGATTTTCTTCTCGCTTGCGCGGGCATCGACTTGTTTTTGTACCAGTGGCGTGAGCACCCAGCCCGGGCAGATGGCATTGCAGGTAACGGCGGTCGTGGCGCATTCGAGTGCAACCGATTTTGTCAGACCCACGATGCCGTGCTTGGCGGCAACGTAAGCACTTTTATTTGCCGAGGCCACAAGCCCATGGGCGGAGGCGATATTCACGATCCGACCAAAGCCGCGTTTTTTCATACCCGGCAGCGCACAGCGCGTGGTGTGAAACGCCGAGGAGAGATTAATGGCGATGATGGCATCCCAGCGCTCGACTGGAAATGTCTCCACCGCTGAGACATGCTGGATACCGGCATTGTTAATCAGAAAATCAATTCGTCCCAGTTTTGATTCTGTCGACCGAATCATGTCCTCAATTTCAGCGGGCTTACTCATATCGGCGGCGTGGTGGAGCACGCGCACGCCATAGCGTGAGGCGAGCTCACCAATCAGGCTGCTGATGGCGGCAGGTTCACCAAACCCATTGAGCATAATGTCTGCGCCTTGATCGGCAAGGGCTCGCGCAATTCCAAGGCCAATGCCGCTGGTGGAGCCCGTGACGAGGGCGACTTTTGAGCGGTGAGGTTTTGACTCCGACATGGACACTCCTTTAGGTAACGAGAGGGTGTTAGGATCAATTCATGGCAATGATAAAGCTTAGCGAGCAAGGCGCCGTCGGACCCCGACGGGGCTCGGTGGCCTGCATCAGCACAGCGGGCCTGCATCGCATGGCCTATCAGGAGTGGGGCGATCCGCAGAATACGGATGTCGTGATTTGTGTGCATGGCCTGACAAGGGTGAGCGAGGATTTCCAGGATCTTGCCCAAGCTTTATCAGATCGATTTCGCGTGGTCTGCCCTGACGTAGTGGGCCGGGGCCGATCTTCGTGGCTTAAAAATCCGATGCTGTATGGGATTCCCCAATACACCGCCGATATGGTGACGCTCATTGCCCGCTTGAATGTCGACCGGGTGAAGTGGGTCGGGACCTCCATGGGTGGCTTAATCGGAATGTCGCTTGCCGCGTTAGAGCAGTCACCTGTTGATCGACTGGTTTTAAATGATGTGGGCGCAGTCTTAAGCGGTGCTGCGTTGGGCAGAATCGCAGCGTATGTGGGCGTTAAGACTGAGTTTGATTCATATGCGCAGGCCAGTGCCTTTTTGAGAATGGTCTTCGCGAGCTTTGGCCCACACTCCGAGGCCCAGTGGCGGCAGTTAATTGATTCGGTGGTCGTTGTGCAGTCCGATGGTCGTGCCCGTCTGCACTATGACCCCGCGATTGCGGAGCCGTTTCGGCTGGCCTATGGCGCCCAGTCTGCAGCGGGGCAGACGCCAGAGGATTTAAGCATGTGGCCCCTCTATGACCTGGTGCGATGCCCAACACTGCTGCTGCGCGGGGCCGAGAGTGATTTGCTCACCCACGATGTTGCCCAACAGATGGCGGCCCGCGGGCCGAAGCCTAGCGTCATTGAGTTTGCAGGCATTGGCCATGCGCCGAGCCTGATGCATGCAGATCAGATCAGCGTAATCCGTGATTTTTTACTCAAGACCGATGCCGACGAACGCTAAACACGATCCGTTGAGGGCCAAGCCACTCACGATGGGGCAGCCATTGCGGCAGCGGCGTCATCTGATTCTCGCAGCACTTGCAGGCGGTGTGTTGGCGGGCTGTGCGGGCACAACACCAGCTCCCACTGATCGGCGAGAGAAATTTGCCTTGGTGCTGGGTGGCGGGGCAGCGCGGGGCTTTGCGCACATCGGTGTGATCAAAGTGCTCGAGGCCAATGGCATTGCTCCGGATTTAATTGTGGGCACCAGCGCGGGGAGTCTTGTGGGTGCACTGTATGCATCGGGTGTGGATGCATTTGAATTGCAGCGGCTGGGTTTGGCGTTAGATGAAAGCACATTTGCAGACTGGACGATTGGCAGCCGCGGCTTGCTGAAGGGCGAGGCGTTGGCCGCCTACGTGAATCAGCAGTTAAAGCAGCAGCCCATCGAGCGGCTCAAGCGACCGCTGGCCATTGTCGCTACGGATTTAAGATCGGGTGAGCCGATGGTGTTTCAGCGCGGTGATGTGGGCACTGCGGTGCGGGCCTCTAGCGCAGTGCCTGGAATTTTTAGCCCTGTGAAAATTGCCGACCGTGATTATGTCGATGGCGGCCTAACTCACCCGGTTCCGGTGGCGATTGCCCGCAGGCTTGGTGCGGATGTTGTGCTCGCCGTGGATATTTCCGCAAGGCCGCGCAATCAAGAGGTCGGTGGCACGCTCGATGTCTTGCTGCAGACCTTCACGATTATGGGCAGCCGGATTGGCCAATACGAACTCGCTGCGGCCGATTTTGTGATTCGTCCCGCCATTGGACAGATTCGCGGCACTGATTTTTCTGCACGAAATATCGCCATTCTTGAGGGCGAGAAGGCCGCGCTGGCAGTGGTGCCTGAGTTGCGAAAGCGGTTAAAGCTCACTCCGTCCGGGCAATAAGCCGTCGGGCCTGATCGAATCGCTTTGCCCAGTAGTCCTGGGTCAGCGACTCGATTCGCACAACGCCGCGTGAGGTTGGCGCATGTACAAAGCGACGTTCGCCGAGATAGACCCCCACATGTGAGTTAGGTCTGCCGGTGGTATTGAAAAACACCAGGTCTCCGGGCGCGAGGGCATGTAACGGAATTGGCGCGCCCACCGTTGCTTGCTCTTCGGTGGTGCGGGGAAAGCGGACCCGGAAGGCCTCTTGAATAACATGGGCAACCAGCCCCGAACAGTCCAGGCCCTCCGCAGGCGAGCTGCCCCCCAGTCGATAGGGTGTGCCCAGTAGCAGCACGGATCGGGAGGTGATTTCCGAGACTGCCTGATCCCGCGACATACCCACCGGCGGCTGAATGAAGGCCCCGATCTGAGCCTCCGCACGCCATGATGGTATACCCGCCGAGGGCGCAGGCTTTGGCGGGCTGGTGCAGCCGATCACCAGCAATAGCGGCAGTGCCGCAGCAGCAATCAAAAGTCGGTCGGCTATCATGGGATGGATTATCAAACATCAAGGAGCCATCATGATTCAACGCCCTGTTCTGACCGAGGATGATGTTCAGCGTATTGGCGATGCAGCGGTCGCCGAGGCGAAAAAGAATGGCTGGAATGTATCCATCGCGATCTGCGATGAGGGCGGTCATTTGCTGTGGCTAAAGCGCCTTGACGGCGCGCCAGCGATCTCAGCCTACATCGCGCCGCAGAAAGCCAGGACCGCGGCAATGGGCCGCCGAGAATCAAAAATTTACGAAGAGGTGATCAATCAGGGCCGCACATCATTTCTGTCGGTGCCTGAATTGCAGGCGATGCTTGAGGGCGGCGTGCCGGTCATGGTAGAGGGCCACTGCATTGGTGCAGTGGGGGTCTCGGCCGTGAAATCTAGCGAAGATGCACAGATCGCAAAGGCTGGAATCGCCGCTCTTTAAAAGATTACGCGACCATTTTCTCGATTTTGATTTTCCACTCTTTTGGGCCGGTCTCATGGACCGAGATGCCAGAGGAATCGACCGCGACAGTCAC
>JAGWWC010000078.1 GCA_018970545.1 Betaproteobacteria bacterium | reverse complement strand
CGCACCCGCTCGGCCTTATCGGTCACCACCAGGGCCCGCTGCCGCAAGGGATCCTGTGTCGCAACACCGGTTGGGCAATGATCGGTGTGGCAGCTTCTGGACTGAATGCAGCCCAATGCGAACATAAACCCGCGTGCGGAGTTACACCAATCCGCACCAAGCGCTAAGCAGCGTGCGATATCAAATGCAGAAACCACCTTACCTGAGGCGCCGACTTTGATCTGATCCCGTAAGCCAAGGCCGACCAAGGTGTTATGCACAAGCCGCAGGCCATCGCGCATGGGCATGCCCACGTGATCCGAAAATTCCACGGGCGCTGCACCGGTGCCGCCTTCTGCGCCATCCAAAACAATAAAGTCAGGCTTAATGCCCGTTTTCACCATCGCCTTGGCAATGCCAAACCACTCCCAGACCTGGCCAATGCACAACTTAAATCCCACGGGTTTGCCGCCCGAGAGTTCGCGTAGGCGGCCAATAAACTGCATCAGCTCGACGGGCGTTGAAAACTCAGAATGCGATGCAGGCGATACGCAATCAGCACCCATCGGCACGCCGCGAGTTTCAGAAATCTCTTGCGATACCTTTGCGGCGGGCAGCACCCCCCCGTGGCCAGGTTTTGCGCCCTGCGAGAGTTTGATTTCAATCATCTTGATCTGATCGGAAGCCGCCTGGGCAGCAAACTTCTCAGGATCAAAGTGGCCGTCAGCAGTGCGGCAGCCAAAATAGCCCGAGCCAATCTCCCAAATGAGGTCTCCGCCATGGGTGCGGTGATAAGGCGACACCGAGCCCTCGCCGGTGTCATGCGCAAAGCCGCCCATCTTGGCGCCACGATTTAAAGCCATGATGGCGTTGGCCGACAACGAGCCAAAACTCATCGCCGAGATATTGAAAACCGAGATGTCATAAGGCTTGGCGCAGGCGCTTCCACCCACGCGAACCCGAAAACCGGCCGGATCTGGATGGGTGGGCACCACCGAGTGGCCAATCCACTCCGCCCCACTCGAATACATATCTTTGATAGAGCCAAATCCGCGCTTATCGTTTTGGATCTTGGAGCGCTGGTACACCAAAGCCCGTTGGTTGCGGGAAAACGGGATTTTTTCCTCGTCGTTTTCCAAAAAATACTGCCGAATCTCGGGACGGATGTATTCCAAGGCATAGCGCAGACGGCCAGTCAGCGGATAGTTGCGGCGCACCGCCTGATGGGGCTGCCGGATATCAATGACGCCCATAACGAATAAAGCGAAAGCCGCCACCGCCCAAATCCACTGCCCAAACCCGAGTAAAATAACCCCCAGAATCCCGGTGCTGACCCAGGGTAAAAAGCGGGTACCGTTCGCGACCGCTGCCATGGATTGTCCCCCCTTGTTTTTATCGGAAGAACTGTAAAGGTTTTATGGCATACGATCTAGAGGACGGTGAGCGCGCCGTAAAAATTGGCGCCTACCGCCAGGCCTTTGATATTTTTATGATGCTTTGCGCCAACGCAGAGGATCCGGCCTACTACAAGCTCTCCGAGATGGCGCTCAACAAGCAGATGCTCGATGAAGAGCTCGCGCAGACGGTAAAGCTGATGACCGAAGAGGTCAAAAACCGCAATCACCAGGCCACCTACAACCTGGGCATTTTGTATTGGCGCGCCCCGTACAGCATCAAAAACATTGAAAAAGCGGTCGAGCTCTTTAACCTCGCCTGCAATATGGAAGTCCCAGAGGCATTTGTGGCACTCGCCCGGCTCTACATGAATGAAGGCGCCCATCTGCCATTGGCCACGCCGACCAACATCATGAATCTGCTGAAAAAGGGCTTTGAATTGGGCTCAATTGATGCCTGCTATCTCATTGCCAAGCAGCACATGGATGGCAAATACGCCAAAAAAGACGACTTCGAAGCATTTAAATATCTCTTCATCTCTGGCCGGCTGGGCAATATCGAGGCCAAAAAACAGGCCATGATCATGCAGGGTCTGCACCCCGAGGGCGCATTCCGTGGCGTTCAGGCTGAAGCCGTCGATATGCTGGAGAAGCTCGAAGGCAAGATGATCGTCTTTAAATAGGCGTGACAAGACCCGCCCTGTTTTCAGAAAGCGGTGGTTTAGTTTGGCATGCCAAGGCCCTGCTTCGGCACAAAAGCCTTTGGGGCGATTTCACAAAACGAATTGACCGCTTTCTCGCCGATTGGCGGTCGGTGCTTGCCTTTGGTCCCGAGCCAGAGCCCACGGGGCTCATTCTCTTGGGCCCCAGCGGAGGCTGGTGCCTGCCGACCAAGGGCTTTGTCGATGCCTTCTCCGAGGTGATCGCGGTCGACCCCGACCCGGCAGCCCGAGCAATCTTTCGGCGACGATTCAAACCCAATGACACCCAGTCCGCTCACACAGGGGGCGCTTTAAGCCTTACCTGGGTGGCGTCAACCTTTGAGCGGGTGCTGCCGGCGCTTTTGATCCGCCACCCCCATCATGCGGTGCTCTTTTGCAATGTGCTGGGGCAGTTGCGCTACCAGGATAAAAAGACCTTGGAGCGAATTGAGTTTGAGCTCGGCCAAATCAGCCTCACGCTGGCGGGTCGACACTGGGCCAGTTTTCATGATCGAATTTCAGGTGAAGCCAAATCGGCAAACCTGCAGGAGCTTGAATTTTTTTCAACCAGCACAGTCACAACCAATGAGCTCGCCAAACGTGTGGCCAAAGGCGGAGAGTGGCTAGACCATCTCACCGAGAACGTGCTGCCTGCTCAAGTAGCGCGCCGCTTTATGGCGTGGCCCATTGGCCAGGAGCGAATTCATTGGATTGAAGCTGGCTGGGTAGAGGCCACCCCCAGCCGGTAAATGAAGGCGATGCATTCAAGAGAGGACAACGGATGGAAGCAGATCTCTTAGCAGGCGAAACCAAAATCAGAGCCCGGCGTTTTCGTGAGACCGCTGTTGCGTTGGCTGCGGCCGCCAAAGCCTATCAGCAAGCCGCTGAGCATCTGGATCGGGATGAAGAGCAGGCCGCCAACCAGTCCTACAAAAGCGCCCAGATTGCCTTAGAGGAAATCATCGATGAGCTGCCCAAGCCCATGCCCAAGCATGTGCACGCCAGGCCCGTTGAGAAGTCCCACCATGAGTGGGGCTGGGCCAAGTACATGATTCCGGTGGGCGTCGTGCTGGTGATTCTTTATTTTCTGGTGGTCGGCGGCTTCTCCGGAGACCTCTCCCAAGGCTGGACGGTGACGGGCGATATTCGAAACGCCGTGCGCTACCCGAAATAACCGCGGGCCCAAGACTCTGGCTACCCGAAGTGACATTTAGTCCCGCATAATGCGGGTCTAAATGAAATTGTCCCTGAAATCCCTGCAGATTCCGGGCTTCTCGTCCCAGGCTGTCGCCCCCGCCGTTGTTCTGGCAGTGCTGGCGATGATGCTGATCCCCCTGCCGCCGCCGGCACTCGATGCGCTCTTTACCTTCAACATTGCCGCCTCCATCATGGTGTTGCTGGCGGCCATGCAGATTAAATCGTTTAAAGACTTCATCGCCTTTCCAACGATTCTGCTCATCACCACGCTGCTGAGGCTCTCGCTGAACGTGGCCTCAACCCGAGTGGTGCTGGCCGAAGGCCACACCGGGCCAGATGCGGCAGGCGTGGTGATCGAGGCCTTTGGCCTCTTTTTAATTGGCGGTAATTTCGCCATCGGCATCATCGTGTTTTTGGTGATCACCTTGATTAACTTTATGGTGATCACCAAGGGCGCAGGCCGCGTCGCAGAGGTCTCTGCCCGCTTTGCTTTGGATGCCATGCCCGGCAAGCAAATGGCCATTGATGCCGATCTGAACGCGGGCATCATCAAAGAAGACGAGGCCCGCAAACGCCGCCAAGAAGTCAGCCAGGAGGCTGATTTTTACGGCTCGATGGACGGTGCCTCGAAATTCGTGCGCGGCGATGCCGTTGCCGGCATCGTGATTCTGTTTGTCAATTTGATCGGCGGCCTGATCATCGGCATGGCCCAAAAAGGCCTAGGGTTTATGCAGGCGCTGCAGACCTACGGCACACTCACCATTGGTGACGGCTTAGTGGCCCAGGTGCCGGCGCTCATCATCTCGACTGCGGCCGGCATCTTGGTCACCCGCGTGGCCTCCGACGAAGACCTCTCGGGCCAGGTCTCCAAACAATTCCAAGGCAGCGGCAATACGCTATTTATCGTGGCGGTGATTTTGTTTTTGCTGGGGCTGGTACCCGGCATGCCGCACGTGCCCTTTATCGCCTTTGCCCTGCTGTTTGGGGGCCTGGGCTATCTGCTCAATGATCGGATGAAAAAGACCGAGCAAAAAGCCAAGGAAGCGGCGGCGGCTGCGCCACCGAAAACCGAACTGGAATGGTCCGATGTGCCCGTCATCGAGCCGCTTTGCCTGGAGTTGCCGTACCGGCTGATTCCGCTGGTTGATAAAGGCGATGAGAGCGATTTGATTAAACGCATCCGCGCGATCCGCAGAAAGTTTGTTACTGAGATCGGCTTTCTCACGCCATCAGTGCACATTCGCGACAACCTGCAGCTGCCCGCTGAGACCTATCGGTTTTTGCTCTACGGCGCAGAGATCGGCCGCGGCCAATGCCTGCCGGATAAGCTGTTGGCCATCTTTCCCCAAGGCGACACCCAGCCCTTGGCGGGCATTCAAGTCAAGGATCCTACCTATGGCATGCCCGCGGTCTGGATCGACCGTGGCCAGCGCGATGAAGCCATCAGCAAAGGCTACACCGTAGTGGAACCCGCAGTGGTGATGACTACGCACTTGGATTACTTAGTGCGATCCCACTCCCATGAGTTGCTGGGCCGCCAAGAAACACAAGATTTGCTGGATCACTTTAAATCCAGCTACCCCAAACTGGTTGAAGATGTCGTGCCCAAAGTGGTCACGCTGGCCAATTTGCAGCGCATTTTGCAGCTGCTTTTAGAAGAAGGCGTGCCGGTAAAAGACCTGCGCACTATTCTCGAAGTTGCCAGTGAAAATGCAGCGCTTCTCACGGACCCCAACAATGTGTTGGCGCCCGTGCGCTATGCGCTACGCCGAACCATCGTGCAGGAGACTTTTGGCGAGACCAGCGAATTCAAGGTGCTCGGTGTCCACCCGGAATTCGAGCGGCTAATTGATCAGACTGTCGGCGGTGCGGCGACCGCAGCCGATGGCGCCATCGAGCCCTCGCTGGCGCGTCTGTTTGGCGAAGAGGTCATCGCAGGTGTCAATGAGATGGAAAGCCAGGGCCTGGCGCCGGTGATTCTCACTGGAT
>JAGWWC010000077.1 GCA_018970545.1 Betaproteobacteria bacterium | reverse complement strand
CAGGGCCGAAGCTCATGGACGGGCATGGGCCCGAGCCCCCGCTGTCCGCGAATCACATTTGCGGCATGGGCGAGATCCGGCGCGGAATCCAAAAGGGTGCCATCCAAATCAAACAGCATCGCCCGCTGGGAGTGTGCGGACCAGCGACTGAGCCAGTCAGGACGGGCGGTCGGCATTAGGGCTTTCTGTAAGCCATCAGGTAATTCACGCTTGTATCTCTTGTGAGCGCATAGACCTGAGTGATCGGGTTGTAGCTCATGCCCACCATCTGATGCAGCTGCAACTGTGCATCGCGGGCCGCATCGGCAAGCTCAGAGGGCTTGATGAATTTCGCGTACTCATGCGTGCCTTTGGGCAAAAGCCTCAGTATGTATTCCGCACCGATGATGGCGAATAAAAAACTCTTGGGATTGCGGTTAATCGTTGAGAAAAATACCCAGCCACCGGGCTTCACCAGCTGGCTGCAGGCGCTAATGGTTGCAGCGGGGTCCGGCACGTGCTCTAGCATCTCCATGCAGGTGACCACATCGTATTGCTGGGCCTCCCGGCTGGCCAGGTCCTCTGCGGAGATGGCTTCATAGTCGACTTTGATCCCACTTTCTAAGCCATGCAGCTGGGCGACCTTCAGTGGCTTATCGGCCAAATCGATGCCCTTCACGGCAGCGCCAAGCCTTGCCATCGACTCAGCCAGAATGCCGCCGCCGCAGCCCACATCCACCACCTTTTTCCCTTTAAGCGCAGCCTGACCATCGATCCAATCCAAACGCAAGGGATTGATCTGGTGCAATGGCTTAAATTCACTGGTGGGGTCCCACCAGCGGGAGGCCAGGGCACTGAATTTTTCGAGCTCGGCGTGATCAACGTTCATGGGCTTGTTTTCAAAGTAAAAGCCCCAGACAGGACTGCCTGGGGCTTTGTGAGAGTGGCGCGCCGAATTACTTCAGGTTACGGGTGCCGACGACTTCGATTTCAACACGCCGGTTTTTCGAGCGGCCTTCCTTGGTCTTGTTATCGGCCACGGGAGACTTCTCGCCCTTGCCCTCGGTGTAGACCCGGTTGGCGGCGATGCCCTTACTGACCAGATAGGCCTTCACTGCCGCAGCACGGCGCTCGGAGAGTTTTTGGTTGTAGGCATCTGTTCCGACTGAGTCGGTGTGGCCCACGGCCACAATGACTTCCAGGTTCAGATCTTTGGCCTGCTGCACGAGCTTATCGAGCACGGCTTTGCCCTCGGGCTTGACCACCGATTTATCAAAATCAAACAGGGTGTCGCCACGCAGACTGACCTTTTCCACGATGGGCCGAGGCGGCGGGGGTGGGGGCTGGACTGCAGGTGCAGGCGGTGCGGGAGGCGGCGCTACCACAGGGGTTTTCTTGGGCAGTAAATCCGGATCGCATTCTTCGGTGGCCATCTGAGGGGTCCAGTAGCCAGTGCGAACGCAGGAACCAGCGCCACTGCGAACGCTGCCGCCCGAGGACTGCACATAGCCGTTGGCGGCAACCGGTGCCTGGGCAAAGACCGGGCTAGAAATTGCCGAGACGGAGAGGGTGAGAGCGGCTGCCGAGAGCAGGCCAGTAAGAGCGCTGATTCGCATTAAAAACTCCTTCGAAGCGGGGCAATTTTTTAGGCTGAACTTATCGCGTTTCAAGTTCGATTTTGCCACAGAACGAGTGGATTAAAAAGGTAAAATCGCGTGATGGATTCCTTTGCTAAAGAGACCCTGCCAGTCAGCCTGGAACAGGAAATGCGCCGCTCCTACCTCGATTACGCGATGAGCGTGATTGTGGGCCGAGCCCTCCCCGATGTCCGCGATGGTCTCAAGCCGGTCCACCGGCGCGTGCTCTTCGCGATGCACGAGTTAAATAACGACTGGAACCGGCCGTATAAGAAGTCTGCCCGTATCGTTGGTGATGTCATTGGTAAGTACCATCCCCACGGCGATTCGGCGGTGTACGACACCATCGTGCGCATGGCGCAGGATTTCTCGCTGCGCTACATGCTGGTCGATGGCCAGGGCAACTTCGGCTCGGTGGATGGTGATAACGCCGCCGCAATGCGTTACACCGAAATTCGGCTTTCCAAAATTGCCCATGCCCTGTTGGAGGACCTCGACAAAGAGACCGTCGACTTTGGCCCGAACTACGATGGCAGCGAGAAAGAGCCGCTGATCCTGCCCTCACGCGTCCCCAATCTGCTGATCAACGGCTCATCGGGCATTGCGGTGGGCATGGCCACCAATATTCCGCCCCATAACCTGTCTGAGGTGATTGAGGGCTGCCTGAAGGTATTGGAAAACCCCGAAATCACGGTCGATGAGTTAATCGACATCATTCCTGCGCCGGATTTTCCGACTGCAGGAATCATTTATGGCTTAGCGGGCGTTCGAGAGGGCTATCGCACGGGCCGCGGCCGCGTGGTGATGCGGGCCAAGACCCATTTTGAAGACATCGACAAAGGGGCCCGGCAGGCCATCATCATCGATGAGCTCCCCTATCAGGTGAATAAGCGGACTCTTCTTGAGCGCATCGCTGAGCATGTCAATGAAAAACGCATCGAGGGCATCTCGGATATTCGTGATGAATCCGATAAGTCCGGCATGCGCGTGGTAATTGAACTAAAGCGCGGCGAGATGCCCGAGGTCGTGCTCAACAATCTCTACAAAAATACCCAGCTACAAGACACCTTCGGCATGAACATGGTGGCCTTGGTCGATGGCCAGCCCCGCACACTGAACTTAAAGCAGATGCTGTCGGCTTTTATCGATCATCGCCGCGAGGTGGTGACTCGACGCACGGTATTCGAGCTCAGAAAAGCGCGTGACCGCGGCCACATCTTGGAGGGCCTTGCCGTTGCGGTCTCCAACATGGATGAAATGATTGCCCTGATCAAGGGCTCCGCCACGCCGGTGGTGGCCAAGCAGGAATTGATGGGGCGGACCTGGCAGGCATCGCTGGTCAAAGAGCTCCTGGCCCGCGCCACTGAGAAAACCATTTCAGAGGCCTTTAGGCCCGAGGGCATCAGCGAGGCCTTTGGTCTGAAATCCGATGGCTACAAGCTTTCGGAAATCCAGGCCAATGAAATTCTGCAGATGCGTCTGCAGCGTTTAACAGGCTTAGAGCAAGACAAAATTGTTCAGGAATACAAAGAGGTGATCGAGAAAATCGCCGACTTACTGAACATCCTTGCTACACCGGCCCGCATCACCGCCATCATTTCCGGAGAACTTACTGCCATTCGTGATGAGTTTGGCGATGGCCGGAAAAGCCAGATCGAAGTCAATGCCGAGGAGCTTCAGACCGAGGACCTCATCACGCCGCAAGACATGGTGGTCACGCTGTCGCATTCCGGCTACATCAAGAGTCAGCCGTTATCGGAATACCGGGCTCAGCGACGCGGCGGCCGTGGCAAGCAGGCGGCCAGCACCAAGGAAGACGACTGGATCGATCAGCTCTTTATCGCCAATACCCACGACATGATTCTGGCGTTTTCCAATCGGGGCCGCGTGTATTGGCTCAAGGTCTGGGAAGTGCCTCAGGGAAGCCGCACTTCGCGTGGCAAGCCCTTGGTCAATGTCTGGCCGCTGGAGCCTGAAGAAAAAGTCACGGTCATCTTGCCGGTAAAACAGTTTGACGAGAATCACTATGTGTTCATGGCGACAGCCTTGGGCACGGTGAAAAAGACACCTCTGGATAATTTTTCTCGTCCCATGAAGCGCGGCATCATCGCGGTGAACCTTGATGAGGGGGATTACCTGATTGGCGCAGCCATCACCGATGGCCAGCACGATGTCATGCTCTTTTCCGATGCGGGCAAGGCGGTCCGATTTGATGAAGCCGATGTTCGCGCCATGGGCCGCGAGGCCAGGGGCGTGCGCGGCATGCAGCTGGATGGTGATCAGCGTGTGATTGCCATGCTGGTGGCCGAAAGCGAGACGCAATCGGTGCTGACTGCCACGGAAAATGGCTTTGGCAAGCGCACACCGATTGCGGAATACACCCGTCACGGCCGCGCCGGCAAGGGAATGATTGCGATTCAGACTTCAGAGCGCAATGGCAAGGTGGTGGGCGCCGTATTGGTAGATCCCAATGATGAAATCATGTTGATCACGGACAAAGGCGTGCTAGTGCGCACGCGTGTGGCCGAGGTCCGTGAGATGGGCCGTGCTACCCAAGGCGTGACCCTGATTGCAGTCGATGACGGCAGTCAGCTGGCGGGCCTGCAACGCATTGTCGAAAGCGATGTGGGAGAAGACGGCGCCGAGGGCGGCGAAGAGGCAGAAGCGGCAGACGACGCACAGGGCCAAGACAGTCCCGACACCACGTTGCAATGACGATGCGCCCGTTTAACTTCGCCGCCGGGCCATCGACCCTACCGGAGGCGGTGTTGTCGCGGGCTGCGCACGAGATGTTGGACTGGCATGGCTCGGGCATGTCGGTGATGGAGATGACCCATCGCGGCACGGTCTATCTCGGTCTTTTCGAAAAAGTCATGGCCGATTTTCGGCGCCACCTCCGGCTGCCCACTCACTACAAGATTTTGCTGATGCAAGGTGGCGCCACTGCGCAGAATGCGCTGATCCCGATGAATCTGATGGGGGCCAATCGCAAGCTGGATTACGTCAATACGGGCCACTGGTCGACAAAATCAATCAACGAGGCAAAGTCCTACGGCGATGTTCATCTGGCCGCAAGCGCGGAGCGGCCGCCAGCGGCTGGCGCAGGCCAGTCACCGTTTTTTCCATTCACCTACATTCCGCATCTCTCGGAGTGGAAGGTTCGCCCTGATAGCTCGTACCTGCATATCTGCGGTAACGAAACCATTGGCGGCGTTGAGTTTTGGGAGTGGCCGGATATGCGGGCCATCGGTGCTCCCGATGTGCCGCTGATTGTGGACATGTCGTCGCACATTTTGTCACGCGATATTGACATCACCCGTTTTGCGATGGCTTACGGTGGGATGCAGAAAAATCTTGGCATTGCTGGCGTTAGTTTCGTCATTCTCGATGAGGCCTTGATTCGCGAGCGTGTGAAGTCGCCGCTTGCCGGCTGCCCTTCGGTATTTGATTACCGCAAAGTGTTGGAAAACGATTCGATGTTCAACACGCCTCCCACTTATGCCATCTACATGACCGGATTGATGCTGGAGTGGATTGATGATCAAGGCGGCGTGGCGGCGCTCGAGGAGCGCAACACGGAAAAAGCCCGGCTGCTGTACGCCGCACTCGACCACTCAGCGTTTTATCAGACCCGCGTTGTGCCGGCGGCACGCTCCCGGATGAATGTGCCCTTTTACCTGCCCGATGATCGGCTCTATGAGCCGTTTTTAAAGGGCGCCCAGGCGCG
>JAGWWC010000076.1 GCA_018970545.1 Betaproteobacteria bacterium | reverse complement strand
CAGCAGCGTGCCGCCAGCGCCGACTAGGACTTGTCGACGTCGGTGATCCATTGGGGAAGGAGGCCGTCGAATGACAGTCCCTCAGGTCGATTAAAAAATTCGATCGTGAGACAACGGGGCGCATCGCCGCTGACGTCATCCGCCCAGGCCAGTTCCAGCGCGATATGGGCTGCTGGAAGTCCGGCCGCCCGCTGCGGCCATTCAATCAACACAACCGCCCGCTGTGCAAAAAGGTCACGCAGTCCTGCGGAGGACCAATCGGCAGGTGAAGTCTGCCGATAAAAATCAATGTGATGAATAGGAAGATTGGCGCCCTCCAGGTCGATTTCATAAGACTCCACCACACTAAAGCTGGGACTCTTGATACGGTCTCGGATGCCGCAGGCCCTGAGAAATCCACGGACCCAGGTCGTCTTACCCGCACCAAGTTCGCCGCGCAATGCAATCTGCACTGCTGTCTTGTTGTGACGATCTTGACGGAGTGCTTGCAGCACCAGCCGAGCAGTTGCCGCGGCGATCCGCTCGCAGGCCTGCGCATCGAGATGATGGAATTCTTTGCGCAGCAGGGGCTTCGGGTTTTGGCTCATACTTTGGTGCATGCTGCCTGAACATGAACAGCTGATTCTAATCGCCCGCTCTTTCGGATTTGGCCACGTTGGCGTGGTTGATCTCTCGGGCGAGGCTTCCGACCGCTTGGCGCCCGCGATGGCCCAGTATCGCCAGTGGTACGCGGCGGGCTATGCCGGCGAAATGGAATATCTCAGTCGGCACGCGAACCTCCGCGAAGATCCCGCCCGGCTCATGAAGCAGCCACCCAAAGCACTGCGGGCCATCGTGGTGGGAATGAATTACCTGCATGAGGCTGCCCAGCAGTGGCAGCGGGAGCACACGGCCGCGATTCGAGCCCCAGAGCGGGCTGTGATTTCGGTCTATGCCCGGGGACGCGATTATCACAAAGTAATTCGACAGCGGCTGCTTCAGATGGCGCGCGCGCTGGGTAAGCAGTGGTCTGATCAAGACGCACAGTTTCGGGCCTGCGTGGACTCGGCACCCGTGCTTGAGGTGGAACTAGCCCGTCAGTGCGGACTGGGATGGCGCGGTAAGCACACCTTGCTGTTAAATCGCGAGCAGGGCTCGATGTTCTTTCTTGGAGTCCTCTTGACGGATCTGCCGATTGCACCGATGCAGGCGGTCGCCGATCTACCCCAGGCTCCTGCCGGCCACTGCGGCACTTGCACGGCCTGCCTGCAGGCCTGTCCAACACAGGCCTTTGTGGGCCCGTATCAGCTGGATGCCCGCCGGTGTATCTCCTATCTCACGATCGAGTTAAAGGGCAGCATCCCCACCGCGATGCGCCCACTCATTGGCAATCGCGTTTATGGCTGCGATGACTGTCAGCAAGTCTGCCCATGGAATCAGTATGCCCAGCAGGCAACACTTCCCGATTTCGATGTTCGTCACGGCCTGAATCGTGCCACCCTGCTGGAGCTGCTGCAGTGGACGGAGGCCCAATTCTTGGCGCGCCATCGGGGCAGTGCGATTCTGCGAATCGGCTATGAGCGGTGGCTGCGCAATCTCGTGGTCGCTGCCGGCAATGCAGTGGCTTCGGCTGACTGTCCGGTCGAGACCAGATTCGGCCTGATCGCATCGTTAAAGCGGCATCGTTCGGTGGCAAGCGATTTAGTGGCAGAACATATCGACTGGGCGCTAGCCCAAGGCCTGCAAGACCGTTACCCAGAGCGTGATCGTCACCATGGATCCCAGGGTTGAGATCGATACCAGGCCAGCCGTCAGCGGCCCGTTGCCGCCCATTCGAACCGCAAGAATATAGGCACTACTGGCGGTTGGCATCGTGGCAAACAAAATCGCGATATCACGCTGTAGCCCTTCAATGCCCATCCACTTGCAGGTGGCCCAGACCACGGGCGGTGTGATCAGTAGTTTGATAGTTGTGATGGAGGCCCCTTGCCAGCGGGCGGCCGCACTTCTCATTCCCGCAAAGCTCAGCCCCGCACCCACACACATTAGACCAAGAGAAATTGCCGCGGAGCTGGCCCGATCGAGCACTCCGTAAATGAGCTCTGGGGGAATGAGCCCCAGAAAATTGCAAATGACTCCTGCCAGGGTTGCGATGAGCAACGGGTTACGCAGCAACTCTGCAGCGAGTCGGGCCGGATGCAGGGTGTTGGCCAAAAAGGAAACGGCCATGACATTGGCCAACGGCACCCCAAATCCGACGATCACCGCCATCATGGCAAGGCCCTCGCCGCCCCAGCCACGGGAGGCAATGGCAAAAGCAACATAGGTATTGAACCGAAATGCGCACTGGATGCCAGACGCCCAGTCCATTCGTGTCATACCGGGAATCCATCGGGTCAGAACGCCGAGTGCTGCGGCAACGAGCACACCGACTGTCGCGGCCTGGACCATCAGCGTGGTTTGACCAGAGGCCAGCGAGGTCCGTGTGACTGCTGCAAATAGCAAGGCAGGAAACAGTACGAAATACACCAGCCGCTCGGCGCCCTCCCAGAAGCCGCGGCCGATCCACCCTGAGTGCATGATGATGGCGCCCGCCACAATCATGGCGAAGTCAGGGAAAAGAAGTGAAAATCCGTTCATGGTGAGCAAGGCAGACGCACAGTCTAACGGGCCGATCCGGCCCGATGTATTCGATGCCGCTGAAATCGATCGCTTTTGTGATGCGATGTGGCTGGAAGCGGGCTTATCCAAAAATACGCTGTCGGCCTACCGTCAAGATCTCTCTGATCTTGGCGCATGGCTGGTGAGCGAAGGTCGCGCAGGCCTGCCGAAGGCCTCACGCGAGGACATCAGCCGATATTTCTCGGTGCGTTTTGCAAGCATTCGGGCCAGCACCGCCAATCGGAGACTCTCGTCATTGCGCCGCTATTACGGCTGGCTGTTGCTGCATGGCCGACGCGAAGACGATCCCTGCTTGCTACTGAAATCCGCCAAGCGGCCTGAACGGTTTCCAAAGGCGCCTGCGGAGTCGCAAATTGAAGCGCTTTTGCTGGCGCCCAATCCAGAGTCAAGCCTTGGCCTACGGGATCGGGCAATGCTTGAAATGATGTATGCCGCGGGCCTTCGTGTGAGCGAGCTCGTTGCCCTCAAGAGCATTGATGTCTCTCAGGCCGATGCGGTGGTGCGCGTGATCGGCAAAGGCGATAAAGAGCGGCTGGTTCCGATTGGTGAAGAGGCGATGGCCTCACTGCTGTTGTACATGCAGCGTGGCCGGCCGCTGCTGCTGGCAGGCCGCAGCAGCGATGCACTTTTTGTCACTGAACGTGCGGCCGCGATGACCCGCCAGCGGTTTTGGAAAATTATTAAAACCTATGCTGCTGCAGCTGGCATTCAGGGCCCGATTTCCCCGCATAGCCTGCGGCATGCATTTGCGACCCATCTGCTGAATCACGGTGCTGATCTTCGCGTGGTTCAGATGCTGCTGGGCCATGCCGATATCTCGACCACGCAGGTCTATACCCACGTGGCCAATGATCGATTGAAATCGATCCATGCCAAGCACCATCCGCGGGCCTAGAATTACGGTATGACCATTGACGTCGCCCTTGGGCTCGCCGCCTTGCTCTCTTATTTGTTGGGTTCGATCTCCTTTGCGATTGTGGTGAGCCGGCTTCGTGGCTTGGCAGATCCGCGCAGCTATGGCTCAAATAATCCCGGCGCGACCAATGTCCTGCGAAGCGGCGATAAGCTCGCTGCGGCGCTCACACTTTTTGGTGATGCGGCGAAGGGACTTGCTGCTGTTTTGCTGGCGGCCGCATTTGCGCAGCAGTGGCCAGCCCCGCAGCAGCAGCTTCTCATCATCACGGCGGGTGTCGCAGTTTTTGTTGGCCACCTCTTGCCAGTATTTTTTCGATTCCAAGGGGGCAAGGGTGTGGCCACCGCCTTTGGCGTGCTGTTGGGCTTTGATCCGACAATGGGCCTGATGGTGGGGCTGATCTGGCTTTTGGTGGCAAAGCTTTCGCGAATCTCATCTTTAGCCGCGCTTTGCGCCGCCGTGGCGGCGCCGGCGCTCACGTTTTGGCGCCATGGCGCAGAGGCGATGCTCTGGGCGGTCATTGTGATTGCGATACTGCTGATTGCGCGACATCAGCGCAATATCATCCAGCTGCTGACCGGCAAAGAAAAAGCCTTTAAGAAGTCTTCGGAGTAAATGCAGACAGCGGCCATCGTGGCCGCACGGTAAATCCAGGGCTCATTACCGCCGGCTTGCCTGCAAGCAGATGCAGTGCGGCAGCCCATGCAATCATGATGCCGTTATCGGTGCACAGATGGGGTGGTGCAAAAAGTACCTCAACCTGATCCGACTTTTGGATTGCATTGAATTGCGCGCGCAGCCGCTGATTAGCGCCAACACCACCTGCAACGACCATTTGTCGCAGCCCCGTTTCCTGCAGCGCCTTTCGGCACTTTGTAGTGAGTACATCGACAATTGCCTCCTGAACTGCGGCTGCCATGTCGGCGCGGGCGTGGTCATCAAGCCCATCGGCGGCCTTCAGTTTCTGCACATGGGTTAAGACCGCAGTCTTGAGTCCGGCAAAACTGAAGTCCAAAGTGGACCGCTTTAACAACGGGCGGGGCAGCTCGAACCGTTTTGAATTGCCTCGGGCCGACCAGCGTGCGATCTCGGGGCCGCCGGGATAGCCCAGCCCCAGCAGCTGTGCCGATTTGTCAAAGGCCTCACCTGCAGCGTCATCAACGGTCTCGCCAAGCATCTGGTATTGGCCGAGACTATCGACTCGCATGATCTGGGTATGTCCGCCACTAACGAGCAGGGCAAGAAACGGAAATCGAAGTCCCGAGGCGGCCGGATCGAGCAAAGGGGAGAGCAGATGGCCTTCCAGATGGTGAATGCCGATGGCCGGCCGGCCGATGGCATGGGCTAGCCCCTGGCCGAGGCTTGCCCCCACCAGGAGCGCTCCGGCCAGGCCCGGCCCCTCGGTGTAAGCGACCGCATCCAGCTCCCCCCAAGAGAGGCCTGCCTCCTGGATTACCTGCTCAGAGAGCGGGGCAAGCCGCTGAATATGATTTCTTGAGGCCAGCTCCGGCACAACTCCGCCATAGGCGGCATGCAGGGACACCTGACTGTGCAGGGCCTGGGCCAGGATTTCGGCCTGGCCGCCTAGCCCCGGCGGCAGGCCCGGGTCAGTGGACGCTCGAATCAGGGCAACGCCTGTCTCGTCGCAGGAGGTCTCAATGCCCAAGACCAAAATCCCCCTCTTCACTTGCCAGAATTCCCCGGGTTGGCGATACTTATGGGTTCTTCGGGCGCAAGCCCCTTATTGCCGATTGGATGGACGTTCACGATGCCGGTTGTTCGAGTTAAAGAAAATGAGCCCTTTGAGGCCGCCC
>JAGWWC010000075.1 GCA_018970545.1 Betaproteobacteria bacterium | reverse complement strand
GCAGGCCAAGACCTTCGGGCCGTTCACTGATGATTCGGCGAAAACTCTGCGCCGAGAGATTCATACGCTATTGAAGCAGGCTGACTTTGACATGCAGCGCAAGCAGTACAACACGGTGGTCTCGGCGACCATGAAAATGCTCAATACCCTGGAGGACGCAGCAAAAACTAGCTCCACTGACACTAGCTCAACTGACAATCAAGACTTCAACCTTGCGCTGACCGAAGGGCTCTCAATTCTGCTGCGCGTGCTTTATCCGGTGGTGCCCCACATCGGATGGGCGCTTTGGCGCGACCTGGGCTTTGCGGCAGCCCATGGCGACATGCTGGATACCGCCTGGCCCACAGTGGACGAATCGGCTTTGGTGCGGGATTCAATTGAATTGGTATTGCAAATCAACGGCAAAGTGCGCGGGGATGTCACCGTGGCCGCATCGGCAACCCAAGAGGAAATCCAGGCGGCGGCCCTGGCAACAGAAGCGTATGCGCGATTCTCAGAGGGCAGGCCGGCGAAAAAAGTGATTGTTGTGGCGGGCCGTCTGGTCAACATTGTCGTCTAGACCTCTGATGCCCTTCATTCGTTACGCCCCTCGCCTGCTTGGCCTGACGCTGCTGACGATGGCCGTGCTGGTCTCGGGATGCGGATTCACGCCGCGCGGACAAAACCTTGGCCTACCTTTTAAAAGCATCACTGTGGAGGGCAATCAGGGCACAGCGGCCGAGGTGCTGCAGATCCTGCGCAACACACCAAGCCTAACGATCTCAGCCCGTAAAGTCGATGCAGCCGTCGTGCTGACGATTCTCTCTCAGCAGGTCGATCGAACCGTGGTGGCCTTCAGCGGCGCCGGACGGCCACGCGAGATTCAACTGCGAATGCGGGTGGCCTATCGCATCAATGATGGTTTTGGCGTCGAGCTCTCGGGGGCCCAAGAGATCACTCAATTTCGTGACTTAAGTATCAACGAGGCAGAGTTTCTTGCAATCGGAAGTGCTGAGGCATTCATGGTCGAGGACATGCAGCGCGACATTGCCCAGCAGCTTGTGCGCCGCCTGCGCGCCATCCGGCCGCCTGGCTAAGGCATGCAAGTCCGCCTTGAGCTTCGCGCAGTCGATGCGGTTCAGCGGGCCATTCGATCCGCCGCTCCCTCGACTTCCATCTGGGCCATCAGTGGCGATGACCCACTGCTCACCGGTGAGGCGGCAGACGCGCTGAGGAGTCACTTCCGATCACAAGGCATTCTGGAGCGCCAGGTCGAGGTGCCCGATCGGAGTTTTGACTGGAAGGGCTGGCTTGCCGCCTCCGCAACCGGCTCACTATTTTCAGAGCAACGGCTCATCGACTTAAGGCTGCCCACGGGCAAGCCGGGCCTCGAAGGCAGTAAGGCCATTCAGGCCTGGTGTGCTCGGCCACCTGCCGATGTCGCGCTGCTGATCTCACTGCCGCGTGCAGATAAGGCCATGCTTGCCAGTGCATGGTGGACGGCGCTGGATAAGGCGGGGCTACTGATCATTGTTCCTGAACTCTATCGATCTGACCTGCCCAACTGGATCAGCCAGCGACTGCGTGCTGCAGGACTCAGCGCGACTGCAGATGCGATTGGCTGGCTTTGCGATCAGTGCGAAGGCAACCTCATGGCGGCCCAACAAGAAATCCAAAAACTCGCACTGCATTACGAACAAAAAAATCAAGCGCTGGACCTCAGTGACGTGCAGGCCCTGGTGACCGACGTCGCACGGTTTAGCCCCTTTATTTTCAGCGAGGCCTTGCTCGGCGGCGAGGCGGCACGCGCGGTGCGAATTCTGCGCGGTCTGCAGGCCGAGGCGGCGCCCCTGCCGCTCGTGCTCTGGTCGCTGTCCGAAGACCTCAGGTCCCTCGCCCGGGCCCAGCAGCTGATGGTTCAGGGTCGGACCGCTGATCTCGCGCTCCGCGAGGCCCGCATCCCGAGGGCAAAAGAGCGGCTGATTGCGGCACGATGTCGACACGGCAATATTCAAAAAACCTGGAAAGCCCTGCGTCAGACGGCCGAGGTCGATACAATGATCAAGGGCCTGAACAACGATGATCCTTGGATCGCCCTCGAACGCCTTGCCATTGAATTCGCCTGACCCGTGTCCACATCACTGCACAACATCGATCAGCAGATTGCTGAGATTGGCCAAAGGGCCAAGGCAGCCAGCCGCGAGATGGCCAAGGCCAGTACGCGCCAAAAAAACCATGCGCTCGGCGCACTGGCCGAGCTCATCAAGGGGCAAAGGTCCGCGCTTCAATCCGCCAACCAGGCCGATGTCGAGCGGGCAAGGGCCGCGGGCTGTGATGCGGCATTTATCGATCGACTGACCCTGTCGGATCAGGCAATCGATTCGATGACCGAGGGCGTGCAGCAGGTCGCCGCGCTGTTTGATCCAATCGGCGAAATCGATGCGATGCGTCCCCAGCCCTCCGGCATCTCGGTGGGAAAAATGCGTGTCCCCTTGGGCGTGATTGGCATCATTTATGAATCGCGGCCCAATGTCACGATCGATGCGGCCACCCTATGCATCAAGGCCGGCAATGCCACTATCTTGCGTGGCGGATCAGAAGCCATCGAGAGCAATCGACTTTTGGCGGGCCTCATTCAGCAGGCGTTATCGGCGGCAGCCCTGCCCGCACAGGCCGTGCAGTTAATTCCCACCACGGATCGTCAGGCAGTCTCGGCCATGATCACGCTGCCCCAATACATTGATGTCATCGTGCCCCGGGGTGGAAAATCCCTAATTGAGCGCATCGCGAAGGAATCCCGCGTGCCGGTGATCAAACACCTCGATGGCATTTGTCATGTTTATCTTGATGATGACGCCGATATCGAAAAAGCCGTACGCATCGCCGATAACGCCAAGACCCAGCGCTACGGCACCTGCAACACCATGGAGACCCTGCTCATCTCGCAGGCCATCGCCCATCAGGTGCTGCCGCCACTGGTGAAGATCTACCTCGACAAAGGCGTTGAGCTGCGTGTTTGCGATCAAACACGCAAGACACTCTCCGCTTTGGGGCTGACCCACCCCCTGATCAAAGACGCCACAGCCGAAGACTGGGATGCCGAATACCTGGCCCCGATCCTCGCAGTGAAAAGTGTTGCTGACATTGATGAGGCCATGACGCATATCGATCTGCATGGCTCACGCCATACCGATGCCATCGTTACAGAGAATCACTCCAAGGCCATGCGGTTTTTGCGCGAGGTGGACTCCGCCTCAGTCCTGATCAATGCCTCCACACGATTTGCCGATGGCTTTGAGTTTGGGCTCGGCGCAGAGATCGGTATCAGCAACGATAAAATCCACGCCCGGGGCCCGGTCGGACTCGAGGGCCTCACCACGTATAAGTGGGTGGTCTTGGGCTCAGGCCAGATCCGTACCTAAAACGCATAACCGCAAGGAGCGCGCTCGCGATGGCATACCTGGTGCTGAAAGCCTTACATGTTGTCTTCGTCATCAGCTGGTTCGCGGGGCTTTTCTACCTGCCGCGCATCTTTGTCAATTTGGCAATGGTGCCCAATGAGCCGGCCCACAAGCTGGAAAACGATCGGCTGCTGCTAATGGCCAATAAGCTTTTCCGATTCATGACACCCTTGGGTGTGCTGGCAGTGGTCTTGGGCGTCTGGCTTTGGATTGGCTACGACGTCGGCGCAGGCAAGGGATGGATGCATGCCAAAACCGTGCTGGTGCTTGCCTTGATCGGCTATCACCTGTCCTGCCGCAATCGGCTCGAAGAATTCAACCGCGGCGAGCGACGCCACAGCCACGTCTGGTATCGCTGGTACAACGAAGTGCCCGTGCTGCTGCTCGTGGCCATTGTTGCGCTTGTGATCATCAAGCCCTTCTAAGTGCCACAAGATGCGCTAGCTGGATTCGCGGTCTGCCCCAGCGGCCTAGAAGAGGCCCTGATGCAAGAACTGCAGGCCATGCCAGGATTTGTTTCGGTCGCCAAGGGCAGAGGGGGCGCCGCGTTCAGTGCTCCCGCGCAGGCCATTGCCCGGGCCAACATCTGGGCCCGCATTCCCACGCGTTTGCTGGTGCGGGCAGGACAAGGCCGGTTTCGCTCTCCTGACGACATTCGCGCCATCGCTACCAAAATCACTTGGGAGAACTGGTTTACCTTTCGACAGACACTGCGCATTGATCTTGCGGTGGGCAGAGAGCCGATGCTGGATAAGCCCCTGGCCAGAAATTTCGCAACGCTCCTTGTCAAAGACGGCATCTGCGATCGCTTTCGTGCGACCCGCGGAGAGCGGCCCTCCATCGATACCACCCATCCCGATATTCGCGTCTGGGCCTTTATCGACCAAAATGAACTCACCCTGTATCTCGACACCTCCGGTGAGCCGCTTTTTAAACGCGGATGGCGCCAGTCCAAAGGCGAGGCCCCTTTGCGAGAAAATCTCGCGGCTGCACTGATTGCACTGACCGACTGGGATGGCCGATCGCCCGTCATGGATCCCTTTTGCGGCAGCGGCACGCTATTGATTGAAGCCATGCAGCGAGCACTTCGGCTGCCAGCAGGCTATTTGGCGCAAAGCCCAAGAGCGTTTGCGGCCGAGGACTTTCATGCCCAATCGCCGATGGGTCAAGTGAACTGGCGGGCTCTGCGTGCAGAGGCCAAAGAAGCCATTGATCGAGCCGCCCAGTCGATTGCTGGGCCCAGCACCGGGGTGGGCATGATGGAAGTGCCGCGGATGCAAGGAAGCGATATCGATCCGAAGATGGTGGAAGTCGCAAAACAAAACGCGCGACGTGCCCTGCCCGCTGCGGCCGCGGATCGAATCGAATGGCAATCCGCAGCCTTTGAGACACTGACACCGATTGCTGCCCAAGGGCTGCTCATCACCAACCCGCCGTACGGCAAACGACTGGAGCAGCCCGGTGAGGCGGCCGCCTTTGAGCGTGGCCTCGGCGAGACGCTTAAGCGAGCCTTTGCAGGATGGCAGGCCTGGGTGCTTTCTGACCACTTGAAATTGGACTCCGGTATGCGGCTGAAAGCCAGCCGACGGATTCCCGTATTCAACGGCGATATTGAGTGCCGATGGATGCGATTTGATATGGTGGCGGGATCGAATCGTCAACGCGGACCAGTTTGCTCGTAATGCCTTTCGCCAAAGAATCCAATACTTTCGTTGATCGTCTTGCAGCGCTCACGGCGCGGGTCAATGCCGCCTGCCAACAACACAACAAACCTGCAGAGCAAATCAAAATTCTTGCGGTCAGCAAGACTTTTCCTGCCTCTGCCGTCAAAGAGGCACTGGCCGCCGGCCTGCACGCCTTCGGTGAAAACTATGTGCAAGAAGGCACGGAAAAAATCCAGCAGCTGATGGCTCACCGTCAAGCGCTGCAGTGGCATTTCATCGGCCCGCTTCAGAGCAATAAAACCAAAGAAGTTGCCGAACATTTTGACTGGATGCACTCCGTGGATCGGGAGAAGATTGCCAGGCGCCTCTCCGAGCAGCGGCCCGCTGGCATGCCTGCGCTTCAGGTCTGCATCCAAGTCAATGTCAGCGGCGAGGCTTCCAAAAGCGG
>JAGWWC010000074.1 GCA_018970545.1 Betaproteobacteria bacterium | reverse complement strand
CTGCTGAAATTAAAGAGCTGATGGATTACGGCGTCACCTATGTCTACAGCCCTGAAGACGGGCAGCGGCTAGGCCTGCAGGGCATGATCTCCGACATGATCCAGCGTTCCCTGCCCCAGCGGGCAGATGGCGGCGCAGCGTTACTCAAGGCCTTGGGCCAAGGCGATCGCTTCAGCGCTGATCACGCCCGGGCGCTCGGCAGGCTCATCAGCATGGCTGAAAACGGCTGGCTGTCTGGAGCAGAGTCCGAGCAACTCTCCGCACAGGCCAAAAAGCGGCGTCCAGCAGTCATCGGAATTACCGGCACCGGCGGGGCTGGAAAATCCTCGCTCACCGATGAGCTCGTGCTGCGTTTTCGGATTGATCACGCCGATGACATTCGGATCGCAATTCTCTCGATTGATCCAACGCGTCGCAAGTCACATGGTGCGCTGCTCGGGGATCGCATTCGAATGAATGCCATTCATCATCCCAACATTTATATGCGCTCCTTGGCGACCCGCGATGCCGGCAGCGAAATTAGCGGCGCCCTGCCCCAGGCCATCGAGTGCTGTGCCGCGGCAGGTTTCGATCTGATCATCGTGGAAACCTCAGGCATTGGCCAAGGGGATGCCGCCGTCGTGCCTCTGGTTGACCGAAGCCTGTATGTCATGACCCCCGAGTATGGCGCTGCAAGCCAGCTGGAGAAGATTGACATGCTGGATTTCGCCAATTTTGTCGCCATTAACAAATTCGACCGCCGTGGCGCAGAGGACGCGCTGCGCGATGTCAGCAAGCAAGTCCAGCGCAACCGTGGTGAGTGGGCCACCAGCACCGACAAGATGCCGGTCTTTGGCACCCAGGCCTCGCGCTTTAACGATGATGGCGTCACCGCGCTTTATCACGCGATCGCTGATGAGCTGGGCAGCCTTGGATTAAGAAAAGCCGCAGGAAAACTTCCGCGGGCCAATGTCCGATTTTCTCATTCTCGTGATGCCATCATTCCTGCAGCGCGCTCGCGTTATCTCGCGGAGATCTCGGCAGCGATACGAAGCTACCGTGAACGTCTAGAGCAGCAGTCGGTCATCGCCCGAGAGCTGCAGCAGCTGCGCGCTGCTCAGGACATGGCGGCGGCAAGCGGAAGGCCAGTGGCGTTAGCCGAGCTCATTGCGACCCGAGAAGCCGCGCTAGGAAAGGCCGAGCAAGCAGCGATTGCGCAATGGCCTCAGATCGCCGAGTCCTATCGTCAGGAAGTCCTTGAGACCAGGATACGGGACCGTGTGGACCGCCAAGAACTCTGGGTCACGACCCTTTCGGGAAGCCGGATGCCGCGTGTCGGCCTGCCACGCTTTCATGACCATGGCGACATCCTGCGCTGGCGGATGCTCGAGAACCTGCCGGGGCACTTTCCGTTTACCGCCGGCGTATTCCCGTTTAAGCGCGCTGATGAGGATCCGACCCGGATGTTTGCCGGTGAAGGAGATCCCGCGCGGACCAACCGACGTTTTAAGCTTTTGGCGGCAGACATGCCGGCGATCCGTCTCTCGACGGCATTCGACTCGGTCACGCTGTATGGCAGTGATCCTGGCGAGCGGCCGGATGTGTATGGCAAGGTCGGCAACTCGGGGGTCTCAGTGGCCACACTGGAAGACATGAAGACACTGTATTCAGGCTTTGCGCTCTGCGCGCCATCGACTTCTGTCTCCATGACCATCAATGGCCCCGCGCCCACGCTGCTGGCGATGTTTTTTAATGCAGCCATTGATCAGGCTGCAGCGGCTGCAGCCCAGGAGAGGGGCCGTCCGCTCACTGCCGATGAAACCCATCTCATTCGCACCAATGTTCTCAAAAATATTCGCGGCACCGTGCAGGCCGACATCCTGAAAGAAGACCAGGGCCAAAACACCTGCATCTTCTCGACCGACTTCAGCCTAAAGGTGATGGGCGATATTCAACAGTACTTTGTCGAAAACGGTGTTCGGAATTTTTACTCAGTCTCAATTTCTGGCTACCACATCGCTGAAGCGGGGGCCAACCCCATTTCTCAGCTGGCCTTCACACTTGCGAATGCGTTTACCTACGTTGAGTCCTACCTCGCCCGCGGAATGCGCATCGATGATTTTGCACCCAACCTGTCGTTTTTCTTTAGCAACGGCATGGATCCCGAATATGCGGTCCTGGGCCGCGTTGCGCGCCGGATCTGGGCACTGGCCATGCGGGAAAAATACGGCGCGAACGAGCGCAGCCAAAAACTGAAATATCATATTCAGACCTCGGGCCGAAGCCTGCATGCCCAAGAGATTGACTTCAACGATATTCGCACGACGCTGCAAGCGCTTATTGCGATCTACGATAACTGCAACTCCCTGCACACCAACGCCTACGACGAGGCCATCACGACGCCAACCGAGGAAAGCGTCCGCCGAGCGATGGCCATTCAACTGATTATTAACCGCGAGTGGGGATTGTCGCGCTGCGATAATCCAAATCAGGGCTCCTTCATCATCGAAGAGCTCACCGATTTGGTCGAAGAGGCAGTGCTGTCCGAATTTGAGCGCATCTCCGAGCGCGGCGGTGTATTGGGTGCAATGGAAACAGGCTATCAGCGCGGCAAGATCCAGGATGAGTCTATGCATTACGAGCACCTGAAACACACGGGCGAGCTCCAGATTATTGGCGTCAACACCTTTCGCGGGCCCCAGGCTGCCGAGCATCCGGAATCCATTGAACTTGCCCGCTCAACTGAGGATGAGAAGCGCAGCCAGCTGTCACGCCTTGCCCAGTTCCATCAGGCCCACGCCAGCCAATCGGGCCCCGCATTGGAACGTTTGAAGCGGGCGGTGATCGAAGATAAAAATGTTTTCGAAGAATTAATGAATACCGTCCGCTCGTGCTCGCTGGGCCAGATTACCGAGGCCCTGTATGCGGTCGGCGGCCAATACCGTCGCAACATGTAACTTGGACAGGATGACACGTGGTGATTGAAGCAGCCAACACGACCTTTCCTCGCACGCTACGCGAGCACGCCCGAACTCGGCCTGAGCGGCCTGCCTATCGCGAAAAATATCTAGGCATCTGGCAGACCGAGACTTGGAGCGAAAGCTATAACGCCGTCCGTGATCTGGCCTGCGGCCTGGCAAGCCTAGGCTTTCGACGCGGCATGGCGCTCGGCATCATTGGGGACAACCGCCCGCGGCTGTATCAGGCCATGCTGGCCGCCCAAAGCTTAGGCGGCATTGCAGTGCCGCTTTATCAGGATTCAATTGCCGCCGAGATGGTCTATGTCCTGCAAAACGCCGAAGTCCATTTTGCCTTTGCTGAGGACCAGGAACAGGTCGATAAGCTGCTTGAAATTAGCCAAGAAGCGAAGTTGAACAACATCTTTTATCTTGATCCCCGTGGCATGCGTAATTACGCCCACGAGCACATCAAGCCCATCGAGGAACTCGTATCACTGGGCCGCAGCTTTCATCAGTCGAATCCCGATTATTTCGAGCGCGAGGTAGGCCTTGGCGACCCTGATGATGTCTGCGTGATTCTCTACACCTCCGGAACCACCGGAAGGCCCAAGGGCGTCTGCCAGACCCACCGGTCCATGCTCTCCTCTGGCCATGGGGCCTGTTCGGTCGATGCGCTGAATGATCACGACAACATCATGGCCTATCTACCTATGGCCTGGGTCGGTGACTTCCTGTTTTCAATGGCCCAATGCATGGCCAGCGGCTTCACGATTAACTGCCCTGAGTCGCGGGAAACGGTATCGATGGACATGAAAGAGGTCGGTCCGAGTTACTACTTTGCGCCGCCGCGAGTCTACGAGGGGCTGCTGACCTCTGTCACCATTCGCATGGAAGATGCAAGCCCACTGAAGCAGCGCTTATTTAATTACTTCATGGAAGTCGCCCGGCAGTGTGGTGCGGATCTTCTCGATGGCCGGAGTGTTCCACTGGGCCAGCGGCTGCTCTACGGCTTGGGCAATGTGCTGATTTATGGGCCGCTGCGCAACACCTTGGGCATGAGCAACATTCGTGTCGCCTACACTGCGGGCGAGGCCATCGGCCCCGACCTCTTTCGGTTTTACCGCTCGATTGGTGTCAACTTAAAACAACTCTATGGCCAAACCGAGAGCTGTGCCTACGCCTGCATTCAACGCAACGGCGAGGTGAAATACGACTCGGTCGGCAAGCCCTCCCCCGGCATCGAGATCAAGATCGGTGAAAGCAGCGAGGTCTTGGTCCGCGGCGTGTCCCTGCTCAAGGAGTACTACAAAAACCCTGAGGCGACCGCTGAATCCATTGATGCCGAAGGCTACTTCCACACCGGCGATGCAGGGGTCATCGACAGCGATGGTGATCTGCGTATCATCGACCGGGCCAAGGATGTCTCCAAGATGGCCGATGGCAAAGTCTTCGCGCCAAAATACATCGAGAACAAGCTGAAGTTTTTCAGCTTTATAAAAGAGGCGGTCGTTTTCGGCGCCGACCGCGACTGGGTCGGGGCCTTTATCAATATTGATTTTGAGGCGGTTGGCAACTGGGCCGAGCGGCGTGATATCGCCTATTCCGGCTACGTGGACCTCGCCGGCAACCCAGCGGTGGCCGAGCTCATCAAAGGCTGTATTGAGAAGATGAACGAGGAGCTCTCGCGCGAAAGCATGCTTGGCCATGCCCAGATCTCACGTTTTCTGATTCTGCACAAAGAGCTGGACCCGGATGATGACGAGCTGACCCGCACCCGGAAAGTCCGCCGGTCATTTATCAACGAGAAGTACGGGGTGCTGATTTCAGCGATGTATGGCGGACAACACGAGCAGTTCATCGAGACCGCAGTCCGCTTTGAGGACGGCCGGGCCGGCAAGGTCTCCGCGACGCTGCAAATTCATGACACCAAGACCTTTCCCTACGGAGCATCCGCATGAGCGCCCGCGACACCATTCTTGAGGTCCGAGGCATCAGCCTGTCCTTCGGGGGCGTTCAGGCCCTCTCCGAAATATCCTTTGATGTGAAGCGTGGCGAGATTCGCTCGATCATCGGTCCCAATGGCGCAGGCAAAAGCTCGATGTTGAACTGCATCAATGGTGCCTATAAGCCGCAAAAGGGTGAGATTTATTTTGATGGCGCGCTGCTGGGGGACGTGAATCCCCGCCGCATGGCCGAACTGGGCATTGCCCGGACCTTCCAGCATTTGGCACTCTTTAAAGGCATGTCGGTGCTCGATAACATCATGACCGGCCGAAACCTCAAGATGAAGTCCAGCCTCTTTCTCCAGGCCCTCCGATATGGGCCTGCCGAGAAAGAAGAAATCAAGCACCGTGAATTTGTCGAAGAGATCATTGACTTCCTGGGCATCCAACAGTACCGGAGAACCCCCGTGGGCCAGCTGCCCTACGGCCTGCAAAAGCGGGTCGATCTCGGCCGCGCCCTGGCCATGGAGCCCAAGCTGCTGCTTTTAGATGAGCCCATGGCCGGAATGAACGTGGAAGAAAAACAGGACATGTGTCGCTTTGTGCTGGATGTGAATGATGAATTCGGCACCACGATTGTGTTAATCGAGCACGATATGAGCGTGGTGATGGATATTTCCGAGCGGGTGGTGGTGCTGGACTACGGAAAGAAAATCGGCGATGG
>JAGWWC010000073.1 GCA_018970545.1 Betaproteobacteria bacterium | reverse complement strand
GGGTAGCCTGCCGTTCCCATCAGGAATCGACTGGAGAGTTCAATATCGCCAAAGCGGATCGGGTCAAAAGAAGAGGACATGGGTTAGCCGCCAGTAATTGGCTCAAAGGTCATGATGTGATCGTCTGCACAAAGCAGGCGTGTGCTCCGGTCATTGCGGGCAACAAACTGGCCATTAATTGCGGTCGCACAGTGTTCGGGTGCAAGTTTTAACTTCGCAATTACGGCAGCAAGGGAGCTGCCGTCTTCGATCTGTATGGCCTCTCCGTTAACAAAGATTTGCATCACTCAGCGCTTTCTCAATGACAGCGGGTGCTAAAAGCCAGCCATGCCGAAACATTCCATTAAGTCGCAAGAGCCCTTTTTCGGTGTCGACCCAGGGCAGATTATCCGGTGTCGCCGGCCGCAGATTGACATCAGTCCAGAGAATGCGGGCCTCGGCAAGTGATGGAAAGATGCTAAATGCGGCCGATAAGAGCTCCATCGTGCTTTGCACTGAGATCGGAGAGCGATCCTCGCTCTCAATCTCGGTTGCGCCGATAACCAGCTGCCCATCGGGCCGGGGCACGATATAAACCCGCCAGCGCGGATGCAAAAGTCGAACTGCCCGATGCAATTGAAAGCCGGGGGCGGCCAGCACGATGACCTCCCCGCGTACCCCGCGCACGGGTACTTCTCGGGCAGCGCCCACGCCGCGCGCATCGATCACCCAGTCGAATGATTCTGCGCCGTGGCGCAGCTGCATGCATCCCGGTGTAAGACCAAGCACTGGTTCGCCGAAGCGCCAGCGGACTTGCGGAACGGCAGTGGCAAGGTTTTGCATGGCCAAAGCCGGATAGAGATGGCCTTCTCCAATCAGCCTCCAGCAGTGCAGGCCGGTTTTTAGGCCCGGGGCAAGCGCGGCGGTTTCATCTGCGGCAAGCTTGATGACCCGAGCGCTATCACCATCAAGAAGTCGCAGTACCCGTTGCGCGCTGCCTAAGTCCGAGCCATGGCAAACCATCAGGCTATCCTGCAGCTGCAGGCCCACACCTGAATTAAGAGCGGATGAGGTTTTGGCGTGCGCGCAAAGGTGGGCATCGATTTCTTGCCATAAATGCAGCGACCGCTCTCCGAGCTGTCGAACTGCACTGCCGCCAGTTTCCATCTCTGCGATTGGGCTTAGCATTCCAGCAGAGGTCCAGGCCGCCGCGCGCGGCTCACTGGATTTCGGTGACAGCGAGTCGCTGGCCTCGAACATCGTGACCTCATGTTCAGCACGCGCAAGCGCGAGTGCCGCGAGCCTGCCCACGAGGCCAGCCCCCGCAACGCCAATACGTAAACCCATACTAGGCCTTGTGGTAGACCTTTGCGCCTGATTTTACGAACTCGACCGACTTCTCCTGCATGCCTTTTGCGAGGGCCTCGTTCTCCGAGACCCCTTGTTTTGCAGCGTAGTCCCGGACGTCCTGTGTGATCTTCATGCTGCAGAAGTGCGGCCCACACATGCTGCAGAAATGGGCGACCTTCATGCTTTCCTTGGGCAGGGTCTCGTCGTGATAGGCCTTGGCGGTGTCGGGATCGAGGCCGAGATTAAATTGGTCATTCCAGCGAAACTCAAATCGGGCCTTCGAGAGCGCGTTGTCACGAATCTGCGCGCCTGGATGGCCTTTGGCGAGATCGGCCGCATGGGCTGCGATTTTGTAAGCGATGATGCCTGCTTTGACATCATCTTTATTGGGCAATCCCAGGTGCTCTTTGGGCGTGACATAGCAAAGCATTGCCGTGCCATACCAGCCGATCTGGGCGGCACCAATGGCGCTGGTGATGTGGTCATAGCCTGGCGCAATATCGGTGGTCAGTGGTCCTAGGGTGTAGAAGGGCGCCTCATCGCACCACTCCAGCTGTTTCTCCATGTTTTCCTTGATCAACTGCATCGGTACATGGCCGGGGCCCTCGATCATGGTCTGGACATCATGATTCCAGGCGATCTGAGTAAGCTCGCCCAAGGTCTTCAGTTCGCCTAACTGGGCGTCGTCGTTGGCATCCCAGCCGCTTCCCGGCCGCAGGCCATCGCCGAGACTGAACGATACATCGTAGGCCTTCATGATCTCGCAGATGTCAGCAAAGTGCGTGTACAGAAAATTCTCTTTGTGGTGGGCCAGACACCATTTGGCCATGATGCTGCCGCCGCGGCTGACAATTCCGGTCATACGGTTGGCAGTCATAGGCACATAACGCAGCAGCACGCCGGCATGGATCGTGAAGTAGTCCACACCTTGTTCGGCCTGCTCAATTAAGGTGTCGCGGAAAAGCTCCCAAGTCAACTCTTCAGCTTTGCCATCGACTTTTTCGAGCGCCTGATAAATCGGTACAGTGCCAATCGGCACGGGGCTATTGCGAATGATCCATTCCCGGGTCTCATGAATATGTTTGCCGGTGGAGAGATCCATGATGGTGTCGGCCCCCCAGCGAATACCCCAGGTCATTTTGTCGACTTCCTCACCAATGCCAGATGAGACAGCACTATTGCCAATGTTGCCGTTGATTTTCACCATGAAGTTGCGGCCGATAATCATCGGTTCTGATTCCGGATGATTGATGTTGGCGGGAATAATGGCCCGGCCACGAGCAACTTCACTGCGTACAAATTCAGGCGTAATTTCTTTTGGAATTGCGGCACCAAAGGACTCACCAGGATGCTGACGCAGCATCAACTCCGCCATGCGGGCAGAATTGCTGCCCGCGGATTTCAGACTCTCAATGTAATCCGCGCGCAGCATGTTTTCGCGCAGCGCGATGAATTCCATCTCGGGGGTAACGATGCCTTTTTTGGCGTAGTGCATCTGAGTGACATTCATACCGGCCTTGGCCCTGCGGGGCTGGCGCTGTAGGTTAAACCGCAGTGCTACAAGCTTGGGATCATGCAACCGATCCCTGCCAAAGGCGCTGGTGGGCCCTGAGAGCCGCTCGGTGTCGTTACGCTCGTCGATCCACTTTGCGCGAATGGGGGAGAGGCCTGCCCGAATATCAATCTTTGCCTGCGGGTCGGTATAAGGGCCGCTGGTGTCATACACATAGATGGGTGGGTTTTTCTCTGCGCCCATCTGGCTGGGGGTGTCATCCTGGGTAATTTTTCTAAACGGCACACGCAGATCCGGCCGGGATCCCTGCACATAGACTTTTTCACTATTGGGAAAGGGCGCGATCGCGCTCTGATCCACGCTGGCGGTAGCGGCAAGAAACTGGGGGTTCACGGCCATGGTATTTCCTTTATTAAAGATGCATCGATTGGGGAGAAAAGCTGTGATTTACCGGGCCATGGCCGCTGCCAATGCGCATGGCGACGGCCGCGGAGATGGCCTGATAGACATAGTCCTGGGCGCCTTTGACCGCAGCCTTTAATGGATAGCCCAGCGCCAGAAAGCAGGCGATTGCTGAAGACAGTGTGCAGCCTGTGCCGTGAAGATTTTGGGTGTGGATGCGTGGCTTGACGATTTCTGTGATTGCGATTGCATCGGCAGCCGTTGGCCTAGCGGTGAATTCCACCAGCATGTCCATGAGATTCGGCGACTTCATATGACCGCCTTTTACTAAAACGTTTTTTGCGCCCATGGCATGAAGTGCTTTGGCGCTTTCCTCAAACTGGGTCCAGGAATCAACGGTGGTACCGATTAGCCAAGAAAGCTCATCAAGATTGGGCGTGACGATCGTGGCCAAAGGAAAAAGCTCGGCAACAATATGTTCTTGGGTCTGCGGCGTAATCAGCCGATCGCCGCTGGTGGCGACCATTACCGGATCGAGCACCACAAAGCCTGGCCGATATTGCTTAAGCGCCGAGGCCACCACTGCAACAATTTCTGGTGAGTGCAGCATGCCAATCTTGACTGCATCGGCGCCGATATCTTCAAAGACCGCATCAAGCTGCGCGCGCAGAAATTCCGGCTCGGGCGCATGGATTGCAGTTACACCCTGGGTGTTTTGGGCGGTTAATGCAGTAATCGCTGTAAGACCATAGCAGCCGAGGGCGGCAATGGTTTTTAAGTCTGCTTGTATGCCTGCGCCGCCTCCGCTGTCGGAGCCGGCAATTGAGAGAACTTTTTTGGGAGAGGCCATTTGTGCTTTCCTACGCCGGTATCAGCCGGATCAGGTTCAAGGGTATTTCTCAGACCAGCCCATGCCGGTCACCCCTAGCGATGGCAAATGGTAGCGAAAAAAAAGCCCGCCGGGGAAGGCGGGCTTCGTTGTTCCGACCCCGGGGGAAGGGGATCCCCCGGGCGGGTCGAGATTACTTCGCCATCTTCAGATCGGGATACCGGACCGATTCCACCAGTTCCTGAACCTGACGGTTCGGGGCGGGGGTGATCAGGCTCACGATGATGATGATCGCAAAACCCAGCGGCACACCGAAGAGACCGGCCGAGATCGCAGAGATCTCAAACCACTCGGTGGGCGCGGTGGGCACTGAGCGAGCCGTTCCGAAGAAGACCTCACGCAGCCACGGCTGGTTGTTGATCATGTACCAGAAGGTGATGCCGACACCACCGAGCATGCCCAGGCTCGCGGCAATACCGGTAGTGCGCTTCCAGAAGATGCCCATCACGAGCGCCGGGAAGAAGCCCGCAGCAGCAAACGAGAACGCCGCAGACACCAGGAACAGAATGTCAGCAGGTTTTTGTTGCGCCACCATGGCAGCCAGTACGGCAACCACCAAGAGCATCGACTTGGACAGGGTCACGCGGCGAGAAACCGGCGCGGCGGGATCGATCATCTTGTAGTAGATGTCGTGTGACAGCGCATTTGCCATTGTCAGCAGCAGGCCGTCAGCGGTCGACAAGGCAGCAGCCAAACCGCCCGCGGCAACCAAGCCCGAGATCACGAAGGGCAGGCCTGCGATCTCTGGTGTTGCCAGAACCACAATATCTGCGCCAATCGATACCTCTGCCAGCTGTACGATGCCGTCCTTATTGATATCGGTGATCGAGAGCAGGGTTGGATCGACCTTTGCCCAGTTCTGTACCCATGCCGGTAGTGACGCAAACGACGATCCCACAATGTCGTTGTACATCACGAACTTCACCAGCACCGCAAGCGCAGGTGCCGAGAAGTACAGCAAGAAGATAAAGAACAGCGACCAAGTCACAGAGCTACGCGCCTCCTTTACTGATGGCGTGGTGTAGAAACGCATCAGAATGTGCGGCAACGCGGCAGTACCCACCATCAAACAGAAGACCAGCGCCAGGAAGTTTTTCCGAGCTTTGTGCTGTGCGGCCTCGTCTTTACCCGGGAATGCCTGGGCATGAGGCGAGGGTGGTGCAGCACGGGCAGCACCAGCTTTCGCGCGGTCAAGACCCTTCTTGTAGGTGTCTTCATCCTTAGCGAATTTGTCGATGGTGCCATCCTTCTCAGCAGCAGCCTTGTCAGCGGCATAGGAAGCTGGAACATCCTTCAGCTTTTCAGTCGCGGCAGCAGCCCGGTCTTTGAAGATCGTGCGAACTTCGATTTCTTTCGGATCGGCAGTGATCTTCTTCTCCAGCTCGGTCACTTTTTGTAACTGCTGGCCATAAATGAGCTGGGGAATCGGGAACCCAGTCTGTTTCACCGACAGCCAGACCACCGGGATCATGTAGGCGATGATCAAGATGATGTACTGGGCGACCTGGGTCCA
>JAGWWC010000072.1 GCA_018970545.1 Betaproteobacteria bacterium | reverse complement strand
GGACGAGAAATTTCATAAAAAGGAGAACCCCATGTCGATGGGACTGAATCTGGCTTTGGTGTGTGGCCTGTTGGCCATTGTGTACGGCGTCATCTCAAGCCGTTGGATCCTGGCCAAGTCGGCCGGAAATGAGCGGATGCAGGAGATTGCAGCCGCAATCCAGGCAGGCGCCTCCGCCTATTTGGGCCGGCAGTACCGGACCATTGGCATTGTGGGCGTGGTGATCTTTGTTCTGATCGCCATCATCCCCGGCCTGGGACTGGATACCGCAATTGGATTTGCAATCGGTGCCGTTCTCTCAGGCGCTGCGGGATTTATCGGCATGAACATCAATGTGCGGGCCAATGTCCGCACCGCCGAGGCCGCACGCTCGGGCATCAACCCTGCCCTGTCGATCGCCTTCCAAGGTGGCGCGATCACCGGCATGTTTGTGATCGGACTCGGGCTGGTGGGCGTTGCTGGCTTTTATGCCTTCGAGCTCTCCCGAACCGGCGATGTGCTCAAGGCCCTGCATCCCCTGGTGGGCCTGGCCTTTGGTTCTTCCTTGATTTCAATCTTTGCGCGTTTGGGCGGCGGCATCTTCACCAAAGGCGCTGATGTCGGTGCTGACCTGGTGGGTAAGGTTGAAGCCGGAATCCCTGAAGATGATCCCCGCAATCCCGCAGTGATTGCCGATAACGTAGGCGATAACGTAGGCGACTGTGCCGGCATGGCAGCAGATCTGTTCGAGACCTATGCCGTCACCGTGATTGCCACCATGCTGCTAGGTGCGCTGCTGATGAAAACCATCGCGGCTGAGGCGGCGATTTATCCCCTGGCTCTCGGCGGCGTATCGGTCATTGCCTCGATCATCGGCTGCTTCTTTGTGAAGTACTCCGGCACCGGAAAAATTATGACAGCGCTTTACAAAGGCCTGATCGTGGCTGCGGTGCTCTCCGTGATCGCGTTTTACTTTGTGACTGACTGGATCATGGGCGGCGCTGCACAGGCGGTGCCCGGCATGACGGTGATGAACCTCTGGCTTTCCTCGATCGTCGGCATTGCACTGACCGCAGCGATGGTGGTGATTACCGAGTACTACACCGCCACCGAATATGCACCGGTGCGGCATGTGGCCTCTGCATCCGAGACTGGCCATGCCACCAACATCATCGCTGGCATTGCGGTTTCAATGCGCTCCACAGCGCTGCCCGTGCTGTCGGTCTGCGTGGCGATTTTTGCAGCCTATGCACTGGCAGGCTTATACGGCATCGCAGTTGCTGCGACCTCAATGCTGTCCATGGCCGGCATCATCGTGGCGCTCGACGCCTATGGCCCGATCACCGATAACGCTGGCGGTATTGCTGAGATGGCCGAGCTGCCCAAGGAAGTCCGTAACGTGACCGATCCGCTAGATGCGGTCGGTAACACCACCAAGGCCGTGACCAAGGGCTATGCCATCGGTTCAGCGGGCTTAGCGGCGCTGGTGCTGTTTGCTGACTACACCCACGCCCTTGAGGGCATGGGCCATAGCATTAAGTTCGACCTCTCGGATCACGAAGTGATCATTGGCCTCTTTATCGGCGGCATGATTCCGTATCTGTTTGGCGCGATGGCAATGGAGGCGGTAGGCCGCTGCGCTGGCGCCGTGGTGACCGAGGTCCGCCGCCAGTTCCGCGAGATCAAAGGCATCATGGAAGGCACTGCCAAGCCCGAGTACCACACGGCGGTCGACATGCTGACCAAGGCCGCCATCAAAGAGATGATCATTCCCTCGCTGCTGCCTGTGGTGGTGCCGGTCATCGTTGGCCTGGCACTCGGACCAAAGGCCTTAGGTGGCATGCTGATGGGCACCATCGTGACTGGACTATTTGTGGCCATCTCCATGTGTACTGGCGGTGGCGCATGGGATAACGCCAAGAAATACATTGAAGATGGCAACCATGGTGGCAAGGGCTCGGATGCCCACAAGGCGGCGGTCACTGGTGATACCGTGGGCGACCCCTATAAGGACACCGCAGGCCCGGCGGTGAATCCGCTGATCAAGATTATTAATATCGTTGCACTGCTGATCGTGCCGATTCTGCCAATGGCAGCGAAATAGTTTTTTCGCTGTTTTAAGCGGTCATCTGAGCCGCCGCCTTCCAGTGGGAGGCGGCGGTTTCTTTTTCATCCAAGCGTTCGGCGACTTCCGCTAAGGCCCGATGGGTGACGACCATAGGCTTAATCCGTAACGATGTCTCGAAATGCATGCGGGCCTTGCCCCAGAGGGCCTGCCGCTGACAGATTCGGCCCATCGACCAATTGAGTTCGGCATCGCGGGGCTGATCGCGTAGCCAGGCCTCAAGCCGCTGAAGTTGGTCACGTGCATTGCCCTCGGCATGGCCATAGAGCATGGCCAGCCCCGAGTCCCACTCTTTTTTCAGCGCCGACTCAATCAGAGATATGGCCTGGCCATGGCGGCCTTGGGCAATCCATGCCCGGGCCACTTCGCGCTTAATTTCTGTTGCAAGGACTGCGGAAATCGCACTACGGTTCTCCAGTAATTTTCCAAGTCTTAGGACCTCGTCCCAGTTGCCTTGCTGCTGATTCGCTCTCAGCGCAAGCCTAAAGGTATGGACATTGCGACGGTCGCCTTTAATCAGCGGCGCAAGCGCAGATAGGGCCCGCAGGCCCCGATGATCATCTAGCGCAAACTCGGCCTCAAGCAGTGCGGCCAATGTGGTGTCGGCCCGGGGTGAACCCACCGAGTCATCTCGCAGCTCGGCCAAGAGTTCATCTCGCAGACGTGTATCACGCAGCTGATGAGCGGCGCTTGCCGCCAATGCATCAGCAGCTGCCAATGCCGAAGGCGAATCCCGCAGCAGGCCGGTATCTTCGCGAAGGCCGCGCGATTCTTTTACGACCCGAGCAAACCGGCCCTCAAAGTAGTCGATGGTCAGCGCCGCGAGCCGGCCAAGCCGCTGATTCTGAGTGCGATGCAGACGAAAGCGTTTCACTCGGGCCGGAATACTTGCCAGCTGAATCACCAGCAGCGCAAGCACCACTAGCCCAACGAAAATGATCAGCAAGCTAAACAGCGCCAGCTGTAGCGACATATCAATGCGATACGGTGGCAGCCACAGCGTCAGATTGCCTAAATTCAGATCGAGCATCACCACAGCTGCAGCCAGCAGCAGGGCTGCGAGCACAAAGATCGCAAGGCCTTTCATGGCGTGGTGTTGGCCGGCCCTTCCCCGATCGGCCGGACTGCATTGAGGGCCTCGGTTAGCGCCAGCGATGTCGGCAGGGGGATTTTTTCAATCAGTCCCTTGATGGCCGCCAGTGTTTTGCGATGGGCCATGACCCGGCTATTTTGTGACTCAAAAACTTCGGCAAGAATCTTCTCGGCCTGCCCGATGTCTTGCGCAAAGATTTTGTCTTGACGGGCTACTAAGGCAATCCGCGCAGAAAGCAGCCGCAGCCTGAGTCGTTCGGTCACCAAGGCGCCCTGCTCTGGTGACAGAAATATGGCCTCTGGGTTTTCGACACGACGAATCCGCACCATGCCCGCCAATCGAGATTGAATCGCTTCAATCATCGACTGCATTACAGACAGTCCAGCAGATGCGTTTGCCGCGCGGTCTGAGTCGATGGGCGTGGTCGTCGCGGCGGATGTAATCAAAGGTAGGCTATCGATATCCAGAATAATCGCCTCGATCTGTGCGGCTGCCTGCTGAAGATCCACGGCCCGCAATGCGATAAGCCGCTGCCGATCGGTGGCAATCGCCACCCGCACGGCCACCAATTTCTCTTTTGCGGGATGGCGCACGATACGGGACTCAATCGCGTCCAACATCGCCAAGGCAGCATTGATATTTCCGCCCGCTAAAACGCTATCGGATAGCAGCTGTGCAGAGGCCTGCGTTTCGGTGAGCCATTCGCGGTCGATCTGATCCGCCCGCGTGGCTTCCATCGGAGCGAGCGGCCGATCCATCGCCCACCAGCCGAGTGCGAGTAGTGCGGCAAGGCTTACCGCGGCGAAAATTGATTTACCAATAGGCTTCATACTCAAAGAGATCGTAACTTAGCCATTGATGATTCAGGCGAACACGCCGCACTGCTGTCGCACCTGCCGATTGCAGCAGCTCGGCAATTGCCGCGTGATGTGTGCACCAGATCACTTGCGAAAGGGCGAGCCCTTGCGACTGAAATGCCGAGACCAGCTCACGGCCGGCTGCCGAGGAGGTCACCACAAGGCCAAGCGCGCCGGGGTCGGAGCGGGCAATCTCAGCCCAGGCCGACTCAGGCCACGCAGACGCAACGCGCCGATACAGCACAGCCAGCAGGCAGTGCGCGCTGCGGGCCTCAAACCCGGCGCGCAGGGTCGGCCGGTTCGACTCACCCTCCACAATCAGCAGCGTCTGACGGGTCCAATCGCTTGATTCTTGCTCGATACACCGATCCATCGCGCTCAGCAGGCCCTCGGCGTTAGCCCGCTCTTCGTGATCGGCGGCGATGATCGGGCCTGCCTTGGGATAGTGCCTGAGCAGCTGATCACGGGTTCCGCTTCCAATAACCGCGAGCCGAGCGTTACTCAGAAAACTAATGTCGAGGCCGTATCGCTTTAGCCAGAAAAAAAATGCTGAGACAGCCGCCGGGCTCGTCCAGATGACCCAAGGGCAGGACGCATCGCATAAGACCCGTATTACCGCAGCGTCAGGGTTGAGCATCTCCAATCGCTGTAGCGGCATTGCCTTAAGCCTTGCATCACCGTGATGCTCGTCCTGGGCGGGCATTAACGCAGGCTCAGACCACTCTGGCCGGATCATCCAGACTTGCCGCATTCGCAATTGGCCCATCCGCAGGCGCTTAGGAGGCGTTTAATGCTTGCAGAATCTGCTGGGCGCCCTGCTCTTTTAAAAGCCCGGCAGCCTGAAGCCCAATGGCCTCGGGATCTTCGCCACGACACTCGGCACGCAGCAACTTGGAGCCATCTGTCATGCCAACCAGGGCCCGCAAGTACAAGGTTTTGCCGTCTGGCTCGGTGATGCAATAGGCCGCAAGTGGCACCTGACAGCTGCCCCCAAGGGCCCGCGAGACTGCCCGCTCTGCCCGAACTTCATAAAAGGTGCGTGTATCGGCAAGCGGCGATAAGGCTGAGCGAATGGCGTGGCCATCACTGCGAATCTCGATGCCAAGCGCCCCCTGGCCCGCAGCAGGCAGCAAGACTTCGGGCGGGAGTATCTCGCGAATTCGTTGGGCTAAGCCCAGCCGTTTTAATCCGGCGGCCGCAAGGATGATGGCCTGCATCTCGCCACGATCCAGCTTGGCAAGCCGAGTATCTAAATTGCCGCGCAGGGGAACAATCTTTAGGCCCGGAAAGCGGGCCCTGAGCTGAGCCTCGCGTCGCAGGCTAGATGTGCCCACCACCGCGCCTTCGGGCAAGGCATCTAGTCCTGAAAAATCGTTGGAGACAAAGGCATCACGGGGATCTTCCCGGCGCATGACACAGGCCAGCTCAAAGCCTTGCGGCAGCTCCATCGGGACATCTTTTAGCGAATGGACCGCCAAATGGGCCCGGCCATCTTCCAGGGCGGTCTCCAGCTCCTTTACAAACAGGCCCTTGCCCCCAACTTTCGATAAGGTGCGATCAAGAATCTGGTCGCCACGGGTGGTCATGCCGAGAATCTGGACCGGGCCTGCGGAGGCCTTTTCCAGCAGAGACTGCACATGTTCGGCCTGCCACATCGCC
>JAGWWC010000071.1 GCA_018970545.1 Betaproteobacteria bacterium | reverse complement strand
TCCACATCGCCTTCTCGGCCGTTGATGTCGATGGTGAACTTGGCGTGCATCACCATCTCCTGGGGGCTGGTGATTTTCGCAAACGCGAAGTTCGTTTCCTGGCGCATGAAGTCAAACTTCATCTCATGGACCGACTTCCAGGCTTTTTCGTACTCGTTAAGCAGCCCGTCCATGATCCGGCGCACGATTCGCAGCTCCGTGGCGGTGTACTCCTTGACATTGGAGCGGGGTGCTAAGCGGCCCTCGCCGCCAAACATGTTGTCAATGGCGATATAGATGACTCCTGGGTCAATACACCAGCAGCCGGTGCCCTTTAAAGAGCGGATATTGACGATATTGATATTGGTGCGCTCGGGAAAGCTTTGCACAAACTGGGCATAGGTCTTCACCATCGGCAGCTGAACGCGCACCTCCACAGGCGAGCGGATCATGTTAAACAACGTCAGCCGGACCGTTCTTGCAAACTTCTCATGGATTAACTCCAAAGTCGGCATGCGCCTGCGGGAGAGCTGCTCAAGCTTATTGAACATGCCCTTTTGCTGCTCGACCTTGGCCCGATAGGCAGCATCCATGCCCTCGATGGGGCTTACCGGCTCGGCTAAGCCGTTATCGGGCTTATTGGCAGCCGGATCAATCGCAGGGGGGGTTTCGGTTTCGGCCATGGGGGTTCTTTAAAAAATCAAACAGAGCGTGAAATGCGTGCCCGATTACTGCATCACCAGACGATCAAACAACACGCCTTGCACGGGAAGATCCATCTCAGTGACCTTCCAATACTGGGCGGCCGCTTCGATCGCAGTCTGACTTAAGCGCTCACCTGCTGTTGTTTGCTTGGGAACCGCGCCGATACGCTCCAGATTCGCCAATTCTGCGGACTCCAGGCGCTGCTGCAGAATATAAATGGCAGTCAGCTGGGGCTCGATGATCGAATTGATCACCAAGGCGATCTCTTTGGCCATCGCATTTTTTCCATCAACTGTGGCCAGCTCCTGCATCGTGCGAGACGACAGCACCAAAATGATCTTGTCGCGAATCACAGGCAGAAACTGCTTGATCTTGCCCTCAGTGCCCGCATCACCCGTACGCAGCACCACTGTGGTCTGCAGGTAATGCTCGCCGCCTCGGCCGGGAAGGTTGACCGTGAACTCATCCATCTTGATAAAACGTGGGGGCTTATTCTCTTTGCGGAATTCCATCTGCTTTTTCAGCTGGTATTCCGGTGTCGCCTCAAGCTCGGCCTGTTTACGCTTGGCCTCAGCCTGTGACTGCGACCACATGTAGTAGCCCACGCCACCTCCGATGGCAACGACAGCGCCCAAGATGATGAAGATCAGCTTCTTTTTGCCTTTCTTCGGTGCCTCTTCGCCCTCGGGCAAAGCCGGGGCAGGAGGGGTAGCCGCTGCGGCGGCGTCTGCGGGAAGTACGTTTTCTTCAGCCATGATGTTCTCTCACTGTTGGTGTGGCGAATTGTTATGCAACCAAATGAATTCCGTCATCTGTCACGGTAGACCGTCTGGCTCCGGAAACATTCCCGGGGGCCTGACCAGACATTGATGACTGTGTCTGTCCCGCGCCTACCTCGCGATCGTTTTGTCTCGACTGACCAAACTGCCCCTGGCCAAAAGCCTGCGCCTGGGCATTGGAATCATTACGCTCGCGCATCTCTAGATTCAATGCAAGCCCCATCGAGGCCATATCCTGGCGTAAAAAATGGGCGCTGCTCTCAAGGCGCGCCTTCATGCTGTCGGTTAAGCCCTCCACCACGAGGCTGGCTCGGCCTGCGCCATCGAGCTGCAGATCAATCCGAATCGGCCCTTGATTTGGCGGTGTGACCTCCAGAACTGCCCGGCCTCCGCCTTGGCGAGTGAGTTTTAAGACCTCGACATTCAGAGGGCCCGAGCCCAAAGATGCCCGCGCTGCCTCCAGGCGGCTTTCTGCGCGTGCAGCTTCAGCTGACTGGGCCGAGGCTGCGGCTGCGCCTGTGGCTGCTGCGCCATCGACACGCTGTGCAGATTGCCGTGCGCTATCGGCTGAGGCAGCGATCGCATCGGCATTGGATTTGGTGGTCAGGATGACATTACCGAGATCATTTGCCGCGGTGCCTGCCATCGCAGTCTGCTTGGTTGTGCGCTCCGGGGAGTCGGATTCCGGGCTCAATTCAGTGGCCCCAGCCTGCTCTGCAACGCTGGGTTGACGATCGGCGTTGCCCAGGCCCGACTGGCCTTCCGAGTCGGAATGCTTTTGCTGGCCCTGTTGGGCAAGCGACGGACCAGGCTGAATGGTGGTGTTGGATGCAATCGATGGAGATGAAGAATTTTTACCGTTGAGCGCGAGATCATCTTCGGTTTGTCCGCCCGCCTGCGCGCTGGCAGCGGCTGCTTTTTTCGCCTCGCTGCTTGCTTGCGCCAATTGAGCGGCCTGCTCGGCGGTCGGTGTTGCCGACTCAGTGGTCGCCGATTTTTGTGTGGTCTGCGATGCCGCCTGAGCGAGTAGATCCTGCGCAGAGCGCTGCGCCGTAACGAGGCCTTGCTCGCGCAAACGCTGAGCGTCGGCATCGGATTGCTGTTGTTGAGAATCTTGATGAGCACTTTGTGCTGCAGCCGCAAGCGCCGCGTCGGCTACATCGCCCGCTTGCACTACAGCCGAATTGGTGCCGTTTTGGACTGCTGCGCTTTGGACTGCGGTTACTCCCGCTGCCAACTCGACTGCATCGAGGGCGCCGGCAGAAGCAGCAAGCGCGGCATCTGTGGCGCCGATGGCCGAGGCATCCGCCTGAACGGCGCCGTTTAATGCGGCAAAACTTGCCAAAATCGCATTCTGGAAGGCGGGATCCAGTGGCAAAGTCTGCCCCTGCGCCTGGGCGGCCAGGTTGGGATCAATCGTCTGGGCCGCTTGAAGGGCTGGATCGAGCAGGTTTTCTGCAAGCGTTGTGGTCTGTTCGGCCTCGAAAGAGGCCAAGGCAGCCGCCAACTCAGCAACGAAAGGGTTCTCTGCGGATTCGCCTGCTTCGCCGCCTGATAAGGCTGCGGCCTCGGGCGATAGGCCCATCAGCAGGGGGTCCAATCCCCCAGGCACCGCTCCCTTACCAGGGGAGGCGTTAGTTCCACCACCGACAATCTGCATCGAAGCCATGACAGTTCAACCTCTTCAAAAGAAAGTTGAACCAACCTAAGCATCTTTCGTGCCAGAGGCCCCCTCGCCCTGGTCCCTCTCTGAGAAAGGCGAACGCCGATGCGAAAAGGCGTCCTCGATTTCCTGCCAGTCGGCCTGCTGCTGCTCCTGTTCGGCCTCTTTTTTACGACGAGCAAGCGCGCGATCTAAGCCCTGGCTCTTCATTTTTGCCGACAAGGCGGCGCGATTGGCCTCTTGCAGCTGCCGATGCATGTAAGCAGTAGCTAACTCTTGCTCCTTGGCGCTGGCGATCAGCCGGGCGCTAAAAGCCAGCGAATCATTGAGCATGCTCACCGGGATGCCCTTTTCTCCTGCCCGCATGGCAGAGTCGTCGTACTCCCTGGCGAATTGAAGTACCTGATCACTCAGATCTCGGGTCTTGGCGAACTCGCTGGCGATTCTTTTCGCTCGGGCCATGGCCATGTCCTGTCGGACCTTGGCCAGTCGTGCCATCGCCTTGATTGCCCGGCTCATCTAGCGGTATCCCACTCAGCCAGCCTGCTTGGCAACAGAATTTGCCGAAGGCGAGCCGCCTGCTGCGGCGGCAATTTTCATCATCTCGGCCAATGCATTTTCCATCGAATGGGCTTCCTCAGCATCCTGCTGCAGATAGCGCTGAATCTGCGGCCACATGCGCACGGCCATATCGAGTTCAGCATCACCGCCCGGGACATACGCACCCATCGACAAAAGCTCGCGGCCACGCATATACCGTGAATACAGCATCTTGAATTTACGGGCTGCCGCCTGATGCTCCTTGGTGGTGACCTTGGGCATCACGCGAGAAATCGATTTCTCAATATCAATCGCTGGATAGTGGCCGCTATCGGCCAATTCACGCGATAAGAAAACGTGGCCATCTAAAATACCGCGGGCCGTGTCGGCCACGGGATCATGAACATCATCACCTTCCAATAAGATGGTGTAAAACGCTGTAATGGATGCGTCTTCACGGGCACCGTTGCCGACACGCTCCACCAGCTCGGGCATCTTTGCAAACACGCTTGGCGTGTAGCCCCGTGAGACAGGCGCCTCACCCAGACTTAAGCCAATCTCTCGCTGGGCCATCGCAAACCGCGTCAAGGAGTCCACAATCAGCACCACGTGCTTGCCCTGATCGCGAAACCAGGTCGCGACATCGGTGGCGTAATACGCGCCCCGCACTCGCGCCAACGGGGAGGCATCGGCAGGCGCTGCGACCACCACCGAGCGGTGCATGGCCTGGTCGCCCAAAATATCCACACAGAACTCGCGCACCTCGCGGCCGCGCTCACCCACCAATCCGATCACCATGACATCGGCAATGCAGTTACGCGCAAGCATGCCCAGCATCACACTTTTGCCCACCCCGGATCCTGCAAAAATTCCAACGCGCTGTCCGCGGCCTACTGTGAGGGCGCCGTTGATCGCGCGTATCCCCGAATCCAAAGGCTCACGAATCGGTGCCCGATGCAGTGGATTGACTCGCCGCGTTGGCACACCGGGCACGCCATGGGCATCGATTCCTTTTCCGTCAATCGGCCGCCCAAACCCATCCACAATTCGGCCCAGTAGGCTCTCACCGAGCGGCAAAGCAGAGGCCGTTTTCTGCACCTTAAAGCCCGCCCCTTCAAAGTAAGGCGTGCCCAGTGGATAAACCGCAGCGCCAGGAGAGATGCCCTCAACAGGGTCCACCGGCATGAGATAGGTCGTGCCGCCATTAAACCCAATGCACTCAGCCTCGACTGCCTGCTCACCCAAATTAATGGTTGCTCGATCGCCAATGGTCATGGGCAGTCCATGAACTTCGTACAGCAGCCCCGACACACGACTAAGACGGCCCTCTCGAACAGATCGGGGCATTTCGTTTAAGCGCGACTTAAATCCGGCGACGCGCTCAAGCGATTGATTATTCTGCGGATGCATCCAGACCCAGGGCCGTCCGCACTAAGGCACGGCGGGCCTGCTCCCCGACATTTAAGCGCATTCCCTGGGCCTCGACATAGGCATGCCCTTCGGGAACATTTTCATCAATGACCACCGTACACTTAAACGGCAGGCCGGGATCTTCAACTGCTTTTTTCCATGACTCAGCCTCTTCGGCCCGAATGCGGAAAAACAATTTTTCACCCGGCTTGGGCAGTCGCATCAATGCCTCTTGAACTGCCGTCACGAAAGGGGTGCGCTCCATGCCCTCTTTGCCGGAGAGGCGCTCGCCGATTTGATACGCCAACTCCACCATGGGCTCACCCATTGCCTGGGGAAGTTCATTGATGGCCTCAAGCAGTACATTAAGCGCTACCGTCAGTCGTTCAATCTCTGCCTTGGATTGGTCATAGCCTGCGGCATAGCCTTCTTCGTGGCCCTTTTGCATGCCCTCTAAGTGGCCAGCGGTAAATCCTTCTTGCTTGCCCTCGGCATAGCCCGTGGCGTGCCCCGCTTCCATGCCCAAGCGAGCCGCCTCAGCACGAATGGCCTCCACCTCTTCAACGGTGGGCAGCGGTGCGCGGGAAATTTCCGTCGGTGGGCGCGGATCAAATGACGGCGGCTTCCAGACCCGCAGCGATGCGGTCAGCTCTTTTTCGAGCTCGGCCTCTTCTGCCGCCCTGCGCGCTCGGGTTTCTTCGGCAGCCTTATAGACCGAGTCGAGTGAGTACGTCATGACTTAGGATCAGACGAACTGATCAGCAGCCTTACCGCGTTCCATGTTGATGCGGCCC
>JAGWWC010000070.1 GCA_018970545.1 Betaproteobacteria bacterium | reverse complement strand
AAGGGTGTCCCCAAGACCCGGATTTATCGCATGCTGCGAACCGGCGAGGTCCGCGTCAACGGCGGCCGTATTGGCAGTGACTATCGGATTGAGCAAGGCGATGTGCTGCGCATCCCGCCGCTTCGGATGCCCGCCTCGATGGCTGGCAGTGATGGCGGGCAATCTCAGGGTGCGCTTCAGCCTGGTCTTGCCAAATCGGTGGCTGCCCGAATCGGTGTGATTTTTGAAGATGAGTTTTTCATTGCCATTGATAAGCCTGCTGGTCTTGCCGTCCACGGCGGTAGCGGGGTAAAGCTCGGCGTGATTGAGGCCTTGCGTCAGGTTCGTCAGCCGGAAGCGGGCCGAGAGCTTTTTCTTGAATTGGTCCACCGACTGGATCGGGAGACATCTGGGCTGATGCTTTTGGCCAAGCGCCGATCTAGCCTGACTGAGTTTCATCGCCAGCTGCGCGAGGGCCAGATGCGTAAGCGCTACATTGCGTTGGTCTGGGGAAGCTGGCCGCAGGACTGCGATCGAATCGATGCACCACTTCATAAATGGGTCAATGCCCGCGGCGAGCGCTGGGTAAGAATTCAAGAGGGAGGCCAGACGGCAATCACCAAAGTCCGACTGCTGCAACCACTCGAGCATGTGTCACTCGGGCCAGTGTCGCTGCTTCAGTGCGAGCCACTCACGGGCAGGACCCATCAGCTGCGGGTGCACCTCGCGGGCCAGGGCCACCCGATTGTGGGCGATCCCAAATACGGACTGCATGAGCGCGATGAGGCTGCTGGCCCGAAGGGCACAGGACTGGTTGGCCGCATGGCGTTGCATGCTTGGTCGTTGCGGCTCACCCATCCGAACACCGGCGAGACCCTGACGCTGACTGCGCCTCTGGGCCAGGCGCTGCAGGATTTACTGAATCTATTAGGAGCGAAGCCCCCGCAATGATGAATGTTGACTTGGTGGTCTTTGATTGGGACGGCACGGTGGTGGACTCCACCCCGAGCATCACGCTTGCCATTCAGCAGGCCTGCAGTGATATTGGCGTTGCGATTCCGGCGGCTGAGGATGCCCGCTGGGTGATTGGCCTGGGCCTACAGGATGCCCTGTCTCGGGTGGCACCGAACCTCAGTGTTGATCAGCAGCATCGGCTGACCGAGCGGTTTCGGTACCATTATCTTTCGCGCTATGAGCAGCTGCAGATGTTTCCCGGCATGCGGGAGCTGTTACATGGCCTGCAGTCCTCGGGCATGCCGCTTGCAGTTGCCACCGGAAAGACACGGGTGGGGCTCGATCGGTCTTTTGAACTGACTCAGACTCGGCATTTGTTTGCGACATCGCGCTGCGCTGATGAATCCGAGCCCAAGCCCGCTCCGAAGATGGTGCTAGAGATCTGCGCGGAACTTGGCGTTTCTCCAAGCTCAACGCTGGTGATTGGTGATACGACCCATGATATTTTCATGGCCCGCGCAGCCGGTGCCAGCGCGCTGGCGGTTGGCTATGGCGCCCACGCCGCCGAGGAGCTCCTCGCTGCAGAACCGCTGGGCTGTATGCTCAGTGTTAACGAATTAGAGAACTGGATGACACAATGGATCAGCAAGTAATCGAAAAAATCCTGCTCGCGCATGTTCAAGAGCAGCGCCGCGCCCGACGCTGGGCAAATTTCTGGCGGCTGACGACACTGTGTCTGGTGATCGTTGCAATCTGGATTTCCTCATTTGGAGGTGGCGGGCAGCTGACGGCCAACCCCACCGCCCGCCACACCGCCATGATTGATCTGCAGGGCATCATCGATCACGGCACCACCTCGAGTGCTGAGCTGATTAACGAGTCGCTGCGCGAGGCATTCAAAAATTCCCATGCGGCGGGAATTGTCCTGCGCATCAATAGCCCGGGCGGAAGCCCAGTCCAATCCGGCATCGTGTTCGATGAGATTCGACGGCTGAAGGCCGCCCACAAGGATAAGCCGGTGATTGCAGTGGTGGAGGATGTGGCTGCCTCGGGCGGCTATTACATCGCTGCTGCCGCCGACTCCATCTATGTCAACCAATCCAGTCTGGTGGGTTCGATCGGTGTACGCATGGATGGCTTTGGATTTACCGAGGCCATGAAAAAACTCGGTGTGGAGCGACGGGTATTAACCGCGGGCGAGAACAAGGCACTCCTGGATCCATTTCTTCCGATTGATCCGAAGCAACGGGCTGCCGTGCAGAGCATGATCAATGAAGTCCACGGCCAATTCATTGCCGCAGTCAAACAGGGCCGTGGCGATCGGCTGAAGTCAGGCCCCGATTTATTTACCGGCATGGTCTGGACGGGCGCGAAAAGTGTCGAGCTGGGTTTGGCCGATGGCTTGGGCACCGTCGACTCAGTGGCCCGCGATGTGATCAAGGCGGAAGAGGTGATTGATTACACCTTGGCGCCGAATTTTGCTGAGCGGCTTGCCAAGCGCTTTGGTGCCGCAGCTGGCGATGCCATTTTTAGCGCAATGATGCGTTGGTCAATTTATTAATCTCAGCCTTGCGACAGCGCCGATAATTCAAACGATTTGAGTAAATTGGTCAGCGCGATGAGGGGCAGTCCGACCAGCGCGGTCGGGTCCGGTCCTTCAATGGATTCAATCAGCGCAATGCCAAGGCCTTCTGATTTTGCAGCGCCCGCGCAGTCCAGGGGATTTTCAAGTGCGATGTAGCGGCGCAGTCGGTCATCGGGCAACTCGGCGGCACTTCGAAACCGCACACGCGTAGCCACACAGGCCTCTTTCAGCATCTGACCGGCTTTGGCCGCCACACACACTGCAGTAATAAATTCCGAGGTCTTGCCCCGTTGCAGCTGCAGCTGCGCTAACGCACGCTCGGCGGTGCCCGGCTTATCCAGGCGTTGGGCCTCGCAGCTGGCCACTTGATCTGCGCCGATCACAATGGCGTTTGGGTGGGATTGGGCAACTGCGACCGCTTTTTCGCGTGCAAGCCGCACTGCAGTCTGCAGAAATGATTCCCCGGCATGCGGGGCCTCATCGACCTGCGGCGCATGCACGTCAAAGGGCAGCTGCAGCCGCGCCAGCAGCTCCTTGCGATAGGGGCTGGTGGAGGCGAGGATCAACGGTGTGTGCATGCTGGCTTGAAAGGCGCTCAGAAGGAGAATAAGGTTCGCGCATTATGGCGGCGAAATTTGATCTCGATAGTCTGTTGACTGCATCCGCGCTTGAGCGCGCGCTGTCGGACGGCCAGCTTCCCGCATCTGGCGAAATTTCTGCGGCTGAATTCACACGCTTGATTGCCTCCTGCTATCGTGCGCAGGATCCGGTGCAGTGGGCTTTTGGCCCAGATGCATCGGGCCCGGGCCCCGGACATCCGCGTCGACGTTGGTGGCTTGCGGCCCGTGTCAGGCTCGCGTGCATTTGTGAGCGCTGTCTTGAGCCAGTTGCGCTTGTGTTGGAGTCGCGACGCGGGTTTGAATTTTTCGAGTCCGCAGCCCTTGCCGATGCCCGCACTGAGCAGATGACGGCTGAAGATGAGGCCCGCGACCCGGACCTGCCGGTGGTGGATTTTTTGGCGCCTGAAGACTCCGCTAGCCTGCGCGGATTGATTGAGGACGAGCTGCTGCTTGAGTTACCGATGGCGCCCAAGCATGCCGACTGTCAGGCACCCCTGACAGTCGAGTCGAATGTGGGCGATCGGACCCGGCCCTTTGCGGGCCTGGCGGAGCTGCTTCACAAGCCTCTAAAAGGGAAAAATGCCTTATAATTCAAGGTTTTCCGGAGCTTAACCATGGCTGTCCAACAGAATAAGAAGTCGCCGTCAAAGCGCGGCATGCACCGATCGCACGATTTTCTGACCAATCCGCCTACGGCCGTTGAGCCGACAACCGGTGAGATTCATCTGCGCCACCACGTTAGCCCCTCGGGCTACTACCGTGGCAAGAAAGTCGTGAAGACCAAGGCCGCCTAAGTCTTTTTTCTCGCGCTGTGACTTCGTCGCAGTCTGTCTGTGTCGCCATCGATTGCATGGGTGGCGATCACGGGCTCTCCGTCACCATTCCCGCAGCAGTCAGCTTCCTGAGCGCGAGTCCAGGCCGGCGGGCCCTGCTTGTTGGCCGCGAGCCCGAACTCTCTGCAGCATTAGAGTCGCTCGGCCCGAGCGCTGAGGTCCGCAGCCGCCTCGAGATCATCGCCACCGATGAAGTGGTGCTCATGGATGATCCGCCGGCTGTCGCGTTGCGCAGTAAACGTCGCTCGTCGATGCGGCTTGCCATTGAGGCGGTCAAAGAGGGCCGGGCCCATGCGGCCGTGAGTGCCGGCAATACAGGCGCATTGATGGCGATTGCGCGCTATGTGCTCAAAACCATGGAGGGCATTGACCGGCCGGCCATTGCAACGGCCATGCCCAATCAAAAAGGTGGCGTCACCACCATGCTCGACCTGGGGGCCAATGTCGACTGCAATGCAGATCACCTGCTGCAGTTTGCATCGATGGGCGCGGCTTTGGTGTCGGTGATTCACGACAAGCAAAACCCAACCGTCGGCCTGCTGAATATTGGCGAGGAAGTGATCAAAGGCAATGACACCGTCAAGCTTGCGGGCGAGCTACTGCGGGCGAGCCATTTAAATTTCTACGGCAATGTTGAAGGCGACGATATTTTTAAAGGCACCACCGATGTCGTGGTCTGCGATGGGTTTGTGGGCAATGTTGCCTTGAAAACTGCCGAGGGCCTCGCCCAAATGCTACGCAGTTTTATTAAACAGGAATTCACCCGAAGCGGCATTAGCAAGCTGCTGGGCGTTATTGCGATGCCGGTGTTAAAGCGTTTCTCGCAGCGTGTTGACCATCGCCGCTATAACGGCGCCGCACTTCTTGGGCTGCGCGGCATTGTGTTCAAGAGCCACGGCTCTGCCGATGCGCTGGCTTTTGGTTACGCATTGGGCCGCGCTGCTGATGCGGCTGCATATGGATTGAATGAAAAGATCGCCCAGGCGATCGCCCTGGATCGGCCGGAGACCATTCCCCATCCTGACCTAAAATCGCAGTCCACTGAGGCTTCTGAGGATTTGGCGTAATGGAGATCTTCTCGCGCGTGGTGGGCACGGGGCGGGCCCTTCCCGGGCAGCCAGTGAGCAATGCCGCTCTAGTGGAGCGTCTCGCAAAATCGGGCATTGACACCTCAGATGAATGGATCCGCGAGCGCACTGGCATCTCCCAGCGCTACATCGCGGCCGAGGGCGTCACCAGCAGTGATCTCGCAGCGCAGGCCGCTCAGCATGCACTCAGTGCTGCGGGCCTATCGGCTGCGCAACTCGAAATGATCATCGTGGCGACCTCGACGCCCGACATGATTTTTCCGTCAACTGCCTGTCTGGTGCAGAAAAAAATTGGCGCCTCTGGCGGACCTGCGTTTGATGTGCAGGCGGTGTGTAGCGGCTTTGCCTACGCCATGGCCACTGCTGATTTGTTTATTAAGTCGGGCAAGGTCCGTAATGCATTGGTCATTGGTGCCGAAGTCTTCTCTGGCATTTTGGATTGGACTGACCGCGGCACTTGCGTGCTCTTTGGCGATGGGGCGGGCGCTGTGGTGCTCACGGCCGATCAGCAGCCGGGGGTGCTGGGCCATCGACTGCATGCCCGCGGTGAATTTGAAAATATTCTTCGTACCGCCGGATCAGTGAGCCATGGCAAGGCCACTGGCCACCCATTTCTGACCATGGATGGACAGTCGGTATTTAAGCTCGCAGTCCAGGTGCTCGACAGTGTTGCCCGGGAGGTCTTGGCCGACGTCGGTGATCAAGTCAGCGATATCGATTGGCTCATCCCGCACCAGGCCAATGTTCGTATCTTATCGGCCACTGCTAAGCGGCTGGGCATCGATGAATCCAAAGTGATTGTCACGGTGGATCAGCATGCCAATACCTCGGCAGCCTCGGTGCCGCTCGCGCTTGATGTGGCG
>JAGWWC010000069.1 GCA_018970545.1 Betaproteobacteria bacterium | reverse complement strand
ACATGTTCGGCCTGCCACATCGCCAGACGGCTTTCGCGCGATGCAATAATCCACATATTGCGAAGTGTATCAATCTCATGGCCGAACAATTTTCAAAGAAAAACGAAGGCTGGTCCGGCCGGTTCAGTGAGCCGGTGTCGGCACTCGTGCAGCGCTATACCGGATCAGTCGGCTTTGATCAGCGGCTGGCCCTCTGCGATATCGAGGGCTCGCTGGCCCATGCAGAGATGCTGGCCCATGTGGGGCTGATTTCAAAAGAAGACTTTCGGGCCATCGAGCAGGGCATGGCCCAGATTCGCGAGGAGATCACCGCAAACTCATTTCAGTGGTCGCTTGCACTTGAAGATGTGCATCTCAATATTGAAAAACGCCTCACCGATTTAATCGGAGATGCCGGCAAGCGACTCCATACAGCAAGAAGCCGAAACGACCAGGTGGCCACCGACATGCGGCTCTGGGTGCGGGCGACCATTGATGAGCTTCAGCAGGCCTTGGCTGAACTGAAATCTGCGCTTTTGCAGCAGGCTGAGCAGCATGCCGCGACCATCATGCCGGGCTTTACTCATCTACAGGTGGCCCAGCCCATCACCTTTGGCCATCACTTGATGGCCTATGTGGAGATGTTCTCGCGGGATCGCGAGAGGCTTGCCGACTGCAGGTCTCGCGTCAACCATTTGCCGCTGGGCGCAGCCGCATTGGCCGGCACCTCGTATCCGATTGATCGCGCGCGCGTCGCCAAGCGGCTTGGCTTTGATGGCCTCTGCCAGAACTCACTGGATGCAGTCAGTGATCGGGACTTTGTGATTGAGTTCACATCCTGCTGCGCAGTGATCATGATGCATATCTCGCGGCTATCGGAAGAACTGATACTGTGGATGACACCACGCATTGGCTTTATTGATCTCGCCGATCGCTTCTGCACGGGCTCATCGATCATGCCGCAGAAGAAAAACCCCGACGTGCCCGAGCTGGCCCGTGGAAAATCCGGCCGGGTCTATGGGCACTTAATTGGCCTATTGACCCTGATGAAGGGCCAGCCGCTGGCGTACAACAAAGACAACCAGGAAGACAAAGAACCGGTCTTTGATACCGCCGACACCGTGCTCGATACCCTGCGGGTCTTCGCTGAAATGGTGGCGGGCATTCAGGTCAATGCAGACAACATGCGGGCGGCGGCCTTTGAGGGCTACTCCACCGCTACTGACTTGGCCGACTATTTGGTCAAGCGCGGTCTGGCGTTTCGCGATGCCCACGAGGCTGTGGCCCTGGCCGTCAAGGCTGGTGTCCAGGCCGGCAAAGACCTTTCGGAATTCAGCCTTACGGAATTACAGGTCTTTTCCCCGCTCATTGAGCAAGATGTCTTCAAAGTCCTCCAGGTCGAGGGCTCGGTTGCGGCCAGGAGCCACCCGGGCGGGACCGCCCCCGATCAGGTCCGGGCCCAGATTCAGCGCCATCGGCAGCAGAGTTAGCGACAGCCCTAAGAGCCAAACGGGTCGTTTTGGGTTAAAACCTTGGGCGTTGTCGGCGGATTCATTCCGCAAAACAACCCAAAACAGCAATTTAATAAAGGAGCGAGTTATGAGTCGTCGTGAGTTTCTGGCAAAAACCGGTGCGGCTGCGGTTGCCACAGGTGCAGCAGCAGTTGCCGCACCTGCGATTGCCCAGTCCGATGTGGTCCGTTGGCGTTGTGCATCAAGCTTTCCAAAAGGCTTTGACACCCTGTTCGGCACGCTGGAGTTAATCGCCCGCCGTGTCAATCAGATGACGGGCGGAAGATTCCAAATCTCCACCCACGCTGCGGGCGAAATCGTACCGCCCTTTGCGGTGTTGGATGCCGTAGAAAAAGGCACCATCGAGGCGAATCACACTGCACCGTACTACTTCATTGGTAAGGATCCCGCCTGGGCCTTCGGCACAGCGATTCCGTTTGGCCTGAATGCGCGCCAGATGAATGCCTGGTGGTATCACGGCGATGGCGAAAAGGTCTTCAACGAGTTCTCACGCAAATCGGGTGTGGTCAATCTGCTGGCGGGCAATACCGGATCGCAGATGGCCGGCTGGTTCAAAAAAGAACTTAAGTCAGTGCAGGATCTCAAAGGCCTGAAGTTTCGGGTGGGCGGCATGGGCGGCCAAGCACTCTCCAAGCTCGGTGTTGTGGCCACGCAGATCCCTGCTGGCGAGATCTACTCAGCACTTGAGAAAGGCACCATCGATGCGGCCGAGTTCACCGTTCCTTACGATGACGAGCGCCTCGGTCTGAATAAGATCGCCAAGTTTTACTACTATCCCGGCTGGTGGGAAGGTGGCGCTGCGCTTGGATTCCAAGTCAATGCCAAGGCCTACGATGCGCTGCCCGACGGCTACAAAGCTGCCCTACAGGCGGCCTGCGCAGAGGGCAACACCTGGATGCAGGCGAAGTACGACACCGTCAATCCCCAGGCCCTGAAACGCCTGATCGCAGGCGGTGCTGTGCTGCGTCGCTTCCCCAAATCGGTGATGGATGCCTCGTTTAAAGCCAACGAAGAACTGATGGCCGAAAACAGCGCTAAGAGCCCTGAGTTTAAAAAGATCTTCGATCATATGCGCGCCTTCCACCGTGACCAGCAAGCCTGGTTCCGCGTGGCCGAGGGCAGCTATGATGACTTCATGGCCACTCAGAAGCTGTAAATTCGATCCGCCTGGTACAACCACTGGGCGACCGCGAAAGAAAAACCGCCCCTCGGGGCGGTTTTTTTATGCCAAAGCAGGTTTACTTCTTTTTGAAATAATCCATCGGATCATTTTTTGGCTTGTCGTCTTTTTCGTCGTCCCAGCCGTCGCTTTCGTTCTCAACCGAGTCATCGACTTTGATTTCAATGTTCTGAAGATCGCCCGTCACTGGCTTATCCAGCATGCCAGTCACAATCTCTGGGAAGAAAATCAGAATACCCACCAGTAAGAGCTGCAGGCCCACCCAGGGAATCGCTCCCAAATAGATTTCACTGCTCTTGATGGACTTAGGCGCAATTCCCCGCAGATAAAACAACGCAAATCCAAACGGTGGGTGCATAAATGAGGTCTGCATATTCACACAGATCAGCACCCCAAACCAGATCAGATCAATGCCCAGCTTATCGGCGACAGGCGCCAGCAGCGGAATGACAATAAAGGCGATCTCGAAAAAATCGAGGAAAAACGCCAGGATGAAAATCATGATGTTGACCACGAACAGGAAGCTGACCGGATCATCTGCACCCACACTCAAAAACAGGTGCTCCACCCATATGCCGCCATCCACACCCTGGAACACGAGCGTAAAGACCGTGGCGCCAATCAAAATGAAAATGACCATGACCGTGATGTTCATGGTCGACTCCATGCCTTCACGGATCATTTTCCAATTCAGCCGCCGATGGACTGCCGCCAAGCCAATGGCACCCACTACACCCATGGCACCCGCCTCAGTCGGTGTGGCCAGCCCTAAGAAAATCGTGCCCAGCACAATAAAAATCAAAGCCAGCGATGGCACTACCCCTGCGGCCACTTTCTTTAACAGCGCAAGTCCCCGCAGGGTACGGGCCTCGGGCGGCAGCGGCGGCATGCTCTGGGGCTGAATGAGCGACATCACAAAAATAAACAGCATGAAAATCGCGACCTGGGCCAGCGATGGGCCAAGGGCACCTAAGTACATATCGCCCACCGAGCGGCCGAGTTGATCGGCCAGTACAATCAGCACCAACGATGGCGGAATCACCTGGGTGATGGTTCCCGAGGCCGCAATTACGCCCGTTGATAAACGCGCGCTGTAGCCATACCGCATCATGATCGGCAGCGCAATCACGCCCATCGCAATCACCGATGCGGCAACCGTGCCGGTAATCGCACCTAAAATTGCGCCCACCATAATCACCGCATAAGCCAAGCCCCCCGGCAGACCGCCGAATAACTGGGCAAAGCCCTCAAGCAGATCCTCGGCCAGGCCACTACGCTCAAGAATCGCGCCCATGAGGGTGAAAAACGGAATCGACAGCAAGAGCTCGTTGGCCACAATGCCAAAAACGCGCAGGGGTAGATTGGCCATGAACTGAGGTGGGAACAAGCCCATCTCTATGGCCACCAGCCCTGAAACCAGGCCAAGCGCAGCCAAGGAAAATGCAACCGGCAAGCCCAGCAGTAAAAACACCACCAGGGCCGCAAACATCGCCGGCGCCATGAAGTCGATCGGATTCATGGCTATTGCAGCGGCCTTTCGTAGTGGGTGTTGAGCGCAATGACACCCCTTAAGGCGGCAACACGCTTGATGATTTCAGAGCAGCCCTGCAGCACCAAAAGCCCAAAACCTATCGGGAACAGGAGCTTCACGGGCCAGCGAATCAGTCCGCCAGCGTTATTGGAGATTTCACCGATCGTCCAGGATTCAAGAAACCATGGCCAGCAGACCAACACCATATAGATACAAAACGGCTGTAAAAAGAAGATCAGCCCCCCCAGATCCAGCCAGGCCCGTTGGCGATCATTGAGCCGGGAATAAAACAGATCGACCCGGATGTGGCCATTGATGGTGAGCAAATGCGGTGCGCCCAGCAGCACGATCCCACCGAACATGTACCACTGCATTTCCAGCCAGGCATTCGAACTCAAATCAAACGCATAGCGCATGCCCGCATTTCCTGCGGAAATCAGGGCGCAGATCAGGGTCAGCCAGATCGCGATTACGGCGACGGCTTTACTTAAACGATCGATGCTGTAGGCGAGTCTGACGGATGCGTTCACGGCGTCTAAGTTTACCCGGGTTAGTCCGCAACGGGCTTGCGGGCAGGCCATTGGCCGGGGAGAATGTGAGCTCCGAATAAACCCCAATCATGCATCGCGACCCCATCCCCGATCTGCTTTACACCGCCCTGCGCGACCGCTTTGGTGAGCGCTTCTCGCAGGGTGAATCGGTGCGGCTGCAGCACGGCCGCGATGAGTCAGTCCACATCCCAGAGCCGCCCGATGCGGTCGTATTTGCACAAAGCACCGAGGATGTCGCGGCAGTGGTCACACTTTGCCGCCAGCACCATGTGCCCGTGATTGCCTATGGCGCAGGCAGTTCGGTGGAAGGCCATCTTCTTGCCGTAGAAGGCGGCATCAGTATTGATCTCTCGGGCATGAACCAGGTGTTGGCGATTCATGCCGATGACCTGGATGCAACAGTTCAGGCCGGTGTGACGCGTAAGCAGCTCAATGAAGCATTAAAAGGCACCGGGCTTTTCTTTCCGATTGATCCCGGTGCAGATGCATCTCTGGGCGGTATGGCCGCCACCCGTGCCTCGGGCACCAATGCGGTCCGCTACGGCACCATGCGAGAAAACGTGATGGCCATGACCGTGGTCTTGGCCGATGGAAAAATTATCCGCACAGGCAGCCGCGCAAGGAAGTCCTCCGCTGGCTACGACCTGACTCGGCTTTTGGTAGGTTCCGAAGGCACGCTGGGCATCATCACCGAATTAACCGTCAGGCTCTATCCGCTGCCCGAGGCAATCTCAGCAGCCGTCTGCCCATTTAAGACTGTTGATGATGCGGTCAACACTGTCATCCGCACCATTCAGATGGGCATACCAGTAGCCCGTATTGAATTACTGGATGCGCTCACCCTGACGGCCATCAACCGCTTCAGTAAGACCCAGCTGCCGGAGCGGCCGACACTGTTTTTTGAATTTCATGGCACTGACGCCTCGGCACAAGAGCAGGCCGAGCGGGTCCAAGAGATCGCCCATGAATTCGGCGGCGAACAATTCGAGTGGGCGACCCGATCAGAAGACCGTACCCGCCTCTGGCAGGCCCGGCACGATGCCTATTTCGCATGCCTGCAGATGAAGCCCGGTAGCCGGGCCTTTCCGACCGATGTCTGTGTACCGATTTCTCGGCTCTCTGAATGCATCCATGCCACCAATGCCGATTTGGCCCAGGTCTCCATACCGGTGATGCTCTTTGGCCATGTGGGCGACGGTAACTTCCACCTTGTGGTGCTGATTGATCCGAATAAT
>JAGWWC010000068.1 GCA_018970545.1 Betaproteobacteria bacterium | reverse complement strand
AGCCTCCCCGCACCAACACCGGCCACTTTATCGGCCATACCCGCCAACAGCTCCGGGGCCTGGGCCCTGCTGCACAAAGAAACCATGCGCTTTGTAAAGGTCTATCTGCAGACTATTCTCGCGCCCGTCATCTCGAGCCTATTGTTTTTACTGATCTTCTCTTATCTGCTCGAGGGCCGTGTTGAGCCTTATCCCCAGGTCAGCTACACCGCCTTTTTGGTGCCGGGTCTGGTCATGATGACACTGCAGCAAAACGCTTTTGCGAATACCTCATCGAGCATCACGCAAAGCAAGATGACTGGCAATCTCGTGTTCGTGCTGCTCTCACCCATGAAACCATGGGAGTGGTTTGTCGGCTATATCGGCGGGGCAGTTGCGAGGGGCTTGGCCTGCGGGCTCGGTGTGTGGCTTGTAGCGGTGCTGTTTGTGCAAGGCGCCTTGTACTCGATCGGCTGGGTGATGATGTTTGCGGTTTTGGCCTGTGTTGTTTTGGCAACCCTTGGCTTTATTGCTGGGCTGTGGGCAGAGAAATGGGACCATGTCTCGGTCTTTCAGAACTTTCTGATTAACCCGCTCACCATGCTGGCGGGTGTTTTTTACTCAGTAAAGCAGCTGCCATCGATTTGGCAGGCAATTAGTCATGCCAATCCATTTTTTTACCTGATTGACGGATTTCGCTACGGCGTGTTCGGCGTGGCCGATGTCTCACCCTGGATGAGTCTTGCGATTTCGGGGGGATGCGCCCTAGTTTTGACATTGTTGACCCTAAGGCTCATTGCTATTGGCTGGCGGATTCGCGGCTAGGCCAGTTGCTTGAATAACTGCCGTCTAGCTTCTAAATCGCTTGCGGGTCAAGGCCAGCGCGATCGCCCAGGCAAAAATGGAATAAGCCGCAATGACTGCTGCCGGCAGCAGCACCTGATCAGGCCAGCGGTCTAAAAATAAGGGCCGAATCAAATGCACCGCCTGGGTCAGCGGCAGCCATTCCGAAACCGCCCGCACCCACTCAGGCAGCTGTTCGCGGGGAAAAAACACGCCGCTTAAAAACATCATCGGGGTCAGAAATAGTGTGAAGTAGTATGTGAAAAAATCGTAGCCCTTTGCCAGGGCCGTAAAAATCAGGCCGATACAGCTAAACATCACCCCGACAGAAAACAGAATCGGCAGCACCCACAAGAGTTTTAACGAATGACTAATGCCAAGCGCCAACATGACCAGCAAAATCGCGGCCACCGAAAATAGCGACTTAAAGGCGGCCCATAGCATCTCGGCGAGTAATACATCATCCAACCGGATTGGCGCATTCATGATGCCATCCCAGGTTTTTTGCACATGCATGCGTGAGAACGCGGAATAGAGCGCCTCAAAAGTAGCGGCATTCATCGCACTCATACAAATGGAGCCGCTTGCCAAAAATACCAAATACGGAATAGCCTGGCCCTGGTGCGACACTTCGCCCACCAACGCTCCCATGCCATAGCCAAACGCCACCAGCCACATCAGTGGCTCAGCGATATTGGCGATTAAGCTCGGGATCATGAGCTTGCGCCAGACCAGAAGATTTCGGCGAAAGACCGGCCACCAACGCATCAGGCGCCCTCCCGAATCTGGCGGCCCGTCAACTTTAAAAACAGATCCTCAAGGTTAGCCGGCCGATGCAGCGTGCGCAAATCGAGTCGCGACTCGAGTGCAGCCAATAAAGCATGGGCACTCTGGGTATAGAAAAATACCGTCTCACCGCTGACTTCCACGCGCTGAGCATGAGCAGCCAGTGGTCCCTGAGCAAGCGCTAAAGGATTACTTCCGTACACCTCCACCACATCTGGCTCAAGATGCTGTTGAATGAGCTCACGGGGTCGGCCTTCGGCGATTTTTCGGCCATGATCAATCACCAGCAGACGATCACATAGCCGCTCAGCCTCATCCATGAAATGCGTGGTCAGCAGAATCGATTTTCCTTGGCCCAATAACTGCAGCAGTCGCTCCCACATCAAATGCCGGGCCTGTGGATCGAGGCCGGTGGTCGGCTCATCCAACATCAACAGCTGCGGATCGTTGATCAAAGCCCGCGCAAGCGAGAGCCGCCGTTTCATACCGCCGGAGAGCTCACCCGGTCTCGCCTGCGCTTTATGAGACAGCGCTGCAAACTCCAGCAGTGTTGGAATTCGGCTGCGAATCAGTGCATCGCGCAAACCAAAATAGCGGCCATAGACCAAGAGATTTTCAGCGCAATTAAAGTCCGGGTCTAAGGCATCAAACTGGCTAACCACTCCTACCTGGGCCTTGATCGCCAGAGCCTGCTGCGGCATCGGCATCCCGAAAAATTCGATGGATCCTTGATCGGGCTGGCTTAATCCAAGGCACATCCGAAAGGTCGTGGTCTTACCGGCACCGTTGGGGCCAATCACACCCAGACACTCACCAGGGTAGAGCTCAAACGAGAGTTCATCGACCACGCGCTGCTCGCCATAGCGCTTGGTGACCTGATCCACTCGAAGTTGGGGCTGCGCGGGAGAATTGCTCATAGAAACTGTAATTTTGCCAGTCGAGCGTACAGACCATTTTGTGCCAAGAGCGACTCGTGGCTGCCGTGCTCTACCAATCGCCCACGATCTAAAACCAGAATCTGATCAGCACGTTGCACGGTGGAGAGCCGGTGGGCGATGGTAAGCGAGGTGCGGCCCGGCAAAATCTCATCCAAGGCCCGCTGAACCTCCTGCTCAGACTCGGCATCCAAAGAAGAAGTTGCCTCATCCAGAAGCAGAATCGGCGGATTTTTAAGAATCGCACGTGCGATTGAGATCCGCTGCCGCTGGCCGCCGGAAAGCCGCACGCCTCGCTCGCCTAAAAAGCTGGCGTATCCATCTGGTAGTGCAGAAATGAAATCGTGGGCATGAGCACTTTTTGCAGCGGCGATTACCTCAGCATCGGTTGCCTCCAGCCTGCCATAGCGAATATTTTCCATTGCGCTGGCCGCAAAAATCACAGGCTCCTGCGGCACGATTGCCATCTGTTGGCGTAGCCCGGAGATCGGCCAGTCCCGCAGGGCTCTTGAAAAAAGTCCAATATCACCACGCGCAAAATCATAAAAACGCAGCAGTAATGCAAAGACAGTGCTCTTCCCGGCGCCCGATGGCCCTACCAACGCTACGCGGGCGCCGCGGGCCACTGAAAACGTTAGATGATCAAGCGCCAATGTGGCTGGCCGGGATGGGTAAGAAAAACAGACTGCATCGAACCGGATCGCATCGGCCTGCTGTAGGTCATCCAAAGCGGCAATCGTCAGCTGCTGGGCTGGATCTTTAATCTGTGGCTGGGCCTGCATCAGCTCAACCAAGCGCTCCGTTGCGCCTGCCGCCCGCTGCAGATCACCCCAGACCTCAGACAGCGCGCCAATTGATCCGGCAACCAGTACGGCATACATCACAAACTGGGTGAGTTCGCCCAGAGACATCTGGCCCACCGAGACCTGGCGGGCACCAATCCACAATACAAATACGATCACCGAGAACGCCATCGTGATCGCCACCGCGGTTAACAGCGATCGAAAACGAATTCGGCGCTTTGCTTCATCAAAGGCGGCTCTGACCGCTCTTGAAAAGCGGTCACGCTCATGTGGCTCACGCGCAAAGGCCTGAACAGTCGGCATGGCATTGAGTACCTCGCCGGCCATTGCGCTGGTATCGGCGACCTTGTCTTGGCTGGTGCGCGACATCTTCCTGACATGCCGGCCCAGAGCCCAAAGCGGTAGCACCACCAATAAAAGCAGCACCAGCATGGTGCCGGCAAGCCAAGCACTGGTGGCAAGCATCATGATCAGGCCGCCCAAGAACATCACACCACTGCGTAGCGCCACTGAAATGCTGGTGCCGACCAGGGCCTGAATCAGTGTGGTGTCGCTGGTGAGCCGGGAGAGTACCTCGCCTGTCTGAAGGGTCTCAAAATAAGCCGGGCTTTGTTTGAGCATATTGTCATAGACCTGCTCCCGAATATCAGCCACCACCCGCTCGCCCAGCCATGACATCAAATAGAAGCGACTTGCGGTCACTGCCGCAAGAAACACTGCCAGCAGCAACAAATTAAGGAACTTCTGATTGATGGCATCGCTGGTCAGGCCGGTATCCACCAGATCCCGAAACGCAATCGGCACGGTCAGCGTGGCAGCGGCAGCCAATAACAAAAACACAATCGCCAGTAGCCAGCGCGTGCGATAGCGCGCGATAACGTGATATCGCGAGAGCCATCTGGAAATCGCACCCAGTTTATTAGCCATGGATTTCCTGTTGGGCAGAGATAACGGTGATTTGATCCCCGCCTGCGGCCTTGGATTGATAGAGCATACGGTCAGCAATCGCCAGAAGTGCTGTAGTGTTCATAACCACGGGCGGTGCGCAGGCGGCAACACCCAAACTGATCGTTAATCGGACCTCGGCACTGCGCTGTGCGTGATCCGTCACGTGGATCAATCCCCGAGAGGCCTGCATCAGCTTATCGGCAACGACTCTCGCCTGATGCAGCGCTGTGCCAGGCAGCAGCACACAAAACTCATCTCCGCCATAACGACACAGCCAATCCGATTCGCGCAGCATCGCCCGCCAGCGGGCCGCACACGCCAGCAGCACCGCATCCCCCGCAGGGTGTCCATGCTGATCATTGATTGCCTTAAATCCGTCAATATCGATCATGATCAGGGCGAATGCCGACTTAGACTGACCATCACGCGTGGAGAACTCAGAGAGCAGACGATCCAGCGCAGCGCGGCTTAATGCACCCGACACCGGATCGGTGTGATGACTGGCCAGCATCGCATTATTAGTAAGAAGTGGGATTGCATCGCTGTGCATTGCTTGAACTTGACTTGTGAGCCAGGCATCCACGCCCAGCCCAAGCAGCATGAGCGAAAGAAGTGCAACAGCAGGCAGGACTACCGCGAATTGAGCGAAATCAACGACCCATGCCGCCAAAAGCACCGGCCCGGCGGTGCAGGCAATCAGCAGCCACCAGCGGCGTCTTAAGTGGGGTAAATCAGATGGAGAGATTCGGCGGAAATCCAAGCCTAACGATCAAGTTGCGAGAAATAGTGGGCCATTGCCCGAAGGTCATCTTCATGTACGCCATACAAGGAGGCCGCCATAATCGTATCCCGGCCAATCGCCTGATTGTTTCTGAATTTTTTCATCGTAATTAAAAGATAGCTTTCGTGCTGCCCGGCAAGCCGTGGCATTTGATCGCGGCCCGCATAATTGGGCAGATGGCAGGTGCCACAAAGTAAATCTTTCGCAACTTTCTCCCCCCGCGCGTAGAGCGCGACGTCTTTGGGGGTCCGAGAGGCGCCAATTGTCTGCTTCGAAAAATGCTGCGCGATTGAGATAATTTCTTGGTCGGACACATTATCAAAGATTCCTCTTTTCATCGGAATCTCCCGCAGGCCCTCGCGAATCATAATCATCTGATTTTCAAGAAATGTTTTTGGCTGCCCAGCCAAAAGCGGATAGTCCACAGAAAGACGCGGACTATCGGGCGAGTGACAGTCTGCGCACTGGGCCAGCCGCGCCGGCTGGCCTGGTCCAGAAGCCTGCGCACTCATGCCAGGCCACACCAGCCCCAGCATAAGTGCAACAAAAGGCTTTAGCACAGACATCATCTATCTGCTGTAGCTAATGCGATAAATCGCACCGAGCTGTTCATCAGAGACCAGCATTGCACCATCAGGCATCTGTAGCATATAGGCGGGGCGGCCCCAGAACGTTTGGTCAGATGAATTTAGAAAACCCGTCATAAATGGCGTTACACGGGCGTTCTTGCCGTCTGCATCCGCGCGGACTGTAACAATATCAAAACCAATTTTCGTATTGCGGTTCCACGAGCCTTTTCTAGCCACGAAAGCGACATTTTTGTACTCGGCTGGGAACATATTGCCGGTATAAAAAGTCACGCCCATGACAGCGCTATGGGGCCCCATCAGCGCGACCGGCTTCTCCACTCCGGCGCAGGCGTTTGGCTTGGTCACCGCATCATCGGGAAGCGTTCCCTCATGGCAATGCGGAAAGCCGAAGCTCAGGCCTGTTTT
>JAGWWC010000067.1 GCA_018970545.1 Betaproteobacteria bacterium | reverse complement strand
ATCTTGCTGGCCTTCTCCAAGCTCTCGGCCCCGGCATGCAACTCGGCCAAGTCAATAAAAAGCGTCTGATGCTGACAGGAGCCCTTTACTGCCGCGGGCTGTGGCATCACGCTCATTGCGGATATCAGGTAATCAATGACATCGGTATCGGCCCGAACGCCCGCCAGTTCAATGGTACGCGCCATGCCAATTAAGCGACGCTGCAGCGGCTCTTGCGCCAGCGCCGTCATCCAATTGGCATGATCGGCCAGCCGCAATCTCGCCTGATGCGCAAGCTCAGGGGTGGCCGCTTTGCTGATTTCATGGTCCAGCGCCTGAATGGTCTTTAAGGCGTAGAGCCGATCATGGAGCGTCATCTTGGGTACATGAATCGCATCGGGGCCAGCCAATTCCGTAGAGAGCGGAATCCTTGCCATCGGTGACTCTGACTCTTTGCCTGAGAAATACATCAGGCCAGTGACTTCTTCGAGATCAATCACGCCCTCCGAAGACTGTGCATCCGAACCCGATGGATTGGCCGACTGCTCGTCCCGGCTTGGCTCAAGTCGCGAGGAATCTCGCGTTGCCTGAAAGGCAAGCGAACTGAAATCAGCGGGCTGCTCGCCAAACACGGATACCGTACGGGCGAGATTCGAGATCGCCTGATCCTGATTTGGAAATGCCTGCGCCTCGCCTTCGGCGGGCTCACTGTTCAATGCATCGATGGCTTCTTTCACCAACGCGATTAACTCGCGGGTGGACGCTTCCATGCCGGGCCGGCCGGCGGCCAAATGCCGAGAGACCACCAATGCGATCTCCGCATGCCGGGGAAGGTTGACACTTTGCAATGCGTCGGATAGATCGCGAGCATGCAGTGAGGCCTGCGTCATGCCATCGGGGCCCAGATCCAGACTCTGGGTGAGGCCCTCCATGGCGCGGTTTAAATCCGCAAGAAAAAGACCGAGGAGATCGTTCACGAGGGCTCCCGTCGATCGCCAAGCTCTTCGAGCACCTCACCCGGACGGCGGGCAGAGGTGCTGGAGGCCACATCCAACAATCGATCCAAATCCGCCAAGGCCTCATTGAGACGATCGAATTGACGCGTCCACTGACCGGCCACCACCAGCAGGGACTCGGTGTCGCGCTTTAAAACCATGGCGTGATTGCGCACAAGCTCATCTTGCTCAGTCGACATGAGCCGGGACAGAGTCCCATCGAGATCTTGCTGCATGGAGCGGACCAGCGCATCGGCATGCTCAATGCTGTCCACCAATTTGTCGCTGGTCTCGGCCATCACGGGCTCAAGATTCGCCTGTGACAGCGCAAGCGACAGCCGAATGCTCTGCTCTTTCAGTACCGCAAAAGAGCGCTGGATCTCGCGCGATCGGAATTGCGTATCCATAAGGGCCTTCATGCCGGGATCCTGCTGTGAACTCTCCTGCGGCCCCGAGACCGAGGCGGCTGATTCGCCCAGCCGCTTGATTGCGGCGATCAGCTGCTTGCCAAGATCAGAGATCTGTTTGGCCGCAATCTGCAGATACGGCAGGCCCTCGTTGGCTTTCTGCAAGGCTTCAAATCGATTCGAATTGGTGAGCGCTGAATCCACCGCTGTCAGATCAATCGTGGACAAAAGCCGGCGATCGCAGCGGGCCACCTCCACCAAAGCCAAGATGAGCGCCACAAATCCGAGAGCACCAAAAATACGCGACACCATGCCGCTGTCCATGCCCACTGCATCGGCGCCCGGCTGCTGATCAGAGGGGGTGGCCATGGTGGAGGCGATGCGATTTAATTCGGTCGAAATGGCTACCGCAGAAAACGTAGCCGACTCCCAGTCTTTTGCCCGGCGCATCACAGTGAGCGCATCAATTCGGGCCACAATGGCCTTGCGACGCTCGTTCATCTCTGAGGCCAGCGCGGGGTCATCAAGCTTTTCACGGGCCTCGATCAGGGACTTCAGACTCGACTGAAAGCCCTTAAAACTATCCAGAGGCTTTTTCGCCTGAATCGCCAAGAAGTCGATTCGTAATTTTTCCAAAGCGGTCGAGACTGGTACAAACGGTGATGTCGGCGGAATGATGTCTTTGAAAAGTAGCCCGCCTCGCGAGAGCAACGACTCCATCTCGCGATTGATATTGGGCGCAAGGCCGCGAATCGGTACCAAGCGTTTTTCGAGTTCCTTGAGCGATGCCAGCTGCTTTTGGGCCTGGGCGCTTTCGGCCGTATTCAGCAGGCCCAGCCGAGACTGCAGTCCGCCAAGTGATTGATAAAACTCGGCATCGAAATAATCGGCTGCAGAGAGCCTGGCCCGAATCTGCTCAGCGATCTCCGGACCACTGCCGGCAGCCATTGGCCCGGCTGATTTTGAATTCGCCGCTTCTTTGCTGGCTCCGGCATTGCCCGATGCAGCCGCTGACTTGGCCGGTGGCTCCGGCGCCGCTACCGGGGCTGACTTCTCCGGCCCCGAGAGCACCGTCATCAGAGAAAAGCAGCCAATTGAGACCAACAGCAAGAGCGCCGAGGTCAGTCGGGATTTGAAAATAATACGGCTCACTGCGGCCGAATCACTCATTTCCATCTCCCTGTAGGTCTTCCATTACATTGGGCCGAAGCCTGACCACTGTCCACCACTGATCCAAATGCTGAATCTCTTTTTTGGCAAACGCATCGGCTTCAGCCATATCGGGCTGCATGCGAAAAGGCCCACTGGCCCGCTCCACGCGAATGCCTACGCTGGAGATCGAATCGCCGTTGAAAATCACCACCCAAGCGGCAGGCGCCTCGACCGAGGCAGCAGTGTCGTGCTCGGCAGCATCCAGGGGCCCCGCTGCGCTTGCAAATAGCCGACTCGGAGGCAGCAAAAAGACAGGCGCGCCCTCGTGCACCATCAGGCCGCGAATTCCCAGAAACGGGCCCTTCTCCACCACCGTGCGATCGGCCTGATCATGATCACCCGGCTGATAGAAGACCGTGTTGATGCAATTGAAATCGATGGCGTAGCGGCGGCCGTGGATCTCGATCCCAAACCAGCGATAGGGGCGGGTCAGTGTATTCATGGCAGTAACACGCCCGTGGCTTTAATCATCCGTGAGTCCCAGCACCGAACGGTTATGAAACCAGAATGCTACAAAAAAGAGCGCCAAGGCGGCGATCAGGCCAATGATCGCATCCCCAAAGCTGCCCAGGGCGGCCAGCTGGCTGGCGCTTGCGGCACGTGTGTTTTCCACATGCTGCTCAATGGCTGAGGTGAATGCATCGTGATGCCACGACAGCATCTGATCGATACGAATAAAGCCCGGATCGCCTTCGACCAAATCACGCTGCGAGTCGATGTAAGCCAGCAGCTCGTGGGCAATTACCGCCAGCGAAGTCTGATACTGACGTCGCCACTCGGGCGGCACCAGCAGCATAAAACGAGTGTCAAACTGCGCCGCCAGTGAGGCCACCTGGCTTTTGCCCACCACGTTGAGCCCCTTGGGCACGTTAAAGAGCATGCCGCTGTTTTCCGCATTGATGCGCTCACCTGCAGGGGCCGCCAGGCTTGCCGAAAAGAGCCGACCCTGACGACGAATCACCAGCTGCACGGTCTGCTCGCCACGCTGATCCAGCATGTCGTAGACCGCCAACACTGAATCCACTGCCGCGCCATTGACGCTGACCACCTCATCACCGGCCCGCATGCCAATGCGTTCAGCGATTCCACCAAACACTACGCCCGATAAAGCAGGCTTGAGTTTTTTCAGGCGATCACTGGCGCGGCCATTTTCAAATTCAGCAATCCACTCAAAAATTTGCGCGACCGATGCGTCTCGCGCAGCCTTCTCAGAATTAAATCCCACCCCCTTGGGGGCGGAGAGCTGCTCAAGCCGCAGGGCCTTGCGGTATTGATCGACATCTGGCGCCTTTAAGGCCTGGGCAGTAAACCGATGGCCAGCCGAGGAGATCTGAATGCCGATATACGCCAGCCAAACGGCAGTGAGCACCACCAGGCCAAAGGCAGTCCAGACCAGCGTAAAGGACAGGCTCTTGGTGTTCACGGTCATGCTTTGAAACGGTTTCATAGGGCGGGTCAGTGAAGGTCCGAAGACTCAGTGTCTAAGGAGAATTTTTCTTTTAACTGCTGAACATCTCGGTGCTCAGCAAGCAGGCTGACCTCGCGATGACGCACATCCATCTTGGCACGACAGGCCAACAGGGTCTGAATCCAGGGGCCCGATTTCATGGAAATGACTGCATCGGCGATCAATTGGGCCCCGCGCTGATCGGGCCGCACCCGGACGGTGACCAGACAGGCGTCGGACTGATCAAATAAGCTGAGCTCAATAAACGACAGACGGCTGTAGCGATGATGGGCGCCGACCAGCAAAAACGATTGGTCTTCGAGGGTGAAATAAATCTCATAGCCAGGCTGGACCTGGACAGTCTCCACCACATCAATCTGGGTCACGCCGATCTTGCCATGCCAGTCCAAGTCGGCCTTCTGGGCCTCGCGCGACTTGCGGCCATAGTGGCGCATGCCCTCATAGAGTTCGTACAGCGTGATGGGCACTCGGTTTTGGCGGGCCAGATTTTTTAACGCCTCGGTCTTGGTCTGAACTTCCTCGCGTTCAGCAGCGAGTCGATCTTCTAGGGTCTTGATCTCGTCTTTGAGCTGGGTCTGGAGGGTCTCAATGCCCTTTAATGCCTCACCCCAGAGCACATCGATTTCATTACTGTCGGCTGGCTGCACTCCCGCCATCGCCTTTTCAACGACCTCTTTGCGCTCGGCGGCTTTCTGTTTTTTGCGCCGTGCATCCCGCATTGCTACCAACGCCAAGACGGCGAGTAACACGAGACAGATCAGAGCGATCCATATTCCAGGTCTGATTGCGGACGCCGTGTCGATCATCAGGTCGAGCCAAGGCCTTTGTGGATCCAGTCAACAGCGGCAAGTGTAACGTGTCCGACCTGTGGCATCGCCATCGGGGAATCCATCACCGACACTTTTCCGCTCAATGTGCACAGCTGCACCTCGACCTGGTCGGCCCGGGCCTTCGCATCCAGCACCAGGACCGTTGGCCGCTTCAGACTGGGCAGCGTCTGGGCGACCGAGGCAAACGGCAGCCGCCGGGCAAGATCCGCCCAGCGGACCGGGCCCTGATCGGACCAGCAGCCATGGTCCTGCGGCGCGGCAACCGTGCCACCACCAAACAGGGAGGCCAGCGCCCCACGGCAGCGGGCAAGTCGCCACTGCGCGAGACGGTCGGGGCCAAGCCTGGCAGTGGAGAGGGAAAAATCGAACCCCAAAAATGGCGCAAGCGCGATCACGCCCGAGAGCACCGATGGCTGTTCAATCACTTCGGGATGAATCACGGTGGAGTGTCGAATGCGGGTTTTTTTGGGGCGGATCCGATCCAACATATCCAGCCATAACGCAAACGACGCCGATAGGCCCACCGCAATCAAGATCGTGGGCGCTGAAGTATCGGACGAAGCCGGCGATGCGGTCGATGCGCGAATTTGTGCCAGCGTATCGAGCGCTGCCTGATCAGTGCCGTCCAACGCGTCCGGGGACACCATGACCCGGCTCACTGAGTCGGTGAATCCTTTTAAGAATTCAGTCAGCGCGTCCAGGAATGCCGCGTCTTGCGCATGGGTTTGCAGCAAAAATAAACGCGTTGCTTGCATGGGCCGAGTATATACTCGGTGGCATGGAAACCCTGCTGCTTGCCTTTGCAATCGCGGTGGCCATCGTGGCCCTAGTGCTGTATTTTGAGCTCAAAAATACTCAAGAGCGGGTGGAAAAAATTCGCACAGAAATCGAGCAACGCATGTCGCTCACCATTCAGAATGCGATGCACGACACGTCGGAAAAAATTCCTCAGATTGAAAAACGCGTTGAAGAAATTGCTCAAAAGGTTGCCGAGACCGAGGCCGAGGTCCACAGCATGACGGCCAAAAATAACGCTCCCCAGCAGGAATAAGGGCGGTGCAGCGGGCTGCAGGGCGGCCCTAGGCTAGCCAGCCCAGCCAGTGGCCAATCGAGACCAGCAACACCAACGCGACCCAAAGAATCAACGCCCGCCAGACCAGGCCGACCGCGGATCGCAGGGCGGCCTCGTTGGCCTCACGCAAATCGGGCATATCCTGAGCCA
>JAGWWC010000011.1 GCA_018970545.1 Betaproteobacteria bacterium | reverse complement strand
AGAGCGTATTGAGGCCGGGTGGTGGGAAGAAACACCCGGCAGCATCGTGCAGCGTGACTACTTTATTGCCCGATCTCCCCAGCAGTCTTTGCTGTGGATTTTTCGTACTCCTGCCCATGACTGGTATCTACATGGATTTTTTTCTTAAGCCTGCTGCGTCGTGGAATTTGCTGAACTCATCTGCCGCAGTCATTACTCTTTTCTGCATGGCGCCTCAGCGCCTGCAGAATTAATTGATCGGGCCCATCACCTCGGCTATCGAGCAATCGCCATCACCGATGAGGCCTCGGTCGCAGGCGCAGTTCAGGCCCATATGGCCGCCAAGCCACTGGGAATTCAGTTACTGATTGGGGCCCAGTTTTCCTGCGCTGATCTGGCCGGACGCATTGTGGTGATCGCTATGTCACGTCAGGGCTATGCACAACTCGGATGGCTCATCACCCAGACACGACGCCGTGAGATCAAAGGCCACTACCGGCTGAACGTTGACGATCTGCAAAGCGGGCTGCCCGACTGCCTTGTGATTTGGATTGGGGACTCCAGTGATAGTCCTGCCCGGCATTACCCGGCAATCCAGCGGCTTAAAGAACTGTTTGCTGATCGTCTCTACATTGGCTGCGCGTTACTGCTGCGTGGCCACGACAACGCCTGGCGTGATCATCTGCAGACCCTGGCAGCACTGCATCGGGTGGGCCTAGTGGCCACCAGCGATGTGGTCATGCACCGCCGCTCGCGCAAACCACTGGCCGATACGCTGACGGCGATTCGGCATGGACTGCCGATTACCGCCTGCGGCAAACGGTTTGCCCCAAATGCTGAGCAACATCTGCGCAACCGTCTGCGATTGGCCCGCATTTATTCCCCCGAGCTGATGGCCGCAACAGTGATGCTGGCCAAACGCTGCCAGTTCTCTTTAGATGAGCTGCGCTATGAGTATCCCGAAGAGATTGTGCCGCCAGGACTCACACCCACCCAGTGGCTTCGGCATCTGACCGAAGAAGGCGTGCGCCGACGCTTTCCTCAAGGCATCAATCCCAAGGTCCGCCAGCAAATTGAACATGAGCTGCAGCTTATCCATGAACTGCGTTATGAGCCTTACTTTTTAACAGTCTATGACATCGTGGACTTTGCCCGCAGCAAAGGGATTCTCTGCCAGGGCCGGGGATCGGCCGCCAACTCTGCGGTCTGTTATTGCCTGGGCATTACCGAAGTCGATCCGGCCCGCATGAGCATGCTTTTTGAGCGCTTTATTTCCAAAGAGCGCAATGAACCGCCCGATATTGATGTGGATTTTGAACATCAGCGGCGCGAGGAAGTCATTCAATACATTTATCAAAAATATGGCCGTGAGCGGGCGGCACTGGCCGCATCGGTGACCACCTATAAGCCACGGTCTGCGCTTCGCGATACCGGCAAGGCCCTGGGTATTCATGCTGCCCTGGTGGACCATGTGGCCAAACACCACCAGTGGTGGGATGGACGGCAGGTCGATGCCAGCGTGCTGGCCACTCATCTGCAAGAAGCCTTGGAAAGCCCGGCGCTACTGGCCTGCCGCCATGAAATTTCACCCCCATCTGCTGCCCAATGCGAACGTTGGGCTGGGCTGTGCAATCAGCTGATCGGCGCACCCCGACATCTATCGCAGCATGTTGGCGGATTTGTGATTGCCCGCCATCGGCTCTCTGACTTGGTGCCAGTGGAAAACGCTTCGATGCCAGAGCGCAGCGTCATTCAATGGGATAAAGACGATCTCGAGTCACTGGGCCTGCTCAAGGTCGATGTCTTGGCACTCGGCATGCTCTCAGCCATTCGTCGGGGGCTGGAATTGATTGGCCAAAAGCTTGGCCGTGATTTTCAGATGCAAGATATTCCTGCTGAAGATTCAGCGACCTACGACATGATCTGTGCAGCACAGACCGTGGGCGTATTTCAGATTGAATCCCGGGCCCAGATGTCGATGCTGCCACGGCTAAAGCCGCGATGCTTTTATGATCTGGTCATTGAGGTGGCCATCGTGCGGCCGGGGCCGATTCAAGGCGGCATGGTGCACCCCTATCTGCGCAGGCGTCAGGGGCTTGAACCGGTGGAATATCCCAGCCCTGCAGTCCGCGAGGCACTCTCGCGCACACTTGGTGTGCCGATCTTTCAAGAGCAGGTCATGCAGCTGGCGATTCTTGCAGCGGGCTTTAGCGCCGGCGAGGCCGATCAGCTGCGCCGCTCGATGGCGGCATGGCGCCGCAAGGGCGGCCTTGGGCAGTTCTATGACCGGATCGTTAACGGCATGCTGGCCCGCGGTTATCCCCGAGAATTCGCAGACCGGGTATTTCGGCAAATCCAGGGCTTTGGCGAATACGGATTTCCAGAGTCCCATGCCGCCAGCTTTGCGCTGCTGGTCTATGTCAGCTGCTGGATGAAGCATCACCATCCCGATGCCTTTCTGGCTGCCCTGCTGAATGCGCAGCCGCTTGGGTTTTATTCGCCTTCCCAGCTGATTCAAGATGCAAAACGCAATGGTGTCCGTGTGCTGGCAGTCGATGTTCAATTCAGTGGTGTTGAAACTCATCTTGAGCCCCACGGAGTCCGTCTCGGATTCAACAGAGTCGCAGGACTCTCCGAGCAGGCCATGCACGACATCGTGCTGCATCGGCCCTACACATCGGTGGAAGATCTGGCGCTGCGTGCCGGCCTAGATCGGGGAGACTTAAATGCATTGGCTGCCGCGGGCGCACTGCGATCCATTGCAGGCCATCGCCATCAGGCCGTCTGGGCCACTAGCGGCCAGCACCGCAGGCCCGCACTTCTTATCACCGCTCCAATTCACGAACCTTTACCTGAGCTATCTGCCCCCACAGAAGGCGATGACATCGTTGCCGACTATGCAAGTCTTGGGCTGACACTTGGCCGCCATCCACTTGCGGTGCTGCGGCCAACACTTACACAACTCGGCACCCAGCCAGCAGAAGTATTAAATCGCTACACACACGGCCGGCTAGCGCGTGCGGCAGGCCTGGTCACCCATCGGCAGCGGCCCAGTACTGCACGCGGCACACTCTTTATTTCTCTGGAGGACGAAACCGGGATGATCAATGTGATCATTCAGCCCGAAGTCTTAGAGCGCTTTTATAAAGCAGTGCTGTATTCCCAGCTGATGCTGGTCTATGGCACCTGGCAGCGTGATCAGCATATTGATCCCCGCGCAGCCGGCCAGGTCCGCAATCTATTGGCCCAACGGGTTGAAGATCGATCCGATCTCTTGGCTGAACTTATCGGGCCACTTGAGACTTCTTCCCGAGATTTTCACTAACCCTGATCTCCCTTTAGACCATAGGGCTTGACCAGCCGCCAGACGTGCTCCGGCACCATCGACTTCATCCGCCGCGGCTCCTCACGCCGCAGATGAATCACGCTCTCGATGGCCTTCATCTCCACACGGGCCCGGGCAAACTCGAGGCCCCGGGGTCCAATTTTTGGCATCAGCCAGCCCACGATCGGCCGTAGCCATGATGGCATGCTACGCAGTGGTAGCCCGCCTGCGGCCCGCTCCGTGTTTTGTAAAAACCCTTTCACTGGGCCCCGCCGATTGCCGCCGCTTCCCGGTGTCGACAGCCGAATTTCATCGCCCAGCAGGCTCAGCAATTCCGCGCCCGTGTCATTGCGCACGATCAGCCACTGCTGGCCCTCGCCACCCATGTAGCCTACCGTGATGTCCGACAACACATTGGTGTAGTCCACACAGGTACGACAGGTTAGCGGAAAAAAATCCTGGGGCAGTTTGGATAAAGGCAGCATCAGAAAAGGAATGCGTTTTTTCTTACCGTTGTCAAAACGAATCTCGACGTGATAATCCGCACAAAACTCAAGATAGGTAATGGTCTCGGGCTTAGGAGTCAGGAGTTTTAAAAACTCATGAAACCGCGCGGTGGTGGTGTTATCCGAGCACGGCGTGCCAATCACATACATTTTTTTAAAGCCCAGTTCTTTTTCAAGGGCCCGCAGTGCATACACCTGACACGGGATTCCAATTACTGCGATGCGCTCAATGCCTTTTTGCAATGCCGGTTCAAGCAAGGCCAGCAGCGGCGCGTAGCCCATGCGCATGCCGCGGCAGCGCTCCATGTCTTGGGGGTCCGTGATCAGCACCGGCACTGGCCGCCAACGGTCCTCTTCATCTGGCGCCATGGTGAGCACGGCATCGACCATCTTTTCCTCTAAAAGCCGTTGTGCGATTCGGGTGGTGATACCTGTCCACTGGGCTCCCGGCGCAGGCGTTTTCAGCACGGCCCGATTCAGAATCTGATAAGGGCCAAAGAATTGTTCATCCGCCTGATGGGGCCTACGGGCCCGGCCATGGACCTGTCGCTCCATTGCCGGGTAGTCGGGTGCAATGAACTGACAAGCAGTGGCGCACCGTTTGGGCTGCGAGGATCGCGATACCCCACAGTCGGTGCAGAGGTCGCGATGCGGTGGTGGATCTTTCGCGCTCAACCGATCCATCGGCAGGCCCTAAGCGGCCAAGCCAGCGTCGAGATCTGCCTTGAGATCCTCGAGGTCTTCCAGGCCCACCGCAATGCGGACTAAGCCTTCACGAATGCCGGCCTGCTCGCGGGCCTGCGGTGAGATGCGGCCATGGGTGGTCGAGGCCGGATGGGTAATGGTCGTGCGGGTATCACCGAGGTTACCAGTGACCGACATGATCTGGAGCGCATTGATGAGCGAAAATGCCCGCTGCCGCTGCTCGGTGGGATCTGCGCCTTTTACTTCAAACGACACGATTGCGCCCCCCGCGCTTTGCTGCCGCATCGCCAATGCATGCTGAGGATGCGAGGCCAATCCCGGATACAAAACACGGGCGACACGCGGATGCTGCTCAAGCCAGCCGGCCAAGGCGAGCGCCGATGCACTGTGGGCCCGCATCCGTAAATCTAAGGTCTCTAGCCCCTTGTGCAGCACCCATGCATTAAAGGGCGATAACGAGGGTCCGCAGGTGCGGACCACCTGAAAAATCGGCTCGATTAGCTCACTGCGGCCTGCGACAGCGCCCCCAAGAACGCGGCCCTGGCCATCGAGATACTTGGTTGCCGAATGCAAAACCAAATCAGCGCCCAGCGCCAGCGGCTGCTGTAAGGCGGGCGTACAAAAGCAGTTGTCTACCACCAACGTGATGCCATGCTGTTGGGCGACCGCCGCTATCGCAGCGATATCGGCAATCTCGGTCAGTGGATTGGAAGGCGTTTCGAGATAAAAGAGTCTTGTCGCTGGCGTCACCGCCTTGGCCCACGCCTGAGGATCAGTGAGCGGCACATAATCGACCGGCACGTTGAATTTGCGCAGGGTAGTTTCAAAAAGTTGGACCGTTGCACCAAATAGACTGGGAGTGGATACAACATGATCGCCAGCCTTCAGCAACCCCAAGCAGGTGGCCAGAATGGCCGCCATGCCGGAACTTGTCGCCACACAGCGCTCCGCGTTTTCCAAAGACGCAAGCCGCTCTTCAAACATCTGCACCGAGGGGTTAGAAAACCGCGAATAGACCATGCCCGGCTCGCGGTTTTGAAAGCGATCTGCCGCCTGCTGGGCGTCATCAAAGACGAAGCTTGAGGTGAGGTACAGCGCCTCGGAGTGCTCACCAAAATCAGAACGCTGCGTGCCCCCCCGAACGGCCCGGGTTGCAAAGCCCAGATCGCGGCGTGATGCAGAAGACGGTTTTTTCTTATTCGTCATGGTTCAGATTTAACGCAAGCTGGTTTCGTGTGGCATCGGCATCGCTATGAATACGGGCATATTCCAGAGAGTCCAGCACGCGATCGTTGATATCGCCCGTGATGTAATTGCCATCAAAGCACGATGCTTCCAGCCCCTCGATATTGGGGTTCAGATTCATCACATCGGAGCGCATCGATTCGAGATCCTGATAAATCAGGGCATCTGCGCCGATGGCCTTGCAGATCTCGTCGTCGCTGCGGCCAAAGGCGATCAGCTCGCCACGGGTGGGCATATCAATGCCATAAACATTGGGGTAGCGCACTGGCGGTGCCGCTGAGGCGAAGATCACGCGTTTTGCCCCCGAGTCACGGGCCATCTGGACAATCTCCTGGCTGGTGGTTCCCCGCACAATCGAGTCATCCACGATCAGTACGCTTTTATTTTTAAACTCATACGGAATCGCATTGAGCTTTTGCCGAACCGATTTTTTACGAGCGGCCTGGCCGGGCATGATAAAGGTTCGGCCGATATACCGGTTTTTGATAAAGCCCTCGCGATAGTCGATGCCCAGCTGCATGGCCAGCTGGATAGCGGCGGGCCGGCTGGAATCCGGGATCGGCATCACCACATCAATCTCGCCCGTTGGAAACTCCTTGCGGACTTTATCGGCCAACGTCTCGCCCATACGCAGGCGGGCGTCGTAGACGCTTACCCCGTCAATTACTGAATCAGGCCTTGCAAAGTAAACGTATTCAAATACACAAGGATTTAGGCGAGTATGCCGGGCACAGACTCGGGAATGCAGCCGGCCATCGAGCGTAAGAATCACGCACTCGCCCGGAGCAACATCGCGAATCGGCGTAAAGCCCAGGCCGTTAATGGCCACGGTTTCCGAAGCAATCATCCACTCTTCGCCGCGCGCATCTGCATGCCGGCCCAGGGCAAGCGGCCGAATACCGTAGGCATCACGAAACGCCACGATGCCATAGCCCGCAATCATGGCCACACAGGCATAGGCACCACGGACCCGAGCATGCAGGGCCGAGACGGCGGTAAAAATCGAAGACTCATCCAGCGAGAGTCCCGATACGGCCTGCTGCAATTCATGGGCAAAGACATTGAGCAGCACCTCGGAATCCGACTCGGTATTGATGTGGCGACGATCCCGACGGTACATATCCTGCTGCAGCTCCTCGGCGTTGGTGAGGTTGCCGTTGTGGCCCAATACAAGGCCAAAGGGTGCATTCACATAAAACGGCTGGGCCTCTTCGGAATTCGAGGCGCTGCCTGCGGTGGGATAACGGACATGGCCGATGCCCATCTCACCTTGGAGATTGCGCATATCACGGGTGCGAAATACATCGCGGACCAAACCATTGCCGCGGTGAATATGGATGCGCTTGCCCTTGGCGGTGGAGATGCCTGCGGCATCTTGGCCGCGGTGCTGAAGCAGCAGCAGGCCATCGTAGAGCAGTTGATTGACTGCCGAATGTCCAACTACACCGATCACGCCACACATACTGGGCTCCCCGAGGGATGGGTCTTGGAGGTTGGTGAAACCGGAAGTCTAAGCCGATCTCCCAGTGTCGGGGGCAGCCAAGGCGCGGCGGTGCGGATTCCGAGCTCTAAAAACGGCCGGCTCTGGGCCTTCTGCCAGGCGGGCTGGCTGGGCAGCGCCGTCATCGCCCCAAGGATGGCCAACACGATCACCAGCAATGCCCCGCGTGCCAGGCCAAAACCAATGCCCAGCAGTCGATCCAGGCCGCTGATTCCGGCCGCACTGACGACCTCTCGCAGCAGCATGGTCAGCAGCCTTCCCAGCAGCAAGATCAGCAGCAAAATGATGATGAAGGCGGCAGTCTGCTGCAGCGGCGGCGCAAGCCACTGGGGTAATAAGGCGGCCGCAGGCGATGCGAGTCGGCTTGCACCAACAATGGCCAAGACCCAGATCGCGAGCGAAGCGATCTCTTTGATTAATCCACGAAATAGCGATAACAGCGTTGACACGACAATGATCCCGATCACCAGCAGATCGACCCAGGTGAGTGCCTCCAACCAATGCATCAGGGCGTGACCACCATGGCATCGTAGCCCTGTGACTTTGCGCGGTCTCGGACCTGGTTGGCAAGCTCACGTGTCTCGAAAGGCCCGATGCGCACACGGTGCCGCTCCGATCCATCGTCGAGTTTGATGGTCTCGATGCTGACACGATGGCCGCCCGAGGCAAGCCGTGCCTTCACGCCGCTGGCCGCTTCGAGCTTGGAATAGGCACCGACTTGCACGAGAAAGCCCGCCTGGGCAGCGGATTTCTTTGGCTCGGCCTTTGGCTCAGGTTTTGATTCGGGTTTTGCTTCAGCTTTCGCCTCTGTCTTCACCTCTGCCTTCGGCTCAGGGGCCTTTGGTTTTTCTTCTGCGGCCGCTTCCGGCGGTGGCGCCGCTGGACGCAGGGATTCAATTTTTGAAAAAACAGAGTTACGCGACGGAATCTCGATTAATAAATCCTGCGAAAGGGGCCTGGCCTGATCTTCCAGCAGTAGTGGCGCAAGCCCGGCGACAGCAAGAACGATGATGACGGCGCCAAGAAGTCTCCAGCGCGCCCGACGTTTGTGATCGGCCATCGGATCTGACGCCTGTTCGTCGCGCTGGTGGGAACGGGATTCGCGATCAGCGGACATGGCGCAAGAGTGGGAGTGCAGCGATCGTCAAAAAAGATCCGAAGACCACAATTCTATCATTTGACTGCACCATCGATTTGGCCGCGGTGAAGGCATGCCCGACATCATCATGACAACTGAACGCCGCATTTGGAATTGCAGCTTTCAGTGTTACCGCAAGCGCTTCTGCCGACTGTGCACGCGGCCCGGCATCTGGCCCAATCAGAGAGCACAGACACCAGTGATCGATGCGATCCGCCAGTCGGGTAAAGATCGCCGCCGCATCCTTACCCGCCACTATGCCCACGACTGCAACAGTCTTTGGAAAAAACCCCATCTGATCCAAATTGACCGCCAGCACTCCGGCCGCATGCGGATTGTGAGCAACATCCAATACAACCGCTGGCTGGCCCGGCAACACCTGAAAGCGGGCGGCCAGCTCTACCAGCGCAAATCCCTGCCGAACGGCGCCCTGTGTGACCGGCAGTTGATCTTTTAAAGAAGACAGTGCCGCAAGTGCGGCCGATGCATTGATTAACTGGTTGGCGCCGCGCAACGCCGGATAAGCCATCGCATTTCGGCGCTGTCCCCGGCCTGCCCAGCTCCACTGCTGCCGATCGCCTTGAAAATTAAAATCCTGGCCAAACTGCCAGAGATCGGCGGCCTGCGCCTTGACGACCTCAGCAACTGACTTCGGCGGCTCAGGATCGGCACAGATAAACGGCCGATCGCGCTTAGCGATATGGGCCTTCTCCCAGCCAATCTGCTCGCGAGTCTCACCGAGAAACTCCTGATGATCCAAATCCACTGACACCAGAATGGAACAGTCAGCATCCACAATATTGACCGCATCAAGCCGGCCGCCCAGTCCAATTTCCAGCACGGCGATATCGACACCATGCCGACAGACAATGTCAAAAATTGCCAATGTCGTGAATTCAAAATAAGTCAGTGATGTCTCTGCCCTCGCCTGCTCAACCCGCTCAAATGCGGCAATCAGCTCAGCATCACTGATCGCCTCGTTATTGATGCGAAGCCGCTCGTTAAACCGCAGCAAATGCGGCGAGGTATAGACCGCGACCCGATATCCTGACTGCAACAGAATCGACTCGAGCATGGCGCAGGTTGAGCCCTTGCCATTGGTTCCACCAACGAGAATGGATGGGCAGCCCAGTCGAATGCTCGGGCCGCTGAAAGTTCGTCCCTCAGGAAAGCCCATGGACTGCGCCACGCGGACCACCCGGTCCAGGCCGAGATCAATCGGCCGGACATGCTGGGAGGTGATTTTTTCTAGCCAGTCAGAAAGCGTCAACTTTGGCGGGCTGCATCAGCGGGCTGCCGCATCAGCAGCGTCAGCAAATCAGCAAGCTCGTCGCGCATTTTCCGTCGATCAACGAGCCGGTCGACAGCGCCTTTTTCTAACAGAAACTCCGCCCGCTGAAATCCGGCAGGAAGCTTCTCGCGCACCGTCTGCTCAATCACGCGCGGCCCTGCAAAACCCACGAGGGCCTTGGGCTCAGCCATCACCACATCGCCCAAAAATGCGAAACTGGCGGATACGCCACCCATCGTGGGGTCCGTGAGAATTGAAATATAAGGTAGCCGTGCATGGCTTAACCGCTGCAAGACCGCGGTGGTGCGGGCCATCTGCATCAGCGACAGCAGGCCCTCCTGCATGCGAGCGCCGCCACTGGCGGCAATGCTGACAAACGGCACCTTGCGTTCAAGCGCCACTTCAACAGCGCGCACAAACCGCTCGCCCACCACAGATCCCATTGAGCCGCCCATAAACTCGAACTCAAAACAGGCCACGACAACTGGTACCGACTTAATTGCTCCGCTCATCGCGATTAAGGCATCGGTCTCACCGGTCTGCTCCATGGCCTCGGTCAGCCGCTCGGGATACTTACGGCTGTCTTTAAATTTCAGGGAATCGACCGGCAGAACTTCTTGGCCTATTTCAAAACGGCCCTCGGGATCCAGAAGCTTATCGAGACGATCACGGGCACGAATCCGCAGATGGTGATCGCACTTCGGGCAGACCTGTTGGTTATTTTCTAAATCAGTCCGATACAAAACAGACTCGCAGGAGGGGCACTTCAGCCATAGGCCCTCGGGCACGCTGCGACGTGGGCCTTCGGAGCGCTGAATCTTTGGCGGGAGAATCTTGTCAATCCAACTCATGCGGCCTCCGCGTGCGATTTCTTCGGCATGCAGTCCAAGGCCTGCCGAATGCTTGAGATAAATCCCGCTGCTGCGGATAGCGTATCCGACCCCGTCTTCACTGCATCTTCCATCACCCGAATCAGCGCACTGCCAATCACTACTGCATCGGCATGCCGGGCGACCGCCACTGCCGAGTCGGCATCACTGATTCCGAAGCCCACTCCAATTGGCATGGACGTAAAACGCCGAATCTGTTGCACGCGGTCGCCGACCGCGGCCGGGTCCAGGTGGCCTGCCCCAGTGACTCCCTTGAGCGAAACGTAATACAGATAGCCTGCGCCAAGCCGGGCGACATCCCGCATTCGCGACTCGGTTGAAGTCGGCGCCAAAAGAAAGATGGGATCCATGCCACGCGATTTCAAAGTGTTGCTGAATTCCTCGCACTCCTCGGGCGGATAGTCCACCACGATCGTGCCATCGACACCAGATTCTTTTGCCTGAGCAACAAATCGATCGATGCCAAAGCGCTCAACTGGATTCGCATAGCCCATCAATACAACCGGCGTGGCCGCATCGGAAGATCGAAACTCACGCACCCAGCCCAAACAGTCGGCAAGCGTGACATGCCGGGCCAGGGCCCGCTCGCTTGAACGCTGAATCACTGGCCCATCGGCCATGGGATCCGAAAACGGTACGCCCAACTCAATGACATCAGCACCATGCTTGACCAGGGTGTGCATTAAGCGCACCACAGATTCGCGGGCAGGATCGCCCGCCGTGACGTAAGGAATCAAGCCCGTGCGGCCCCCGCGGGCAAGCCAGTCAAATTTTTGTTGGAGTCGCGACAAGGCGATTTCCGTAATTTAAAGGTGCATTCCGGAGCGCTCGGCCACGGTGTGCATATCTTTGTCGCCACGGCCAGAGAGGTTCACCAGAATGATCCGATCTTTTGGCAACGTGGGTGCGATCTTTGCGGCATACGCCAGGGCATGGCTAGACTCCAGCGCCGGAATAATTCCCTCGATACGACAACAGGTATGAAAGGCCTCTAAGCTTTCCTGATCGGTAATCGCGACATAGCGGGCGCGGCCCGAATCTTTAAGCCATGCATGCTCGGGGCCAACCCCCGGATAATCCAGGCCAGCCGACACCGAATGAGTCTCGGCGATCTGGCCCGCAGCATCCTGCATCAGGTAAGTACGATTTCCATGCAGCACACCTGGCGTTCCCGCTGACAGCGGAGCCGCATGTCGGCCTGAGGCGATGCCCTCGCCGGCAGCCTCAACCCCAACAAGCTGCACACCTGGGATATTGAGATAGTCATAAAAAATTCCCATGGCGTTGCTGCCACCGCCCACGCAGGCCACCACCATATCGGGCTGACGGCCCACCATCTCGGGCATCTGCCAGAGGCATTCCTTACCCACCACCGAATTAAAGTCGCGCACCATCATCGGATAAGGATGGGGGCCCGCCACGGTACCAATAATGTAGTAGGTGTTTTCGACGTTGGTGACCCAGTCACGCATGGCTTCGTTGAGCGCATCCTTGAGCGTTTTCGAGCCGCTTTCTACCGGAACCACAGTCGCACCGAGGAGTTTCATGCGATACACGTTGGCTGCCTGACGCACCACATCGGTGGCGCCCATGTACACCACGCACTCCATGCCGAATCGGGCGGCGACCGTGGCGGTTGCAACGCCATGCTGGCCAGCACCGGTCTCCGCGATCACACGGGGCTTACCCATGCGACGGGCCAACAACGCCTGGCCGATCGTATTGTTCACCTTGTGCGCGCCAGTGTGATTCAGATCCTCGCGCTTGAAGTAAATCTGCGCCCCACCGCAGATCTCGGACCAGCGGCGGGCGTGATACACCGGGCTTGGCCGGCCGACAAAGTGCTTCAGCTCGCGATGAAACTCTTCAATGAACTCGGGATCCTGGTGATAGCGATCGTAGGCCTTGCGTAATTCTTCAAGTACATGGGTCAGCGTCTCGGAGACAAAGCTTCCCCCATAGGGTCCAAAGTGGCCCCGCGCATCGGGAAATGCGTAAGCCTGCTGACCTGAACCAGGGGGCTGCTGCGGAAGATCGTTGGGTTTCATGAATTGTTTTTTAAATGTCGGTCAGCATCGGCGGCCTGCACAGCGGCCACGAACTCCCGAATCCTGATTGCGTCTTTAATTCCTTTGAGCTGTTTCCCGTTCTCCCAGGCCTCTACCCCGCTGCTGACATCCACACAGGGAGGTGCCCGCTGAGCAATCGCCTGGCCCACAGACCCCGATTCTAGCCCCCCCGACAATACCCAGCAGGCCTCATGCCGCGGGGCCTTCGCAAAGGCGCCGTCGAGCCTGGCCCAATCAAAGGCCTGACCACTGCCGCCAAAGCCGGCGCTGTCGGCATCAAACAAGACCGCATGGCAATCCGAATAGGCGGCGACCTGATCCGCAAGCGCAGGCGCCGCAGAGCTGGCCGCCGCCTCCCCTTTGGCCGAAAGCCGGAGGGCCTTGATCACCGGCCGGCCCAGGCCGCGGCAATCGTCAGGTGACTCATCACCATGGAGCTGCAAATGCGACAGGCCGACCTCATCAGCAACCGACATCACAATGCTGCGCGGGGCATTCACGAAAAGACCCACAACGGCTACCCATGCGGGGACACTTCGTATCAGCCGGTGGGCCTGCTGCACCGAAACCGAACGGGGGCTGGGCTCGTAGAACACAAAGCCCAAGGCATCCGCTCCAGCCTGTACGGCGGCCTCGACATCGGCCTCGCGGGTTAATCCACAAACTTTGATTCGGGTACGCATAACAACCGAGAATCGTACTCGACATGCGCAAGGCAGAGGCCCTGTGCAGGAAAGGTGCGGGCCGCCCGAGTCCGATCCCGGCTGGCCAAGACCTCTTGGGCCCACTGCAATGTCGCCGCGCCCCGGCCGACTTCCACTACGGTGCCCACCAGATTACGCACCATATGATGCAAAAATGCGTTGGCAGTCAGATGAAACTCAATCACGGCGTCTGACTCAATCACGTCAAATTGATGCAGCTCCCGAATCGGGGAGCTGGCCTGGCACTCCGATGACCGAAAGGCACTGAAATCATGTTTACCGATATAAAGCGCGCAGGCTTGTCGCAGTAACTCACGATCAATCGGCCGATACCACCAGGCCGCATAACGCTGCGTGAGCGGTGAACGCGTGGGCGCACACAGCAGTCGATAGATATACGTGCGAGAGCGGGCCGAAAATCGGGCGTGGAACTCCGTGTCCACACGGCAGGCCCAGCGCACGGCAATGCTGTGCGGCAAAAGCGCATTGAGCCCACGGACCCAATTCCATTCGGCCCGCTCAAGCGCGGTATCGAAATGCACCACCTGGCCGCGGGCATGCACGCCGGCATCCGTTCTGCCTGCACAAATGGTGGGGTGCGGACTGCCCGTAAACTTTAAAAGAGCTGCCTCAAGCTGATCCTGAATTGTGTTGCCGCCGGGCTGAGTCTGCCAGCCACTCCAGTCCGTGCCGTCATACTCGAGCCCCAGAGCAAGCCGCATCAACGCTCAAGCAAAATGCGCAGCATGCGTCGCAGCGGCTCGGCAGCGCCCCATAGCAGTTGATCCCCGACCGTAAAGGCGGCGAGATACTGCGGGCCCATGGCCATCTTGTGCAGTCGGCCCACGGGAATCTGCATGGTGCCGCTGACCGCTGCTGGGCTTAACTCACGCTCAGAGCGCTCCCGCTCGTTCGCAACGACACGCACCCAGTCATTTGCGCTCGCAAGAATCGCTTCGATATCTTGCAAAGAAACATCTTTGGTGAGCTTGACGGTCAGCGCCTGCGAATGGCAGCGCATCGCCCCCACGCGAACACAGAGCCCGTCAATCGGAATCGATCCCGGCGAACGAAAAGCGGGATTACCCAGAATTTTGTTGGCCTCAGCGCCGCCCTTCCACTCTTCCTTGCTCTGACCATGCTCTACTGGAACATCAATCCAAGGAATCAGACTGCCAGCAAGCGGCACACCGCGAAAATTCTCCACCGGCAATCCTGAGGAAGCCCCGCTGCGCAGGAGTTCGCTGATTTTTTTGTCAATTTCAAGAATCGCCGATGACGGATCGGCAAGCTCTCGGGCAACCGACTGATGGAGCTTCCCCATTTGCTCGAGCAGCTCGCGCATGTTCTGCGCGCCCGCACCCGATGCCGCCTGATACGTCATGGCGCTGACCCACTCCACCAGGCCCTCGCGAAATAGCCCGCCCATGGCCATGAGCATCAGACTTACGGTGCAATTGCCACCGATCCAATTTTTTCCGCCAGCCGCCAACGCCCGATCGATCACCGGACGATTCACCGGATCCAGGATGATGACGCAATCGTTTTCCATGCGCAGGGCAGAGGCCGCGTCAATCCAATGGCCTGACCAGCCGCTTGCCCGCAATTTGGGGTAGATCGCTTTCGTGTAATCCCCGCCCTGGCAGGTGATCACGATATCCATTGCCTTTAGGGCCGCAAGGTCTGAGGCGGACTGCAGCGGCTGCTGGGTTTTGGCAAAGGCCGGACCAGCACCGCCAGCATTTGAGGTGCTGAAAAATACAGGGTCAATCCACTTGAAATCATTTTCCTGCTGCATGCGCTGCATCAGGACCGATCCCACCATGCCCCGCCATCCCACCAGACCGACTTTTTTCATCACGATTTCTCTTTTTTTGCTAGGCCAAAGCGGCAATCACCGCGTCCCCCATCTCCACTGTTCCCACCCGCTGGCAGCCCTCGCGGTAGATATCGGGCGTGGCCATGCCGCTGGCGAGTGTTTTACGAACGGCTGACTCAATCTTATCGGCCGCCTGCGCCAGACCGCAGGAATAGCGCAGCAGCATCGCGGCCGACAGAATTGTGGCCAAGGGATTTGCGAGATTCTTGCCTGCAATATCAGGTGCCGATCCATGGATCGGTTCGTACAGGCCTTTGTTGCGGGCATCAAGTGAAGCCGAAGGCAGCATGCCAATTGAACCCGTCAACATGGAGGCCTCATCGGAAAGGATGTCGCCAAACATATTGCCAGTTACCAGTACATCAAACTGCTTTGGGTCCTTTAAGAGCTGCATGGCTGCGTTATCCACGTACATGTGCGAGAGCGCCACATCGGGATATTCCTTCCCCAAGGTGGTCATCACATCACGCCAGAGCTGCGTCGTCTCCAGCACATTGGCTTTGTCAACCGAGCAGACCCGATGGCCGCGCTTTCGTGCTGCCTCAAATGCCACCCGACCGATTCTCACGATCTCACTTTCGCGATAGACCATCGTGTCAAAGCCCTCGCGCTCTCCGTTGTCGAGTACGCGAATGCCACGCGGCTTACCAAAGTAAATGTCCCCGGTGAGCTCACGAATGATCATGATGTCCAGGCCCGAGACCACTTCCGGCTTAAGTGTCGATGCCCCGGCAAGCTCGGGGTAGATCATCGCGGGCCGTAAATTTGCAAACAGCTCAAGCTCTTGGCGCAGGCCGAGAATGGCCTGCTCAGGTCGAAGTTCACGCGCCAAGTTATCCAGACTGAAGTCGCCCACTGCGCCAAACAAAATGGCATCGGATGACTTCGCCAGTCGCAGCGTTGCCTCGGGCAAGGGATGGCCACTGGCCCGATAGCCCGCGCCTCCTACCGGGGCCTGCTCGAGCGTAAGCGACAAGTGGCCCTGGGCTGCCAGCCGTTCGAGCACCCGCACCGCCTGCTGCGTGATCTCGGGACCAATACCGTCTCCGGGCAGCACAGCGAGCTTTAAATGCGTTGACATCGTGTACCCCGAGTCAGCCTAATGCCCGATGCGGATCAACCGCCAGCCAGGGCTGATCGGCAAGCCGTCGCGACTCAAAGGCACGAATTTTCTCTGCATGCTGCAGCGTCAGCCCAATGTCATCCAGCCCATTGATCAGACAATGCTTGCGAAAAGGCTCAATATCAAAAGACCGCGAGAAACTTCCATCCAGGCTTGCAATCTTTTGCCCGGAGAGGTCGACGTTTAGCTGAAAGCCCTCCTCGCCAAAGACCCGCTGAAAAAGAATTTCCACATCGCTTTCGGCAAGCACAATCGGCAGTAGGCCATTTTTAAAGCAGTTATTGAAAAAGATGTCGGCATAAGACGGCGCAATCAGCACGCGAAATCCGTAATCCTCTAATGCCCAAGGCGCGTGCTCTCGGCTCGATCCGCAGCCGAAATTACGTCGGGCCAGCAAGATACTTGCGCCCTGGTAGCGAGCCTGATTTAAGACAAACTCTTTGTTCAATGGCCGACGGCTGCAGTCCATACCTGGCTGGCCTTCGTCTTCGTAACGCCAAGCATCAAAAAGATTTGGGCCAAAACCGCTACGCTTAATCGACTTTAAAAATTGCTTCGGGATGATGGCATCCGTATCCACATTGGCCCGATCCATCGGCGCCACCAGACCTTGGTGCTGATCAAGAGGTTTCATCGAAAGAATTCCCCGCAGTTAGAAGTGTCGAACATCAACAAAATGGCCTGCCAGTGCTGCGGCAGCCGCCATGGCGGGCGAAACCAGATGGGTGCGGCCCCCCGCACCCTGCCGGCCCTCGAAATTGCGATTCGATGTCGAAGCGCTGCGCTCACCGGGCTCAAGCCGATCAGCATTCATTGCAAGACACATCGAGCAGCCTGGCTCACGCCACTCAAAGCCGGCCTGCCGAAATACCTGATCAAGACCTTCCTGCTCTGCCTGGGCCTTGATCAGCCCAGATCCGGGCACCACCAGCGCCAGCTTCACATTACCGGCTTTTTTGCGGCCCTTGATGACGGCCGCAGCCGCACGCAAATCCTCGATGCGCGAATTCGTGCACGAACCGATAAACACTTTGTCCACGGCAATCTCGGTCAGAGGCATGTTGGGTGCAAGGCCCATGTAGGCAAGTGCGCGTTCCATGCCCTCACGCCTTGAGGCATCGGACTCGTGGGCGGGATCGGGCACCCGCGCCCCCACTGGCAGGACCATCTCGGGTGAGGTGCCCCAAGTGACCTGGGGGGCAATGTCTGCGGCGTTTAATTCCACGACCGAATCAAAACGCGCGTCGGAATCGGAATGCAGCGACTGCCAGTACGTGAGTGCCCGATCCCAGTCCGCAGCCTTGGGTGCCATCGGCTTATCGCGAACATAGTCAATTGTCTTTTGATCGACCGCCACCATCCCGGCGCGGGCGCCCGCCTCGATGGCCATATTGCACACCGTCATGCGGCCTTCCATTGACATGGATCGCATGACCGCGCCGCCAAACTCGATCGCAAATCCGGTACCGCCCGCGGTGCCAATTTTTCCAATCACAGCAAGCACGACATCCTTCGGGGTGACGCCCGGCCCGAGTGTGCCTTCGATTTTCACGAGCATGCGCTTGGCTTTTTTCATCAGCAGACACTGGGTAGCGAGCACATGCTCGACCTCGGAGGTGCCGATTCCCATTGCAAGGCATGCGAATGCGCCATGGGTACTGGTGTGGGAATCGCCGCAGACAACCGTCATACCCGGTAGCGTTGCTCCCTGCTCAGGGCCAATGACATGGACGATGCCCTGACGGTGATCGCTGATATTGAAATATCGGATATTGAATTTTTTGGTGTTGGCATCTAGCGTCTCCACCTGTAGACGCGAGATCGGATCACTGATTCCGTGAGAGCGGTCCGTGGTCGGCACGTTGTGATCCACCACCGCCAGGTTGGCGGCATTGCGCCACAGCTGGCGGCCAGAGAGTTCAAGGCCCTCAAAGGCCTGGGGGCTGGTGACCTCGTGGACCAGATGGCGATCAATATAAATCAGGCAGGTACCGTCAGCTTCCTGGTGGACAACATGCTCGTCCCACAGTTTGTCGTAAAGGGTGCGTCCTGGCATCGCAAATCTCACTAAGAATTGGGTAAGTTTTTTCCTGAGCCCTTAATTATGCCCGGGCTAGGTCACTGTTTCGGCCCGCTGACGCGCCGCCTTCAGCCCGATGACGGCGGCAATTGCGCCGCCAACGGCCGCCGCAGCCGAGACCACAAACACAAACTCTGGAAAAACGACCTCCCATAGCCAGCCGGCAGCGATACCGCCAATTGATCCGCCGAGACCATACGAAGCCATGGTGTACAGGGCCTGACCGCGGGCCTGGGCCTGGGGGGGAAACCATTGCCGTATCAGCGCCATGGAAGCGCTGTGATGAATACCAAATGTCACCGCATGCAGGATCTGGGCAAAAATGATCACCACCAACGACCCGCCGGAGCAAGCAATCATCAAAAAACGAATCGCTGTCACCCCGTAAGACGCCACCCAGCACTGGCCTACCGAGAAACGATCAAACAATCGGTGTTGAAACTGAAACATCACGATTTCCGCAACCACCCCCAGAGCCCAGAGCAGACCGATCTCAGTGGTGCTATAGCCCTGCTGATGCAGCCAGAGCGAAAACAGGGTGTACAGCGGTGCGTGGGCAATCAGCATGAGAAATGACGCCAGCAGAAATGAACGCAGCCGGCCATCGCGCAGCACCTGACCCATGAGTCGATGCCGCGTGGCCGCGGCCTGCACCTCACGGCCGGGCAGCAAGGCAGAGGCCACCACCAGAATCAACAGCGCCCCGATCAGCGATGCGGGCAACCAATCTATTCCGACCCGATCAAACCATGGGCCAGCACTGAGTACCGCGAGAATAAAACCAATGGAACCCCAGACCCGCATCCGGCCGTATCGCTTCAGGCTCCCGCCGCCGGCCTGCATCGCGAGCGATTCTGCAATCGGCACTTGGCCGCTGAGAAAGAAACTCAAGACACAAAATAGTGCAAATAACGGCCAAAACGGCAGCGATGTCAGCAGCCCCAGACTCGCGATTAACGCGGCCACCGCAGCAATTTGAATCACTCGGGCTACACCCCGGGGCCCGCGCACATGATCGGCAAGCCACCCCCACGCCGGCGGACCAAAGACTCGCGCCCACTGCATCGGCGAGATGAGCACGCCAATTTCGGCAGGACTAAAGCCGCGTGCGTTTAGCCAAAGCGGTAGGTAAGGCGAAAACAAACCAACATAAGCAAAGTAAGCGCCAAAAAATGCCCCAAGACGGGCGGTCGCGCTCACCCTGCAATCGGCGGCGTTGGCACGCGAACGTCAGCGTTTTGGGCCCGGTGACGCAGGGCGTGGTCCATGAGTACCAAAGCGAGCATGGCCTCAGCAATCGGCGCTGCACGAATGCCGACACACGGATCGTGCCGGCCGTGGGTCTCCACCACAGTAGGCTGGCCCTGCAGATCAATGGAGCGTCGCGGCGTACGAATGCTTGAAGTGGGCTTGATCGCAATGGACACCGTAATCGGCTGACCGGTAGAAATGCCACCCAGCACACCGCCGGCATTGTTCGTTGCAAAGCCCGCAGGGGTGAGCTCATCACCATGGGTCGAACCCCGCTGAGCGATGGACTGAAAACCTGCGCCAATTTCTACGCCTTTGACTGCATTAATGCCCATCATGGCGTAGGCGATCTCCGCATCCAGCCGATCAAACACCGGTTCGCCCCAGCCCACCGGAACATGGGCTGCCTCAATATTGATGCGCGCCCCACAGGAGTCCCCCGCCTTGCGCAGGCTATCCATGTAGGCTTCTAGTTCGGCGATCTGGCTTTTGTTTGCAGCGAAAAACGGATTGGCGTCCACCTCTGCCCAGTCTTCAAATCGAACTGCGATTTCACCTAACTGCGTCATGTGACCTCGGATCATCACACCAAACTTTTCGCGTAGCCACTTCTTCGCAATTGCGGCAGCCGCTACCCGAACCGCGGTCTCACGGGCCGATGATCGTCCGCCACCCCGATAATCACGCACACCGTATTTTTGCCAGTAGGTGTAATCGGCATGGCCGGGCCGGAAGGTATCTTTGATGTCGTTGTAATCTTTGCTGCGCTGATCCTGATTTCGAATCAGAAGGGCAATCGGTGCGCCCGTGGTGACCCCTTCGAACACGCCGGAGAGAATCTCAACGGTATCGGACTCCTGCCGCTGGGTCACGTGTCGCGAGGTGCCAGGCCGGCGACGGTCCAGCTCCGGCTGGATATCAGACTCTGATAAAGCCATTCCTGGCGGGCAGCCATCCACCACACAGCCAATCGCCGGGCCATGAGATTCCCCAAATGACGTCACCGCAAACAGATGACCAAAAGTGTTTCCTGACATAGCCGCAGTTTAAGCGATCAAGGTCTGGCTAAGGAGCGCCGAGATGAGCGCCAAGCCGCTGTGTGACGCAGGCTCGGCCCAGGACTGCCATGACCTTATCGATCGATGGCGTATCAGTGCGGCCCATCAAGATCAGCCGAAGCGGCATTGCAATCTGCGGCATTTTCAAGCCGGACGCCGAGACGACCCCTTTGAGCGCCAGTGCCAGAGCTGACGCATTCCAATCGGCAGGCAGACTGGCCCCCAGCGCCGTTAGGGCCGCGCGTACCGGCGGGCTGAGCTGCTCCGCCAGCGCCTCGGATACATCGGGGGGTTCCATGTAGAACATCGCAACCGACTCGGCAAGCTCGTTGAGAGTCTGCGCACGATCTTTCAGCAGCTCACACACCGCTGCAAGCGGCGGGCCACTGGCCACTGAAAATCCTTCCTCTCGAACACGCGGCGCCACCATCGATGCCAGCTCTTGCCCGTCGAGTAGCCGCAGATAATGATTGTTGATCCACTTTAATTTTTCAAAATCAAACTGGGCAGCCGACTTACTGCAATGCTCCAGGGAGAACCACTCTTGAAGCTGCTGGGTAGAAAAAATTTCATCATTGCCATGGCTCCACCCGAGCCGCGCCAAATAGTTCAGCAAAGCCTGCGGCAGATAGCCATCGCTGTGGTACTGCATGACCGACACAGCGCCATGGCGCTTGGACAGCTTCTCGCCATCTGGGCCGTGAATCATCGGCAGATGCGCGTAGGTCGGCACCGCTGCGTCAAGGGCCTTCAAAATATTGATCTGCCGCGGCGTATTGTTGATGTGATCATCGCCACGGATAACATGGCTGATCTGCATATCCATATCATCGACCACGACACAAAAGTTATAAGTCGGAGTCCCGTCCGTACGGGCGATGATGAGATCGTCCAGTTCTTCGTTGGAAATTGAGATTCGGCCCTTCACGCCATCTTCCCAAGTCACAAAGCCGGAGTCTGGATTGCGAAACCGCACAACCGGCAGTAGTCCTGGTGGTGGCACGAGACCACTGGCCTGCGCATTTTCTGGCCGCCAGCGGCCGTCATAGCGCGGCTTCGCCCCCCGGGCCCGCTGGTCTTCACGCATTGCATCTAACTGCTGTGGCGTGCAGTAACAGTGATAAGCGGTGCCGGATTTGAGCATGAATGCGATTACCTCTCGGTAACGGTCCATACGCCGCATCTGATAAATCGGGCCCTCATCGGGAGTAAGTCCAAGCCATTGCATGCCATCTAAGATGGCCTGAACAGCCTCTGGAGTGGAGCGCTCGACATCCGTATCTTCAATCCGAAGAATGAATTGGCCGCCGTGGCGACGGGCATAGGCCCAACAATACAGTGCGGTGCGGGCGCCACCCACGTGGAGATAACCCGTTGGGCTGGGTGCAAACCGGGTTCGAACAGGCTTAGAAGCTGGGGACGACATGGGCTGCAAGTTTACCCGTAGCCGCCCACCTAGCCTGAAGACCAAGGCAAAGCAGGTCGTTTAAATGAATAGCCGCCCAACAGGAACTCGTGGGCGAGATGCGACGGGAAACTCCATGCCGGTGCGGTCTGCGAGGACCATTCCACCAAGATTCCAAGCACCGGCTTTTCCTTCCATAGGCCAGCCCGCATTGCATTGACATAACCCGGGGAGTCCATCAGCGCATTGCGCGGAATGAAAGACACCAAAACCAGCAGCAGCAACGTCGCCAACATCACCGGCAAACGCGTTCTCGGTCGAATCAAATTGCCAAACGTTCCCACCAAAAAAGAAAGGTTCACGAGCGCGAAAAACAGTGAGATGCCCACCACAATTGGCGGAATAATCAAATTCTTGTAAGCGTTGTATTCGAGCTCAGTGGTGATGGTGAGTCCGGCGTTCACACTTCCGTGCTCCAGCACCCACTGAGTCAGCTGCGCCTCACGATTCATGGTGTGCAAGGCCGCGGCGGGAAACAACGCCATCACGATGTCTTTTTCGGCCCGGTCCAGCGGTCCCCAAATGACTGGCTCACCGCTCTCAAGCCGGAGGCGGCCTTCGCCCGCGTATTTCGCAACCAGAGAAAGCGCCACTGCGGCCTGCTTATCTTCCGGCTTAGCGGTGCGGACGAGATAATCGGTGAGTTCGCGCTGTACATTCCACATGATGACCACGCCCAGTGCGACAAAAGCAATCAATCGCAAGGATTCCCGGAAACGTGCGAGCAACTTAAGCCGAAACAGCACCAGTCCCAGGCCGGTACCCGAAACAATCCTGGCCCAGAACTCCAAGCCTTTTAAGATCTCATCGCTTGCTGTGCCCGATAAAATTCCGACGATCTGATCCGTAAAGCCGAGCTCGACAATCAGATAAAGAAAGGGAATTAAGATTCCGAATAGCGCTTCTCGCCGAAAACGAGTCATGCGTGACAATCACCATAAAATGCAGTTTTCACATCTAAATTGTCGCAAAATTTGAGTCGTATCACCGCATCAACCCAGAGGGCCCTCCGCATCTACGCTGGACCGAAAGCCCAGGCGCATATTCGCGAGCATGGCCTGCTACCAGCGCATATTGATGTCATTCCCGGGGCGGCTGGAGGTCCGAAGGGACTGATCCTCGGACCGATAGATCGGTTTCTTTTTGGCAGCTGGCTGCCCCAGAGTGATCAGCCCATTCACCTTGTGGGCGCCTCCATCGGCGCCTGGAGAATGGCCACCGCATGCCTTTCCTCGCCGGTCCAAGCATTGGGTCGGCTGGAGCGGGATTACGTGCATCAAGACTATGCACTTGCGCCAGGCCAAAAACGACCCACCGCACAACAAGTCAGCGACAGCTTTCGCGGCAACCTTCAGTCATTTTATTCGGGTCGAATTTCTGAAATCTTGCACCATCCCCGTTATCGATTGCATGTGCTGTGCTCCCGGGGTAAGTATGTCCTGCGCCGAGAGCATGCCTTACTCACGCCCCTTGGGTATGCCATGGCTTACCTCAGTAACGCACTGAACCGGCGCTGGATGGGTATTTGGCTGGAGCGTACAGTCTTTTCTTCGCTTGGCGCCCATGCGCTCAACGGCAGGCCCTTTGCCACTGATGACTTTGCCACTCGCGAGTTCAAACTCACCGAACAGAATTTTCTGCAAGCGATTCAAGCCAGCTGCAGCATTCCCTTTGCGCTGCAGTCCGTCCCCGAGATTGTCGGTGCCCCCTTAGGCGCCTACTGGGATGGCGGCATCACGGATTACCATTTGCATCTCAATTATCAAGGACTGGTGCTTTATCCCCATTTCCAGCGCGCCGTCGTGCCCGGATGGCTCGACAAACAACTCAAAGCCCGACACCGGCCGACCGCATTTCTCGACAACACGATTGTGCTTGCGCCAGACCCGGCTTGGGTGGCGCGCCTACCCAACCGAAAGTTGCCCGATCGAACTGACTTTGTCACCTATAGCAACGACCTCGATTCGCGAATCCGCAACTGGAAAATCGCAATCCGTGAGAGTCAACGTCTGGCCGACGAATTTGCAAATTGGCTCTCCCGTCCCGATCTCGATCGCGTGGAGTCACTCTGAAACGCGACGCTGTGTTGGTCTCAGCGCGGAGCGATTCGTGAAGCCAGAGGCCGCGGCGCATAGTCTGGGACGAATCGACACAGATTTGCCTGCTGCATCGCCATCTCTTTGCACCGATTCGCTATTCCGAGCGGCGTGGGCTTGATGCCCTGCTCAACCCACTTCAGGAGCGCCTCAAAGAGCGGTGGATAAATCGGATCCCCCAGATAGCTGTGTTCACGCGAATCCACAAAAGTCTGCACGAGATTAGCCCCAACACCATGCCGCTCCATCCGCTGACGCAGCGTGTCGTTACCCTCGACAAAGACAGTGCTGTCGTTGATGCCGTGCGTGGTCAATACTGGCACCCGAAATCTTCCGGCGTAATCGACGTCCGCCGCAAAGGCCCGTGCTGCCATCGGATCGGCTTTGAATCGAAGGCCCTTCGCATCGAGTGCGGCATTTAAGCCATTGTCGTCATCGGATCCTTGGTATCGCACAGAATGATTACCAAAAGGACTGGCACCGCCGGTCTTGCTCACCACATCCTGCAGACTGATGGTTCCCCATGTCAGGTGCCCCAAAATGGAGGCCTCCGGAATTCGAATCACATCGACAATCGTTTTGATTTTTTTCAATTGTTCGGCAGTTCTCTGCGCTGCAGGCTTACCAATTCCCAGACACTCATCGGCTCGGGAGGCCAGCTCTTGAGCGCTCATTTTTACTCCAACCGGTAGCCCAATCGATAGTGGGTACTGGGCCTCGGTAGGCCGCGGATGATTACCGCAAAGGTGTTGGTACACAGCGCGCAAATCCAGCCGAAAGTCATAGGTGGTCGGCCCGGCGATGACGCTACTGGTCAAAAGTAGGCCACCCCAGGAATTCGGGTAAAGCTCTGCCGCACGAGCAGCCACCATCGTTCCCCAGGACTGCCCATGCAGTAGCGTCACGCGGGGTCTGGCGATGTAGTGAATAAAGATCTGCCGGATACGCTCGGTATCCTCGGCGGCCGTCGTCACTGCGAACCCGCCCTGACGAAAGACCGAGCTGGCCCAAGCGTGGCCCTCTGACAGCGTGATCGCCCAACGCCTGATGTCTTCGTCGGCCCGCGAGGCCGGTGGGTCCCCCAGCACCGGGCCGCCGTGCGCGTGAACGACCAGCACGCCACTCCACTTCTGCGGCACCGCAATCAGATAATGCGAGTTCGCGGAATCACGCCCCCGAAAACATTTCACTCCGGCCGGCACGCCGGAGGGGCAGACGGCCTCTTTCGGAGCCACCTCGGTGAGGGGGCTGATATAGGTTGCGCAGCCGGCAAGCAGGGCCGCAACCGACATCACGATGAGCAAACGCACTTTACTTTCTCCAATCATTTAGCTTTCCTCCGCCCCTCTGGCCAATTCAAAATCAAATCGCATCCGAGGCGCCTCTCCATCGACTGCTTCGTAACGACCCAGTAAGCCTTCACGCACACCAAATACTGCATCTGTCGCTAGGTAGGGATCATCGTGACCAAAAATCTCGGTCACGATGGTCTGGTATCCGGGCGCCGACACAATGACATGAAAGTGGCCTGGGCGCCACGCCGACCTGCGTGCCGGTTCAACGAGCTCCTTCCAGACCGGGCCATCGGTGGGAATGCAATACGGTTTTGGCCGAATTGTTCGAATCAAAAAGTGTCCGTCTTTGCCAACTTTCAATTTACAGCGCAGATTATCAGCCGGCTGAGATGGGTCGACCTGCCAGTACAGCCCATTGTCCGCGTTCTGCCAAAAATCGATCGTTGCATCCGCAATCGGCGACCCCGACAGCGTTTTGACAACCCCCTCTAGAATCACCACTTCACCCGTGTTTTGCTTGACCAAATCAACCGGGTTGTCGCGCCATGGCGAATCGGCCGAGTGAAAAGGCCCCAACACGCTACTCGGAGTCGCGCCCGGTGGTGCTCCGATGAGATCCACAAGACTTGAAATACCGAGCACATCCGAGAGCAATGAGAATTCACTGCGTGACGCATTGCTGATGTCGCCAACACGATGCAAAAATTCAATCGATTGGCGCCATTCCGCATGCGAGATGTTATTGCGCACTACAAAATCATGAATCGTTCGGACCAGGTCTTTTAAAAGCTGACGACGCCGGGAGTCTTCAAGGCCGTCAAAGCTCCTCTCAACGACTCCAGTCAGGCTGCCCAAATCGACCATTCAGGCCCCAACGATGGTGTTACGAAGTGTGCCGATTCCCTCGATCTCAATCTCAATGACATCACCGGGCCTCATCCACACGGGTGGTGTACGGGCATACCCCACACCAGCAGGGGTGCCCATCAGGATGACGTCTCCTGGCTCCAGTGTCATGCATTGCGACATCAGAGATATAGTCTGCGCGACAGCAAACACCATGTCTTTTGTCGATGCGCTTTGCATCACGTTGCCGTTGAGCCGGGACTCAATATGAAGACCTACAGCGCCCGGCGGGAGTTCATCGGCGGAGACAATCCACGGTCCAAATCCGCCCGTCGCATCAAAATTTTTCCCGATCGTCCATTGAGTCGTTTTGCGTTGATAGTCTCTGAAGGTGGCATCGTTAAAACAAGCATAGCCAAACACGTGATCCAGCGCCCGCTCCTCTGCTACGTCTTTGGCTGACTTTCCAATCACAAGCGCAAGTTCTGCTTCGTAATCCAACTTATCAGAAACCCGCGACAGAGGGATTTTGCCCAGATGTCCAATCAATGATGAGGGGCCTCTTAAAAAAATGGTGGGGTAATCGGCAACCTTGTTTCCGCCTTCTGCGGCATGGTCGTGATAATTCACACCCAAGCAAATAATCTTGCTTGGGTGGGGAATGCAGGGCAAGAACCGAACCTCGGTGTTCGGAATCACCTCTCCGGATTCGCATGCCGCCAGAAGGCGTGAAAACTCACCCGGGCCCTCATCTCGGAGACGAATGAAATCAAGAATGGAGGGTGGAGCGCCCGCATCGCACCCGGGGATGTCCACAACACCCCCCTGCACTGCGATTCCGTAGCGCTCACTGCAGTCGTGAACAAAGCTCACCAATTTCATAGTTTTAATGCGATGCTTAATCGACCTTGGCCCCGGTCTGCTTCACCACCTCTGCCCATTTGCGAGACTCGGACAAAAGATATGCATCCAACTCAGTGCGGCCCATGCGAATGGCCTCAAGTGACTGGGCGGCAAACCCCTCATTGATCGACCGATTTTGCAGGATACGGTTAATCTCGGTGTTCAAGCGATCCAGGATCGTTGCCGACACCCCCGCTGGTGCCATCATGGCAAACCACGTGTTGGCCTCAAAACCGGGATATCCGAGCTCTGCCACAGTGGGGACATCAGGCAAGGCGCTGCTGCGCTTTAGGCTCGTGACCGCAATCGGCCGAACTCTCCCCGCTTTTGCCAACTGAACCACCGGCGGTATCGAAGTAGAGCCGATGGGCACATGATTGCCCACGACTGCGGTGGCTGCTGCCGCAGGGGTAAATGGAACGTGCTGTATGTCGACTTTGGCCAGATTTCTAAACAACAACTCCGCCCCCAAATGGGTGGTGGTGCCATTGCCCGAGGATCCGTAACTGAGTTTCTCTGTTTTGGACAGCGCCAGCAGCTCTTTCAGATCCTTCGCTTTCACTGACGGATGCACGTAGAGGATATTCGGGGATACAGCCCCCATGGCCACGCCCACCAACTCTTTGCCTACCTGGTAGCCCGCATTAGTGTACAGCGACGGATTCACCGAATACGCCACGCTATGCATCAAAAACGTGTAGCCATCGGCAGGCGATCGCGCGACTGCCATCGTTCCGATATTCCCGCCGGCGCCACCGCGATTCTCGACAACAACAGGCTGGCCGAGCGCTTCACCGAGAGGCTGCGCAATTGCGCGCGCGACAATGTCCGTTGAGCTGCCGGGGGGAAAGGCCACAATCAGTTTGATGGGCCGATCCGGATAGGCCCACGCCGGCGCCGCGAGGCCCGACAATACAGACATCATCAGCGCAACACCCAATCCTTTGCATCTTCCCCACATGACGCGTCTCCCACATGATTGCCATCAAAAAAATAATCGATAAAATTGTGAATCAGTCATTTCTATATAAAATAAGCAAAAACCCTTAGAGCGGTCGTGCTACAGGATTAGAGCGACTTGGAGAACCGACGACATGATGAGCGAACCCACACTTGAAGCAATCACGAAGCGTTTATTCTCAGAGGCGAGATCGTTTGGCGGCTGGCTCCCTCAGACCCTCTCGCCAGAGACACTGTTGCAGCTGTATTCGCTTGCCCAGTGGGGCCCTACCTCTATGAACTCGCAGCCGATGCGGCTGAAATTTGCGCAAAGCGACTCTTCCCGAAAAAAACTCTCCACCTGTGTAGATGCCGGAAATGTCGGCAAAGTCCTGAGCGCCCCCGTGGTGGCCATCATCGGCATGGATCTGAACTTTCCTGCAACGCTCACCGAGCTTTTTCCTCACAAAGCAGAGGCAAAGAACTATTACATCGGCAATGCGGAAAAAACCTTCGCGACCGCGCTTCGCAACAGCAGCCTTCAGGGCGCGTATTTAATGCTGGCTGCGCGACTGCTTGGCCTTGATTGTGGGCCCATGTCGGGATTCGATCACGCTGCGGTTGACCAGGCGTTCTGGTCGGGCAGCGCTGTGAAAACGAATTTTCTCTGTGCCTTGGGCTACGGTGACCACGCCTCTCTAAAGCCGCGAGGGAAGCGCTACCGTTTCGAAGAGATTGCCGAGATCCTGTAAGCGATGGCGAGAAAACCTGCCGTACGCAGCGTCGGCTCGCAGCCCAGAGAGGGCATAACACGTGCTACGGCTGTCTACGAAAAACTCCGGACTGATATCGCTGATGGACTGCTCACCCCCGGATCGAAGCTGAGAGTCGAGTTGATGTGCGATAAGTATGGGGTCGGTGCGACCCCGCTTCGCGAGGCGCTGTCACGGCTCTCGGCGGAGGGCCTTGTCGTACGAAATGATTTGCGTGGGTTTAGCGTTGCACCTCTCAACTGGGCCGAGCTACCGATACTTACCGAGACCCGTATCCGTCTTGAGACGCTAGCGCTCAAAGACGCCATCAGCGCCCGAACATCCGATTGGGAGGATCGACTCGTGCTGCTTCATCACCGACTTGGACGCACACCCCGATCGCTCAATGAGCAGTCGCACCAACCAAACCCGGAGTGGGAGGCTCTTCATCGGGATTTTCACCGGGCACTACTCGCCACCTGCCCCTCCCGATGGTTGTTAAGCTACTGCGATAAATTGGCCGAAGAAGCCTATCGGCTCAGACAGCTTGCAGCCTCCGGGCCTTCGAAGAAACGAAATGAGCATGCAGAGCATCAATCGATAATGAATGCTGCAATCCAAGGCGATATCGAACTCGCGATTCGGTTGCTCAGCGCACATTATCAAAAGACCGAGGAGCTGGTGAGCAAAGCGGCCAGCGGAAGTGCCGAAAAAAAGCTACAGAAGTCTCGAAAACTAAGTTAACGTAAAAGACGCATTACGACAATTCATTGAAAGCGATCCCAGGATGTTCGAGCGCCTGAAAGCAGCCCGCGAAGTTGCCAATCAGAAAACTGAGTTAAAAAAACTTATTGCAGATTGCGACGAGCTGATCAAAGAGCCAGGTCAATCCGTTAGTGTCGGAATTGCCTCCCGTGCCTTAAACCGCTATCAAAAACTTGATTTCGGTTCACGAAGCGAGTTCTACAGTCAACTGGCAACTCGATACGAACCCAATATTGAACATATTACTCGGGCACTCGATAGCCACAAGGAAAAACGATCCCCCGAAAGCCTGATCGAATTGGTGCGGGCAGTCGAGCCTCCCCGGCAGGAATTGCTGCGGCGCCTAAATCGGGTGTCCTCTGGTACCGCAGTCATCGTCCGGATGCGCGAAGAGATCCTCAACGCTTTGCGCTCGGCCCCAGCACTGGCAGCAGTCGATGCCGATTTTGAGCATCTGCTGTCCTCGTGGTTTAACCCTGGATTTTTGGAACTCAAGCGGCTTGATTGGATGACTCCGGCGCACCTTCTCGAAAAAGTCATCCAGCATGAAGCAGTCCACGAAATCGATGGCTGGGGTGACCTGAGACGGCGACTTGAGCCCGATCGCAGACTCTATGCTTATTTTCATCCGACACTACCAAACGAACCACTGATCTTCGTTGAGGTCGCGCTTCTTAACGATATGCCAAGTGCGGTAGCACCACTACTGGACCGCAGTAAGCCCCCGGAAGTGGAGACAAAGCGCTATAAAGTGGCGGCTTTTTATTCAATCTCAAATTGTCAGCCGGGCTTAAAAGGAATTCATCTCGGTAACTTCCTGATCAAGCGGGTTGCTGAGGATCTGAAATTAGAGTTTCCCGGTCTTAAGACCTTCTGCACCCTATCGCCTATTCCATCTTTGGCCGAATTTTTACTCAAAGGACCAAAGTGGAAGTCCGGACGATACACCGCCAAAGAGCTGAGTCGGCTCGAAGCCGACTTCAAGGAACTACAGCCGAATCTTCAAAACCTATCAAAATCAAATGCGGTGTTATCAGCAACGCATCAGAACCGACTGACGCGCCTGTGTTCGGCCTATCTTGCCCAAACCGCCCCGGATGAAAGCGTGCGCAGCGATCCGGTTGCCAAGTTTCATCTCAACAATGGAGCAATACTCGAACGGGTTAACCTGGGCGCAGACCACTCCAGCAAAGGGCTCAAACAGTCCTTTGGGATGATGGTGAACTACCGATATGACCTTGATAAAGTCGAACAGAATCATGAAAGCTTTGTCTCAGGCACGACCGCACTATCAAAAGCAATTCGTGATCTCATCAAAGCATAGCGACTCGATCATTTCTGGGCGTACGCAAACAAAATGAATACGACTTAATCGCTGTGTAGATTTCTAACGCCCAGTGAGGCCCCACTTTTTCATTCTTTCTCGAGCATAGGTCGCCCCCTCGCCGGAGCCGCCTCCGTTTAAAAAAACCTGAAATTGCCTCGCAGCAAGCGCACGGTCTCCGAGGGATTCATGCGCCAACCCCTTTAAAAACGATACGCCAATATCGCCAGATAAAAAACGCTCGTATTGCTGATAACTCGTCAGTGCCGCCGCAGGATTTCCGCGCTGCATCTGCAATACGCCCACCAGCTTATGCGCTTGAGCCTCCTGGGGATAAACATTCTGGGCCTCTTGGGCGTAGCGGAGTGCCTCGCCAACATGGTTGAGCGCTTGATTAATCTGGGCCAGCCGAAAAAGAGTTGGATAGTCATTGGGGCTGCGGCGCAGGGTCGTGCGAAGAATCGAATGAGCCTCGGTCATTTTCTTTTTCCCCATCAGCAGCTCAGCGTTTCGGTTTTCCTCAATGGTTGGTTTGAGTGCACGCAGACTCGCCGTGTTGTCCATAAAACGCTCGCGATGAATCGATCGATGCTGCGTCAGCGAATAGCGGGAAGCGGCAAGCGCCCGAGCGTTTCTCACCCGCTCCGCTGACATCGGATGCGATGAAAACATAGTCTCCAATAACCCCGGCTTTTCCTTCTCGGTCCGCACCAGCATCTCATGAACCATGACCATCGCAGCGGCCGGGTAGTCTGCACGTGCAAGGTACTCTTGGCCGAGACTGTCGGCTTCCCGCTCAAACTCTCTTGAGTAGCTCGCCAGCAAAACGCTTGCTCCCAATTGGCTGCCAATTCCGACCAGTTCACGATTTCGAGAGTCTCGGGTGGCCGCCTCCACGGTGGCCAGAGCGACTGCTGCCAATAGCGCCTGGCCCTGCCGTTGGGCGGCGTGACGCGCATTTACGTGACCCAGCTCGTGGCCGAGGACACCAGCAAGCTCCGCCTCGCTTTGCAGTTCAATCATGATGCCTCGAGTGAGCGCCATCGAGCCACCCGGAAATGTGTAGGCATTCAGATAGTTGGCGTTGACGACCCGATAGTTGTAAGGCATAGACTTTCGATGCGTGTTGCCTTGGAGTCTCTCGCCTACCTCGGTGACGTAAGCATTGACTTTTGGGTCTTGAATGGCGCCCATATCTAACGAGAACTGGTGGGCGGCCATTGTTCGATCCACAGTAAGTTCGTCTCGCTCAGCCATCCCGACCAGAATCCGCTCGCCACTTACTGGAGAGACAGCGCAACCTGACAAGACTGCTGCCGGCGCAGTGATACTTATTCCGAAGGCCCAGGCCGCCCTGCGCCTGGAAAGGCAAATGACAGGCCGCCTCATCCTCACCCCCCCTTTTTTTTGCGAAAGTTACTTTGAGAATTTTGCCCGAGCGGGCCCTTGTACGAGTAATTCGGCTGTGATCAACAACGCATAACTTTGGCAATGTAAAGTAGCACCTGACTACGCCATCACGATTTATCAAGGAGAAGGGGCCAGATTTCTCCAGCCCCTTTTCCATTTAAAACACTGCTGAATAGCTATTTAATCGGACTTGCATTACCGCCAAGAGGCAAGTTTGCACTTGGCGGCAAGTCACCGTTTTTCACCAGCATGAAGGCCGCAATGGCTGTCTTTTCTGCGTCGTTAATCTTTGCTGGGTCATCAAAAGGCATCAGCATCTGCAGATACTCAACAAGTCCCTTAGCGTTTTGAAACTTTTTGATGTCTTGGCCTGGCCCCCAGATGGGTCTCGGAAAGGTCACGGCGTCACGGCCATTTACTCCGTGGCAGACCACGCAGTGCTTTCCATACAAAGTGCCACCCAAGCTTACCTGGGGGCTCGCGCCTTGCGGAATCTCGACTGCAGTTGCAGCCGAAACACTGGCAGCAAGCGCCAGGCCCACTAAAAATTTAGTCTTCATAGAGTCGAAAAAGAGGTAGAGAAAAGCTGCGGCCGCACCTTGGCGACCGCAGCGTCTCATCGGGTTAAACGACCTGGATGCGAAACTTCGGAATCGCCCCGTTGGCCATACCCAGCTGATTAAAGGGCACCGATGCCGGCTGAGTCTCACCCTTGGTGTCATATCCGCGGGTTTCCACCACGTGAACCCCCGGGGTGGCATCCCACGGGAAGTCAAAGCGCACCCAGGTGTATCTGCCGAGATTGGGCTGGCGAATCGTTGCCCGCTGCCACATGCCGCCATCAATACGGTACTCGACATACCAGATGCCGTGCTGCGGCGCCCAGGCGTAGCCCCGCATAATTTGCCTGCCGGCGGTGAGCTTTGGCAACTCGCCGCGCTTTAATGGGTAATTCGCAGGCACCGAGGGGGACTTCTCCAGCACCAAAGGCACGGTGATAAAAGACTTAATCGGCATCCAGGTCACCATCGGGCCTTGCACATCGGCTGCGGT
>JAGWWC010000066.1 GCA_018970545.1 Betaproteobacteria bacterium | reverse complement strand
GTGCTGCGGTCACTGCTGGGCGACTTCCGTCGCGCAGTCCTCTGATTCGGAACGGGAGACCACGCATGGCAACTGTTGAGTTAAAGGTTCCGGATATTGGGGACTTCAAAGATGTCGAAATCATCGAAGTATTGGTTAAACCCGGAGACAGCATTAGCGTTGAGCAAAGCTTAATTACGGTTGAAAGTGATAAAGCCTCAATGGAGATCCCAGCCTCTATTGCCGGAAAGATCGTCGAGATGAAAGTCAAACTCGGCGACAAAGTCTCCGAAGGCTCCGTCCTCGCCCTCATCGAGGCCGCAGGTGCCGCAGCATCCGCACCTACAGGCGCACCCGCCGCTGCGGAATCGGGAGCCACTGGCGCAGCGACGGCTGAGTCGGCGCGTAGCGAGTCAAAAGCGGGGTCGAGCGGAGCGCCGAGCTCAGGCGGCGCTGGCGGTCAGTCGAATCCAAGCTCAGGCGGCGCTGCGAACCCACAGGGATCACCTAGCCCAGCAAGCGCAGCTGCAATCAAACGCTTCACCGGCACCCCCGACATCTCCTGCGACATGGCAGTCTTAGGCGCCGGCCCAGGCGGCTACTCTGCCGCGTTTCGTGCGGCGGACCTCGGTATGAATACGGTGCTCATTGAGCGCTTCTCCACACTCGGTGGTGTCTGCTTAAACGTTGGCTGCATTCCGTCGAAAGCATTGCTGCATGTCGCGGCAGTCATGGACGAAGTCAAACACATGGGCGCACTCGGTGTGAGCTTCGGTGAGCCCGCTGTTGATCTGAATAAGCTGCGCGATCACAAATCAAAAGTCATTGGCAAGCTCACCGGCGGCTTAGCCGGTATGGCCAAGGCACGCAAAGTGCAAGTCGTGCAGGGCGTGGGTAGGTTCATTGATAGCTTTCACATCGAAATTACGGCTGCAGATGGCAGCAAAAAAGTCGTCGGCTTTCAAAAAGCCATCATTGCAGCGGGTTCCGAGGCCGTGAAACTGCCCTTTATGCCGCAGGATGAGCGTGTCGTGACTTCTACCGGTGCGTTAGAGCTGAAATTTAAGCCTAAGCGTATGCTGGTGATTGGTGGCGGAATCATTGGCTTGGAAATGGCGACTGTGTATTCCACCCTCGGCGCACGCATTGATGTGGTGGAAATGCTCGATGGCCTGATGCAGGGCGCTGACCGTGATCTGGTGAAGGTCTGGCAGAAGCACAACGCTCACCGTTTCGATAAGCTCATGCTGAAATGTAAGACCGTAGGCGCCGAGGCTAAGGCCGATGGTATTCATGTGAAGTTTGAAGGCGAGGGCGCACCGGCAGAGCCGCAGGTCTATGACCTCGTGCTTCAGGCTGTTGGCAGAAGGCCCAACGGTGCATCGATTGCTGCCGAGCAGGCCGGGGTAACGGTGAGCGACCGCGGATTTATTGCTGTCGATGCCCAGATGCGGACCAACCAACCCCATATTTTTGCGATCGGCGATATCGTTGGCAATCCAATGCTGGCGCACAAGGCGGTGCACGAAGGACATGTTGCGGCCGAGGCGGCGGCAGGGCAGAAATCATTTTTCGATGCCCGCGTGATTCCGTCTGTGGCTTACACCGATCCTGAAGTTGCCTGGGTCGGCGTGACCGAGGATGAGGCCAAGGCCAAGGGCATGAAGATCGAAAAAGCCGTATTCCCTTGGGCGGCTTCAGGCCGCGCAATCGCCAACGGCCGGGACGAGGGCTTTACAAAAATTATTGTGGATCCTGAGAGCCATCGCGTCATTGGTGGTGCGATTGTTGGCACCCACGCTGGCGACATGATTGGTGAATTCGCATTGGCCATTGAAATGGGCGCAGATCCGCACGATATCGGCAAGACGATCCATCCCCATCCGACCCTGGGAGAGTCAATTGGCATGGTGGCCGAGGTCTTCTCGGGCAGTTGTACCGATCTGCCGCCGCAGAAAAAGAAGTAGGTCTCTCCCCGTTGCTTGGGGGTTTCCAGCACGGGCCGCGGGAATGGGTTGACGCCCCTTCCCGTCGTGCCTGACCATCTTGCTTCATGAAGCAAGAAATGCCCCCGCCACCAGAGCGACAGGTATCGCTAGACGATAAATACACGCTGGAGCGCGGCTGGGCCTTTATGAGTGGCACCCAGGCGCTGGTGAGGCTGCCCATGATGCAGCGGCAGCGCGATCAGCAGGCGGGCTTAAATACTGGCGGATTCATCAGCGGCTATCGGGGCAGTCCGCTTGGCGGATATGACCAGGCCCTGTGGGCTGCGCGCAAGCACCTGGCGGCCCATCAGGTGGTGTTTCAGCCTGGCGTGAATGAAGAGCTCGCTGCCACTGCGATCTGGGGTACGCAGCAGCTCGATCTCTTTCCCGACAAGCGCAAGGTCGATGGCGTGTTTGGCATCTGGTATGGCAAGGGGCCGGGCGTTGATCGCTGCTCAGATGTGTTTAAGCACGCCAACATGGCGGGCACATCGCGGCTGGGCGGCGTGATTGCGGTTGCTGGTGATGACCATGTCGCCAAAAGTTCAACGGCTGCCCATCAAAGCGATCATATTTTTAAGGCCTGTGGGTTTCCGGTGTTTTTCCCATCGGATGTACAAGGCATTTTGGATATGGGCCTGCATGCGTTTGCGATGAGCCGATTCTCCGGCCTGTGGTGTGGCATGAAGACGATTCAAGAGGTCGTGGAGTCATCAGCGACCGTTTTGGTCGATCACGATCGCATTAATCTGATGTTGCCGCAGGACTTTCCGATGCCGGCTTCTGGTGTTCACATCCGCTGGCCGGATGCGGCGCTGGATCAAGAAGCCCGACTCATGGAGACCAAGTGGTATGCAGCCTTAGCGTATGTGCGCGCCAACCGCTTAAACCACAATGTGATCGCCGGACCCGATGATCGGTTCGGCATTATCGCCAGCGGCAAAGCGTTTAACGATACCCGCCAGGCCCTTGCGGACCTTGGGCTGACCGACGAACACTGCAGGCGGCTTGGCGTTCGTCTGCATCAGGTCAACGTGGTCTGGCCATTAGAGGCCACCATCACACGCGAATTTGCCGCCGGACTTAAAGAGATTCTGGTGGTCGAAGAAAAGCGCCAGATCATTGAGTATCAGCTCAAAGAAGAGCTCTACAACTGGCGGCCCGATGTTCGGCCTGATGTGGTGGGTAAATTCGATGAATCGGATGATGATCACTCTGGCGGTGAGTGGGCAAGGCCCAATCCCGCAGAAAACTGGCTGCTGCGCGCAAAGGCGGATCTCACGCCCGCACTGATTGCAAAAGCTATTGCCCGTCGTCTACGCAAAATGGGCGTGCCCGATGACATTGATGCCCGTATGCAGCAACGGCTTGCGGTGATTGATGCCAAAGAGCAGTCACTAAAGGTGGTATCAGGCCAGTCGGTAGAGCGGCCGCCCTGGTTTTGCAGCGGCTGCCCGCATAACACCAGCACCCGTGTGCCCGAAGGCAGCCGGGCTTTAGCAGGTATTGGCTGCCACTACATGGCGATCTGGATGGACCGATCCACCAGCACCTTTACCCAGATGGGAGGCGAGGGCGTGCCCTGGGTCGGCCAGGCACCGTTTACTCATGAAGAACATGTCTTTGCCAATCTCGGAGATGGCACATGGTTTCATAGTGGGATTCTTGCGATTCGTCAGTGCATCGCAGCGGGCGTCAATATCACTTTCAAGATTCTTTATAACGATGCAGTCGCCATGACAGGCGGTCAGCAGGTGGGCGAGCGGCCCGAGGGCCTGTCGGTGCCGCAGATTGTAAAAAGCTGTGTGGCCGAGGGCGCAGCCCGGGTCGTGGTGGTGACCGATCGCCTTGAGGAGTACAACGGCGTTGTTCTGGAGGCAGGTGTCACGGTCGAGCACCGCGATGATCTGGATCGACTTCAGCGGGAACTCCGGGAGACCAAAGGCACCACGGTCATTGTTTATGATCAGACCTGCGCCACCGAAAAGCGTCGCCGTCGCAAGCGTGGCCGGCTGCAAGATCCCGAACGTTATGTGGTGATCAACGATCTGGTCTGCGAGGGTTGCGGAGACTGCTCTGCGCAGAGCAACTGCTTATCGGTAGAGCCGCTTGAGACTGAGTTTGGCCGAAAGCGTCAGATCAATCACAGCAGTTGCAACAAAGACGAGTCCTGCCTGAAGGGGTTTTGCCCAAGCTTTGTCACTGTCGAAGGCGTACGGCCTAAAAAACCCAAAGCCATCGGGCTACTCGCGTCGGCGGCGGGCAGTGATGCGAATTTCGAGGCCGACCCCACACCTGAAATTCCTGATTGCAGCCAGCCTTATCGCATTGTGATCGCTGGCATTGGCGGCACAGGGGTGATTACGATTGGGCAGCTATTGGGCGTCGCTGCCCACATTGAAGGCAAGTCGGTTGTGACACAGGATGCCGCAGGCCTTGCCCAAAAAGGGGGCTCGACTTGGAGTCATGTGCAGATCGCGCAGCAGGCCGGTGCCATTCATACCTCCAAGGTCGATCTTGCCAAAGCCGATTTGATTCTGGCCTGTGATGGCATTGTGGCTGCGGGCCAGTCTACGCTGGCCTTAATGCGTGAGGGCCAGACCCAGGTGGTCATGAATAGCCATCATTCGCCGACTGCTGCTTTGATTCATAAGCCCGACTGGGAGTTTCCGGCCCAGCAGTGCGCGTCATCAATTCAACGGGCCGTGGGCGAGGAGCGCTGCGCGATTGTTGATGCCCAGAGTTTGGCCCAGCAGCTTTTGGGGGATGCGATATTTGCCAACCCTTTACTGCTGGGCTTTGCCTGGCAGCGGGGCTTGATTCCGCTCACGCGCCAGTCGATTTTTCTGGCGATGGAGTTAAACGCTGTTGCAGTGGAAAAGAATAAGCAGGCCTTTGACTGGGGCCGGCGGGCGGCGCGTGATCCTGAGTTGTTGCGCCGTATTCCGGATGTACAGCCAATCGCTTTTGTGCCCAGGCCCAGCCTGGAGAGCCGAATCGAAAAACGCAAAGCGTTTCTTGCGGCCTATCAAAATGCCCGATATGCCAAGACCTATGCTGAGTTCGTCGCCCGTGTGCAGTCTGCAGAGCAGGCCCTGGGCCAAGGCCTGCGGCTGACTGAAACGGTAATGCGAGGCCTATTTAAGCTGATGGCTTATAAAGATGAATACGAAGTGGCCCGTCTGCATACCGATCGCGAATTCTTGGATCAGATTGCCCGTCATTTCCAGCCGGGCTATCGGATTGCGCATTATTTGGCGCCGCCGCTTTTATCGCGGCGCAATCAGCGCGGTGAACTGATCAAGCGACGCTTCGGGCCATGGGTAAGGCCCATGATGGGCCTGCTGGCATCGTGTCGGTTTTTACGCGGCTCGCCGCTCGATGTCTTTGGCTACACCGAAGAGCGCCGAACTGAGCGGGCGTTAATTGGCCAGTATCGTGACTGCATCGCCTCGCTGCTGCCTGCGTTAACTGCCGAAAATCTGGAGCTCGCTATTAAGATCGCTGCGATTGCAGACAATATTCGTGGCTATGGACACGTCAAGGAGCGCCACCTTCAGGCGGCACGTGGCCAGTGGACGGGTCTTATGCAGCAGTGGGACCGCTTCGCCAAGCGCTAGCCGGTTTTATTCGGGAAGAATCTTCCCGGGATTCAGTAACCCCTGAGGATCTAAGGCCTGTTTGATCGTTCGCATCACGGCAACAGCATCTTCGCCATGCTCTTTCACCATGAATTTACGCTTGCCCAGGCCAATACCATGTTCTCCGGTGCAGGTGCCCTCCATGGCCAGCGCCCGCTCAACAACCCGCTCATTGATCCATTCAGCTTGCTCAATTTCTTGCGCATTATTCGGATCAATCAGCACCACAAGGTGGAAGTTACCGTCGCCCACATGGCCAAAGAGCATCACCGGTATGGAGACCTGGGCCAAATCGGCATTGGTGGCATGGATGCATTCAGAGAGCCGAGAAATCGGCACACAGACATCGGTCGGAAAGGCCCGGCTGCCGGGCTTCATCTGCAGGCATGCGAAATAGGCATCGTGCCGGGCCTGCCAGAGGCGGGTACGGTCTTCTGATCGCGTCGCCCACTCGAATTGTTCGCCGCCGAATTCATGGGCGATCTCTTGGACCCGCTCGGCCTGCTCTTGTGCCGAGGCGTCAGTGCCATGAAATTCAAAAAACAGTGTTGGCCGCTCCGGCAGCTGGGTCTTACTGAAGCGGTTGATGGCAGTCAGGGTGAGCGCATCCAGTAATTCAATACGGGCTACTGGTATGCCCATCTGGATGGTGCGGATGACAGTGTTGACCGCATCATCAACAGTCTTAAATGGGCAGACGGCTGCTGAGATTGCCTCGGGCAGCGGATAGAGTCTGACGGTTAATTCGGTGATGATGGCTAGCGTACCCTCGGAACCCACCAAAAGCCGAGTCAGGTCGTAGCCAGCGGAGGACTTCCTTGCGCGGCTGCCTGTGCGGATAATTTTTCCATCGGCCAAGACCACGGTCATGGCCATC
>JAGWWC010000065.1 GCA_018970545.1 Betaproteobacteria bacterium | reverse complement strand
GATTCAGGCTTGAGTATGGATCCTGAAAAATCATTTGGATTTTCTGCCGCAGATCCCGAGAGCGGCCCGATTGCAGTGTCGCGTGAAGGCCAATGCCATCAAACTGAACCTCACCTTCCGTGGGTGAATCGAGCCCCACCACAACACGGGCCAGAGTGGTTTTTCCGCAGCCCGACTCCCCCACCAAGGCAAATGTTTCTCCCCTGGAAAGTTCAAGATGTATGTCCATTACCGCCCGAAGCAAAAGCCGCGGCCGACGGTAGATCAGCCGCGTCAGCCAAGAGGGGCTCACATCAAAGGTTCGATGAAGCCCCTGCATCGCCACAAGTGGCTGATGATTTGCGTGGGACGATTCCGCCTGCCGATCCGACTGCAAGGGCTCTCCGCCTTGGCGCTCCATCTCGCCCATCAGGCTACGAGCGTTTTCGCTGCGCCAGCACGCGACATCACGACCCATCTTTAGTCGGCTTAATTCGGGACGCTCAGACGCGCAACGATCATCGGCAAGTGCACACCGAGGATGAAAAGCGCACCCGCTGGGAAGACCATCCAGCCGGGGCATATTGCCCGGAATATGCGTTAGGCGTTTCCGGCGCTGATCCAGTGTCGGAATAGCGGCCATCAAGCCAACTGTGTATGGATGGCAGGGCCGGTGAATCACGTCTGCGACCGGGCCCTGCTCAATCACACGGCCGGAATACATGACCGCCACACGATCGCATGTCTCTGCGATGACGCCGAGATCATGAGTAATCAGCATGACTCCGGCGCCGCGCTGACGGCAGGCCTGCCGCAGCAGCCCAATGATCTGGGCCTGTATGGATACGTCCAGCGCAGTGGTAGGCTCATCAGCAATCACCAACGCCGGCTCGGCGCAAAGCGCTAAGGCAATCACAACGCGCTGTCGCATTCCCCCAGAAAACTGGTGGGGATAATGGTCGATGCGCTCCTCGGCGGCTGGTATTCCAGTCTCCTTGAGCAGCTCGATGGCCCGGGCTCTCGCCTGAGAGACCGTCAGGTGTAAGTGCGTCTGAATCGTCTCGATTAACTGCTGACCGACGGTGTATAGCGGATTGAGCGCAGTAAGCGGATCCTGAAAAATAGCACCAATCTTTCGACCACGTATGCTTTGGAGCTCCTGCTCCGATAAGTGATCAATACGCTGGCCCTGAAGTAATACTTGGCCAGACGAGATCCGGCCTGGTGGATCAAGCAGTCCAATGGTAGCGAGTCCGGTCATCGACTTTCCCGCTCCAGACTCCCCCACAAGACCAAGGATCTCGCCGGCAGCAATATTTAAAGAAACCCCATCCAGAGCCCGCAGTCTCGAGTCACGTGTGGGAAACTCCACCACAAGCTGATCGATTTGAAGTAGCGGTGCTGTCATCTCTAAACCCTATCGGCCCACTCGCAAGCGAGGGTTGAACGCATCGCGCATCCAATCGCCCAATAAGTTCACTGATACCGCCAAAATGACGAGTGCCACGCCCGGAAAAACCAGAATCCACCACTCCCCGGAAAATAGGTAATCGTTTCCAATTCGAATCAATGTTCCGAGAGACGGAGATGTTGGCGGCACTCCAACACCCAAAAATGACAGTGTTGCTTCGGTAATGATCGACGTCGCAATTTGTATCGTGGCAAGCACTAGAATTGGGCCAACCACATTTGGAAGCACATGCCGATAGACAATTCGGATCGAGCTAACCCCGATTAATCGGGCAGCAAGGACATATTCTTTACGAGATTCGACCAAAGTCGATGCGCGGACCGTGCGGGCATATTGAACCCACCCTGGCAATGTAATGGAGAGCACCAACACCCCAAACGCCAACGATTCATGGGCGTCCGGGAAAAGCGCACGTCCAACGCCTGCGATCAATAAGGCAATAAGAATGGCCGGAAAACTCAGCATGACATCACACAGACGCATCAGAAATGCATCGAGCCAGCCACCCAGGTACCCGGCGAGAAGCCCCAGGGAGGTGCCAATCAAAACGGAGAGCGCTACCGAAACGATACTGACGAGCAGCGAGATCCGCATGCCATAAAGAATAGCGGACAGCATGTCACGGCCCTGGTCATCAGTGCCCAGGATATACCGCCAGGATCCCCCCTCGCTCCAAGCTGGCGGCAAGCGTGCATCCGAAAGAATGAGGCTTGCAAGATCAAATGGATTATGCGGGGCAATCAAGCCGCTGAGCGCTGCGCCCAGTACGCAAAGGCCTGCAATCACCGAGGAACCAATCGCCACCGCCGAGGAGCGAAAGCTGTAACCGATATCACTATCAAAAATTTTTTTTAGCACCTGCGGGCTCTTGATGACTTCTTTATGTAACTTCTAGCCGAGCTGAACTCTTAACCGAGGATCTACCGTGAAATAAAGAAGATCAACGATTAGATTAATCACGACAAAAATGACTGAAATCAAACAAAGGTAGGCGGCCATCACGGGGATGTCAGCGAAATTAACCGCCTGAATAAAGAGCAGTCCCATTCCGGGCCACTGAAAAACCGTCTCCGTGATGATGGCAAAAGCAATCAATCCTCCGAGCTGTAATCCGGTGATCGTAATCACCGGTACGAGCGTATTTTTCAACGCATGCCCAAAATAAATCGAGCGTTGCCGAAGGCCCCGGGCTCGGGCGAACCGGATATAGTCCATCCGAAGCACTTCCAGCATTTCGGTTCGGACGAGCCGCATGATCAAAGTCAGCTGAAAAACAGCAAGCGTGATTGACGGCAGGATCAGATGTTTGATTCCACCCCAGCCGAAAAGCCCAGTGGTGAATCCCCATAGGCTCGTGACCTCTCCTCGGCCAAAGCTTGGCAAAACGCCAAGCGCTACGGAAAAAATAAGGATGAGAAAAATACCAATTAAGAATGTCGGCAGTGAGACGCCCAGTAAGGAGATCGCCATAAAGACTTGGGCCAAGGCAGATCCCCTGCGAATGGCGGCATATACCCCCATGGGGATTCCTACCACAAGCGCAATGATGGCAGCCACAATGGCCAACTCCAGAGTTGCCGGAAGCCGCTCAGCAATGAGGGTGGAAACTGCGATGCCCTGCCGCAGGCTTAGTCCAAACTCACCCTGAATTGCATTCAGCAAAAAATATCCGAACTGAACCAAGGCGGGCTGATCAAGCCCCAGCGATTCGCGTAGAGCACCGACCTGCTCCTCGGTCGCATCCTGCCCAAGTATGAACAGCACCGGATCGCCCACATATTGAAAGAGCAAAAAAGCAATTAAGGCAACTGCAAGCAGCACCAATAGGCACTGCAGCACTCGCTCGAGAAGAAAAACCAACATTGAGTTTGAGCGAGGCTACAGACGGTTATCCATCAATAGAGGTCATCCGTTAACGAACAACAGTGAGGCGCCAATCAATCCGGTTGTCGGCACGATGCACGGTCTCGATCGATTTCTTCGCAGCCCACGGGATAAATTGATTATGCAGTGGGATGTGCGCGACTGTATCGTTTTGAAGCTGCAAAGCTTCGGCCATCAGTCGCTTTCGAATCAGTGAGTCGGTCTCGGTCTTAATGCGATCCACAATCTGATCCATTTTCGCATTACTGTACCGGCCCACATTGTAATTTCCATCAGCTCCGGTCGTTTTCGTGCGAACAAGCGACTGCAGCGAATACAGAGCATCGAAAGTCGGTACACCCCATCCCAGCATATAAATACTGGCCTCATGACGCTGGATCATCGGGAAATAGGTGACCAGCGGCAAGGTTCTCAACTTCGCGCGAACGCCGACTTTGGCCCACATCGCAGTGATCGCTTGGCAGATCTGCTCATCATTAACGTAACGATTATTGGGGCATGCGAAATCAACCTCAAACCCATTGGGGTATCCTGCTGCCGCGAGCAGTCTGACGGACTCCTTGGGATCGTAGGCATGGCGTCGATGGACGCCCTCGGTCCAGCCGTCCACCTGCGGCGCCACAAGGGCTCCGGTGATCTGAGCCTGGCCCCGCATGACAACTTTGTGAATGTTCTCGATATCGATCGCTTGATAAAGCGCCTTACGCACGTTGACATCCTTTAGCGGATTTTTGCCCTTCACGTTGCTGCCTGGAAGTTCATCTCGAAACTGATCCATTCCGAGGAAGATGGTGCGATTCTCAGGGCCCTCGATCAACTGAAGGGTAGAGTTGCTGCGCACTCTTGGCAGATCTTGCGGCGTGGGATCGAGCACAAAATCAATCTCGCCAGAAAATAAAGCGGCCATCCGGGTCGCATCGGAGCGAATCGGCAGGAAAATGATCTCTTCAACATTGGTGGGGAACTTTCCTGCACCCCACCAGTTTGGATTTCGGACCAACACCATACGCTGGTCGGGCTGCCATGACTTCAAAATATAGGGTCCAGTGCCCATCGCGTTGCGGTGGGAAAACGGCTCATCCTTGGTCTTGAGATCCTTAGGCTCAACCGAATTATTTTTTTCCGCCCAAGTCTTGCTCATCATTCTGAGCTCGGTGAGCTGGCGAATCAGAACCGGGTTCGGCACAGAGAGAAAAATATCGACAGTCAGATTATTCACCTTGACCACTCTCTCGATTCCCTGAGTGTAGATGTGGTAGTTCGATGTTTTCGCCATTGCGCGATTGATCGAAAACACCACGTCATCCGCACCAAAGGCGCTGCCATCGCTGAATCGGACACCCTGCCGCAGCGTGAACCTCACCTGTCGCGGATTCACTTCAGTCCACCCGGTAGCCAGCAGCGGCTCAGGAGCGAAAGTTCGGCTGTTGTAGATGACAAGGCTCTCGTAGACAGAACCGTGGACCATATTGGCCAGGGCATTATTCTGCGAGTGGATATCCATGGAGGGGATGTCGCTGGCAAACGACCAACGAAAGGTTTTTGCGGTAGCTGGCGTCACAGCAAACAACACTGTTGAGATCAGGCCAACCATCAATGTCAAAGTACGCATGGCAACTCCGTCTGTTTCAAAGGTAGTGCAGTCCGGCGTCTAGGATATCGACAGTGCCCTGCGCGCGTCACCTCCGCTACCCCCTGGAAAACCCGCAAAACAGTAGCCAGCAGGGGAAATTTGACAAGTGGTTAATCGGGCCGCAAACCAAGCCGCTCGACAACGGGCTGCCAGCGCTGCGCCTCAGCCCGCATCAGAGCTGCAAGCTGCTCAGGAGATCCACCAATCACGTCCATACCGCCGGACGCGAGCTTGTTTCGAGTGTCATCCAACATGAGGATCTCGCCAATTTCCCGATTCAATCGGGTAACAACAGCGGCCGGCGTGCCAGCAGGCGCCACGATGGCATTGAACAACGGGGCATCAATGCCCGCAAAGCCCTGCTCAGCAAATGTCGGCACGTCAGGCAGCGCCGGGGAGCGTTTTGATTCCGCAATGCCCAGCACTCGCAAACGCCCGGCGGTGACCATCGGCCTGACGTTGACATAGGCAGTAAACAGCGCGTGGACATCGCCTGCCACGAGGGCCTGGGTTGCGCCCGGCCCGCCCGTATAGGGGATGTGCACGATGGCGAGATTTGCTCGGGATTTCAGCAGCTCCATGGTGAGGTGAGATGCGCTGCCGTTGCCCACCGATGCGTAGTTGTAGCGGCCAGGCGCGCTGCGCACTGACGCCACAAACTCAGCAAGATTCTTCGCAGGATACTGAGCATTCACCACGAGCACATGCGGCTGAGAGACCGTCGTGATGATCGGAGCGAAGCTCTCCAGAGGACGATAGGTCATCTTGGAAAAAAGTAACGGTGCGCTCGCCAGGGGGCCGTTAAACCCCGCAAACAAGGTATGTCCGTCCGCCGCCGCTCGGGCGACCTCACCTCCCGCAATCGTGCCACCCGCTCCTGGACGATTCTCGATTATGACCGGCTGGCCCAGACGCTCGCGTAAGCGCTCCGAAATGAGGCGGGCCGCAACATCTACCGAACTGCCGGGCGGGGTGGGCACCACAATACGAACGGTCTGCGAGGGAAAACTCTGAGCGGCCGCCGAGCCCAATGGGGCCAACACGCCAAACGGGAGTGTCGCGACGATCGCCGCAATGGCTGACCAAAACGGCCGACAAACAGACTGTAGAAATCGGGGTGCGAGACGCTGATCCACTGACAACTCCTCTAAGAATTTTTGCATTAATCTCAAGCGACTATGTTAAACCCAGCATCGACGTAGATGGTTTGTCCGGTCATTCCGGAGGATTCGTCGGAGCAGAGAAAAGTGGTCAGGTTTGCAATTTCTTCAAGAGATACAAGCCGGCCAAGTGGGCTGCGTTTTGCAGCGTCTGTCATCAGCTGATCAAAACTCTGTAGTGCTGAAGCCGCCCGCGTCGGGATCGGGCCAGGTGAAATCGCATGGACTCGAATCCCGGAGGGCCCACACTCTGCCGCCATGTACCGCACCAGGGACTCGAGTGCCGCCTTGATCGGGCCCATCACCCCGTAGTTCGGCACCACCTCACGTGCACCGTGATAAGACATGGTAATGAGGCTTCCA
>JAGWWC010000064.1 GCA_018970545.1 Betaproteobacteria bacterium | reverse complement strand
AGGCTGATCTGATGCTGCTGTTTGCGCTGACGGTGCTGGTGTCGAGCATTCTGCTCTTTATGGTCCAGCCGATCATCGCCAAACAGATCGTGCCCTGGTTTGGGGGCTCGGCCGGCGTCTGGACTACTTGCCTGACTTTTTTTCAGCTGGTGCTGCTGGCGGGCTACGCCTACTCCGATCTTGTTCAGAGGTTTTCTGCCAAGCATCAATCGATGCTACATGCGGCGCTCCTGATTGCCAGTCTGTCGGCACTGCCCATTGTGGCCGGGGTGCACTGGAAACCCACCGGCGACGAGGAGCCGCTATGGCGAATCCTGGGGCTGCTGACAGTCACGATTGGCCTACCGTATTTCATGCTGTCCACCACTGGGCCGTTGATTCAATCTTGGTTTGCGCGCGAGCAAGTAAGCCCCGCAGTGGCCCAACGGGCTTATCGTCTATTTGCTTTGTCAAATTTCGGATCGCTGCTGGGCCTACTGGCCTACCCATTTGCCATTGAGACTTGGGTCGCGACCCAGCATCAGGCAATTGCCTGGAGTCTTCTGTATGGAGTCTTTGTGGTGCTTGGATTAACGGTCGCGTTTCGTTCAGCCCGCCAGGCGCAGCAGCCAACAATTGAAAAAGAAAGCCCATCACAGGCCCGCGACATTGCAATCGAGAGCGCACCATCGCAGGCCGCACCACCATCACCGCCGGGGGCTACGGAGTTGCTGCAGTGGTTTGGCCTGGCCGCCCTCGCCACCATGCTGCTGCTCTCGGTCTCCAGCCACATTACCCAGAATATTGCCTCAATCCCCTTTCTCTGGGTGCTGCCGCTGTCGCTGTATCTGTTGACCTTTGTGATTGCGTTTGAGGGCCGCGGGGGCAGGGGCTGGTATCTGCGCAACACCATGATGCTGCCGGCGATGGTGTTGGCGGCATTCATGGCCTGGGGCCTGACCACGGATCAGGGCATTCTCGATATTGATGTTGCTATTCCGCTCTATCTGTTGGGCCTATTTTTAATCTGCTTGTTTTGCCATGGCGAGCTTGCGCACTCCAAGCCCGCGGCCCGCTATCTGACCCGTTTCTATTTCATGATCGCACTGGGCGGTGCCGTTGGCGGCCTGTTGGTATCGACGGTGGCGCCGAGAATTTTCTCTTACTACTGGGAGCTGCCGCTTGCGCTGATGCTGGTAGGTGTCGCGGGCGCCTGGATCGGTCTGCGAAATGGCAAGGGGCCGCTGCGGATTGTCTTTATCGGCGGTAGTCTGGTGAGTCTAGCGGTCTGCAGCTTTTACACGCGGCTGCATTTTGAAGAACGGACCTATGACAGCATTTATGGCGCACGAAATTTCTACGGCACGCTGCGCATTACCGAGCGGACTGCAGCCGGGGCCGAGGCCCCGATTCGCCGGCTCGTGCATGGCGTGATCTTGCATGGACTGCAGGACACAAGCACCGCGCATCGCCAGGAGCCTACCACCTATTACGGGCCCAATTCCGGCGTGGGAATTACCATCAAAGAGATGGGCCAGCAGTCTTCGCAGGGCATCCGTGTGGGTGTGATTGGTTTGGGTGTGGGCACGCTGGCCGCCTATGGCCGCAAGGGCGACCTCTACCGGATGTATGAGATCAACCCGCAGGTCATCGATATCGCCAAGCGGGAGTTCACTTACATTCAGGATTCGCCGGCTGACGTCAGCTTTGCACTCGGTGATGCGCGGCTCGTGTTGGAGCGTGAGCCGGCCAACCGTTTTGATGTCTTGGTGATTGATGCGTTTTCAAGTGACTCAATTCCTATTCATCTGATGACCCGTGAAGCCCTTGGGGTCTACCTGCGGCATTTAAAGGCCGAGGGAGTGATTGCCTTTCATGTCACCAACCGCTATCTAAACCTTGCGCCGGTGGTGCGTCGGATCGCTGAGGAAGCGGGCTATCAGGCCGTGCTACTTGAGGACGAACCGGCGGACGACACCCGCGGTGTCTTGGCCCTCTCCGATTGGGTGTTGGTCACCAAAAATCAAAGGCTCTTAGCCTCGCGGGCAGTGCGCGATAAGGCCGTGGAGATTGAGCCGATTGTTGGATTACGCTCCTGGACCGATGACTTCAATAATTTATTTCAGGTCTTAAAGTAGGTGTTAGCTGCGGCCGGTGCTGCCAAAGCCGCCCTGGCCCCGCTCGGTCGATGTGAATTCATCGACAACGTGAAAGACTACCTGCTTGACCGGCACGATCACGAGTTGGGCGAGCCGCTCCATTGGATTGAGCGTAAACGCGGCAGCGCCCCGATTCCAGGCCGAGACCATCAGCGGCCCCTGATAATCGGCATCAATTAAGCCAACAAGATTTCCCAAGACAATGCCGTGCTTATGGCCGAGCCCCGATCTGGGCAGGATCATTCCTGCATAGCCTGGGTCGGCGATGTAGATGGCGAGTCCGGTCGGAATCAATTCGGCCTGCCCTGGCGCAAGCACAAGGGGCGCGGCGATACAGGCCCGCAGATCCAAACCGGCGGAGGCCGCGGTGGCGTAGCTAGGCAGTTGGTCTCGCAGGCGCGGATCAAGAATTTTGACGTCGATTTTCATCTGGAGTGGTTTCGCAGAGTGGCGATATGGGTCAATAAATGATGTGCAAGTTCAAGTTTGCGTGCGGGCGGCAGAAGCGTGATGCCATTGGCGTCACAGAGCATGATGTGGTTAGTGTCTTCACCAAAGGTCTCAGCACCGATATTGCCGATCAGCAAGGGGACCTGTTTGCGTTCACGCTTGGCAGGCAGTAGTGCGCGGAGATCATCAAGGCTTCCGCTTTCCGCGGCAAATCCAACGCAGATCGGTGCCGGCTGCCGGCGGGCAACGGCAGCGAGAATATCGGGGTTCTCGACCCATCGAATGTCATGCAGGCTGCCTGAGCTCTTTTTGATTTTTCCGGCCTGTGTCGTCTCGGGGCGCCAGTCCGCGACAGCCGCAACACCAATAAAAATCTCGGCCGCGGTCCTTTCAATGCAGTCCATCACTGCCTGATGCATCTGCTCCGCGGTCTGGACATCAATGCGGACGACACCTTCGGGGGTCGCAAGATGCACCGGGCCTGCAATCAGCGTCACGCGGGCGCCCGCCCGGGCTGCGGCCTGCGCAATCGCAAAACCCATCTTGCCCGATGAGCGATTGGTAATGCCGCGTACCGGATCAATCGGCTCGAATGTGGGCCCCGCGGTGATCACCATTGAGGCATCTTGCAAGATGCCGCGAATGTTCGGGAATTGAGCGGCCTCACGGGCGCCGGAGTCTGGCCCGAAGTGATCCACCAAGTGCTGCAGGAGTTCGGCGGGCTCCAGCATGCGTCCATCACCGATTTCTCCGCAGGCCTGGTCGCCGCTGCCTGGCCCGAGGATTGCAGTGCCATCTGACCGCAGGGTGTCGATGTTGCGCTGAGTGGCAGCGTTTTGCCACATCTGTCGATTCATGGCGGGCGCAATGAGCAGTGGGATTTCACGCGCAAGACAGAGTGTGGCCAGCAGACTCTCGGTCTGGCCGTTGGCCAGCTGCGCAATGAAATCAGCACTTGCAGGTGCAATCAGAATGCCATCGGCCTCACGCGAGAGATCAATATGGGGCATGCCATTGGCTGGCCCACTGCCGCTGGGGCTTGTCCAGGCATCGGTATAAACCGGCCGGCCCGACAGCGCCTGAAAGGTGAGGGCGGAAACAAATCGGCTGCCGGCCTCGGTCATGATGACCTGCACAGTCGCCCCTTCGTCTTGAAGCCGTCGGACAAGCTCGCAGGTCTTGTAGGCTGCAATCCCGCCGGTAACTCCAATGATGAAATGACGATGCAAAAGCCGCATGGCTTATCCTCGCCGAACGCGTGAAAGCTCGTCAAGCACCAGCACGACGGCGCCGATCGTGATGTAGCTGTCTGCAAAATTAAACGCAGGCCAGTGCCAGCCCTCAGCATGCCAATCAATAAAATCCACGACATAGCCCCAGGTGGCCCGATCAATGGTGTTGCCGATGGCGCCAGAAATAATCAGGGCTGCAGCCGCCGCAAAACCCCGCTGGCCGGCGTGTCGCACCATGAGAATGCCGAGTGTGACCACGGCGACCACACCCAGCCCGATAAAAAACCAGCGCTGCCAGCCGCCTGCATCCGCTAAGAAACTGAAGGCAGCGCCCGTGTTGTGAACGCGGACAATATTGAACCAGCCAGTAAGAAGGGTCTGCTCCCCGAGCGCGTAGCTATTGACGATCGCCAGCTTGCTCAACTGATCCAACCCCACCAGCAGCAGGATCAGCAGTGCCCAGCGGCCTGCCGCTGAATTCAGGCCGCGGCGTTTAAGCGATGGCACGGCGCTCACCTTCGCCGAAGAGATTGCTGACACAGCGGCTACAGAGCTGAGGATGGGCCGGGTCTCGGCCGACCTCGGGCCGCAGATGCCAGCAGCGGCTGCATTTGGGGTGTGACAGCGCACTCACGTGCACAGAGACCGCATCGGCAGCGAGCTGTGGATCAATGACGACATGGGCTGCGGAGGTGATCATGACGAATTTCAGGCCCTCGCCTAAGTCCTTGAGTAGCGCCCCGATGGCTTGGCCTGCACGAATTTCTACTGTGGCCTGAAGCGATGAGCCTACAGCGCCTGCCTCGCGTTGAATCTCAATGGCCTTGAGTACTTCAGCCCGCGCAGCGCGAAGCGATGACCATTTGGCAAGTAAGTCTGCCGCATGGGGCATCTCGATCACGTTGTGGGCGGCCTCCTCAAAGATCGTGGCCTGAGGATCTAAGCCGCTGGATTGATGCAGACTCTGCCAGGCCTCATTGGCGGTGAACGACAGATAGGGTGACATCAGACGGGTCATCATCTCCGTGATTTGCCATAACGCCGTCTGCGCCGATCGGCGGGCCCGCGAGTTGCGGCCGCTGGTGTAGAGCCGATCCTTCAGGATATCGAGATAAAAAGCGCCCAGGTCTTCGGAGCAAAAGCTAACCAGTCGTGCGACCGCGGGATGAAACGCATAGCGGCTGAAATCCTCAAGGGTCTGCCGCTGCATGTCGGCGGCGAGTGCTAGCGCATATTGGTCGATCTCTGCCAATTCCGCTGCCGGTACACTGTCGCGTGCAGGTTCAAAGTCACTGAGATTGCCCAGCAGAAAACACAGCGTATTGCGAATCCGTCGATACGATTCCACGACACGCTTGAGAATCGTATCGGAGATGGAGAGCTCACCCGAGTAGTCGGTGCTGGCCACCCAGAGCCGCAGGATATCCGCGCCCATGGTGTCGGAGACCTTCTGCGGTGCAATCACATTGCCCACCGATTTACTCATCTTACGGCCCTCACCGTCGACCACAAATCCGTGGGTCAGCAGTGCTTTGTAGGGTGGAACTCCATTGATCATGCAGCTGGTGAGCAGCGATGAATGAAACCAGCCGCGATGCTGGTCGCTACCTTCGAGATACAGATCCGCAGGAAAGATGGACTCCTGTGCATGGGATCCGCGCAGCACGGTCTCGTGGGTTGTGCCGGAATCGAACCAGACATCCAAAGTGTCGGAGTTTTTGACGTAAGAGGCCGCCTCATCGCCCAGCATTTCCTCTGCGGTAATGCTCTGCCAGACCTCAATGCCCGAGGCCTCTACACGCTTTGCAATGGCCTCAAGCAGCTCGGCGGTGCGGGGATGGAGGGCGCCCGTTTCTTTATGAATAAAAAACGCCATCGGCACGCCCCACTGCCGTTGGCGCGACAGCGTCCAGTCAGGCCGATTGGCGATCATGGCATGCAGTCGCGCCTTGCCCCACTGGGGATAAAAGGCGGTGGACTCAATGCCTGCAAGGGCAAGCGCGCGCAGGCTTTTGCCACCAACGTGCGGCGCAATGTCCATGCCGGCGAACCACTGGTTGGTCGCCCGGTAAATTACCGGAGATTTGTGTCGCCAGCAGTGCATATAGCTGTGGGTGATGCGCTCGGAATGCATGAGCGTTCCGGCTTGCGCCAAGGCGGCAACAATTTTTGAATTGGCATCCCAAATCGTCAGATCGCCAAAGAGCGGCAGTCCAGCCGCGTAGCGCCCATCTCCCATGACCGGGGTCAGAATCTCTTCATCGGCCATGCCCGCGGATTTGCATGATAAAAAATCCTCAATGCCATAGGCGGGCGATGAATGCACGATGCCAGTGCCCGAATCAAGATTCACATATTGGGCCGTCAGAATCGGGCCGCTTCGGGCATAACCTTTGTGGGCGCGTGACAGCGGGTGATGCAGCCGAATATTTTGTAGCTTCAGTCCAGCGCAATGGCCTGCGATCTTGCCCGATAAGCCCCATGCCGCAAGGCAGGCCTGCACGCGGTCTTGGGCCAGCAGCAACCAGCGGTAGCGAAGATTCGGCGGGAATTTCCGGCTACCTGCGGTCTCAGCGGGGCCGGTGATTTCAACCAGGGCATATTGGAATTCCGGATGGGCATTTAAGGCCTGATTGGCCGGAATCGTCCAGGGTGTGGTGGTCCAGATCACAGCGGCGATTTCGCCCTGAAGCGTTGTTGCTGGGAGCCCAAAGGCCT
>JAGWWC010000063.1 GCA_018970545.1 Betaproteobacteria bacterium | reverse complement strand
GGCGTTTTCGATTGACCGTTCGTTTCAGCTGCTTTTCGTAGTGATCATCGGCGGCCTGGGATCGATTATGGGCAGCTTTATGGGCGCGGCGTTTATCGTGATCCTTCCCGTGTTTCTAAATCAGGCGCTGCCCTTAGTGGGCAGCTTATTTGGTGTCGAGGTCTCGATCGCCATGATCTCGCACGCGGAATTCATGATTTTTGGTGCTCTGATTGTCTGGTTTCTGATCGCGGAACCCCACGGATTGGCCAAGCTATGGAGCATCGGCAAGCAAAAACTAAGGCTATGGCCATTCCCCCACTAGAACTTTCGGGTAACCCCGTATCGACTCATAAAACTTTACTTTCTAACGTGATCTGTTGGTTTAACTAGAGGAGACAACCGCATGATGAGATCCAAAACCCTAATCGCAGGTGCGCTGACCGCCCTTGCCCTGACCACTGCGGGCATGCAGACACAGGTACTTGCCCAGGCAAAGGTCCAGTTCTTTCCCAGCCTGACGGGCCGGACCGGGCCGGTTGCCCCCAATGCGACCCCCTTTGCCAACGGTTACTGGGATTACATGAAACTGGTCAATGCCCGTGGCGGCATCAATGGTGTCATGACCCTGGTCGAGGAGTGTGAGACCGCGTACGCTACCGATCGTGGTGTTGAGTGCTATGAGCGCCTAAAGGGCAAGCATGGTGGCGCCACTGTGATCCAACCGCTGTCCACCGGCATTACTTTCGCGCTGACCGAAAAAATACCGGCTGACAAAATCCCGATGATCACTTCGGGCTATGGCCGCAGTGATTCTGCCGATGGCATGGTCTTTAAGTGGAACTTCCCGCTGATTGGCCATTACTGGGTTGCGGGAGATACCGTGATTCAGCATATCGCCAACAAAGAAGGTGGCATGGCCAAGCTCAAAGGCAAAAAGATTGCGGTGGGCTATCACGACAGCCCCTTTGGCCGCGAACTGCTGCCCATCTTGCAAGAGCGGGCCAAGCGCCATGGGTTTACGCTGCAGTTGCTGCCCATTCCCGCCCCCGGTGTTGAGCAAAAAGCCATTTGGCTACAAGTTCGCCAGCAGCGGCCTGACTGGGTAATTCTGCAGACCTGGGGCATCATGACTCCAACTGCGATCCGCGAAGCCATCGCCGTTGGCTACCCCATGGATAAAGTCATCGGCACCTGGTGGTCCGGCGCTGAGCCCGACCTCCGAGATGTTGGTGCAGCCGCCCGTGGCTACAGCGCAGTGATGATGCAGCACGGCTCTGAGAAAAACTCCGAAGTCGTGAAAGAGATCCTGTCGCGGATCCACGATAAAGGCCAGGGAACCGGCCCCCGTGCTGAAGTCGGTGATGTGCTCTACATGCGCGGTGTTGTGGGTGCCATGCTTGCCGTTGAAGGGGTCTTTCGTGCGCAAGAACGCTACGGAAAGGGCCAAGTCATGACCGGTGAGCAGGCCCGCTGGGGTTATGAGAACCTGAACATCGGCCGGGCACGGCTGGGTCAGCTGGGCTTTACCGGCGTACTCAGCCCGATCCAGACCACATGCGGGGACCACATGGGTTCCGCATGGGCGCGGGTCCACACCTGGGATGGCACTAAGTTCAACTGGTCCTCGGACTGGCTCCAGGGAGACGAGACCATCATGCGTCCCATGGTGACTGCGTCTGCGGATGGCTATGCGAAAGAAAAGAAAATCGCTCGCCGTCCTGAGGCCGACTGCAAATCATAAGTAGACAGTAAAGCCCCAACAGAGCAAGGATCGCGTAATGACAGCTGCCTCTCCCGTACTGACCGTAAACGGCATTGAGGTCATCTATAACCACGTGATCCTCGTTCTGAAGGGGGTCTCTCTCGCGCTCAACAAAGGTGGCATCGTCGCCCTGCTGGGCGGCAACGGTGCTGGAAAAACCACAACCCTTCGGGCCGTTTCTAACCTCTTAAAAGGCGAACGAGGCGAAGTCACGAAGGGCTCGATTGAGTACAAGGGGGAGCGCATCGAAGCCCTCTCCCCTGCTGATTTGGTCAAACGCGGGGTAGTGCAGGTCATGGAAGGCCGCCACTGCTTTGCCCACCTAACAATTGAAGAGAATCTGCTTTCGGGTGCCTACACTCGGAATGCGTCCTCGGGGGATCTACAGGCGTCGCTCGATAAGGTCTACAACTATTTTCCCCGGCTCAAAACCCGCCGTCACTCTCAAGCCGCTTACACCTCGGGTGGTGAGCAGCAGATGTGTGCAATTGGCCGGGCCTTGATGGCAAACCCCGAAACTATTTTGCTCGATGAGCCCTCGATGGGCCTTGCCCCCCAAATTGTGGAAGAGGTCTTTCATATCGTGCAGGATCTCAATAGCCGCGAGGGCGTGAGCTTTTTGCTTGCAGAGCAAAATACCAACGTCGCGCTGCGCTTTGCGCAGTATGGCTATATCCTCGAAAATGGCCGCATTGTTATGGATGGTACTGCCGAAGACCTGCGCAACAACGAAGATGTCAAAGAGTTTTATCTCGGTGTGTCCTCAGGCTCGGAGCGCAGTTCCTTTAAAGAAGTGAAGTCCTACCGCCGCCGCAAGCGCTGGCTGGCGTAAATTGTTCTTTCGCTAACAATGACTATCGATCAGCAGGAGTGCCGCTCCCGAGCAGAGCGCGAGCAGTCGCAGCTTAGCCGGCTGCGTGAAACGATTGCGCATGCCAAGGCCAACGCACCGTTTTATCAGCAGACGCTGGATAAGGTTGATCTCGCAAAGCTGTTGTCCTTAACTGATCTGGCCGCGCTTCCGGTCACGCGCAAGTCAACGCTCTCTGGACTTCAGGCCTCTGCACCGCCATTCGGAGGGTTTTTAGCTGCGCCCTTCACACAGCTGCGTCGCGTATTTCAATCGCCCGGCCCGATCTATGAGCCGCAGGGCATGAGCATCGATCATTTCGGCATGATGCGTGCACTGCGGGCTACTGGTTTTCAAGCCGGCGACTTGGTGCACAACAGCTTTTCCTATCACCTCTCACCCGGCGCCTGGATTATCGAAGGCGGACTGCATGCGCTGGGCTGCTGGGTGCTGCCTGCCGGAATTGGTCAGACCGAACAGCAGGTTCAGGCGATTGCCCAGTTAAAGCCCATTGGCTACACCGGCACGCCCAGCTTTCTGAAAATTCTGATTGAAAAAGGCGCCGAAATGGGCCTGGCCACATCAAGCCTGAGAAAGGCAATGGTCTCGGGCGAGGCCCTGACTCCATCAACACGGCATTGGCTGGCAGAGCGCAATATCCGCGTGGGCCAGGCTTACGCCACAGCGGATCTGGGCATGATCGCTTACGAGACTGCCGATCCCGCCTACGGCATGGTGATGACCGAGGACGCGATTGTTGAGATTGTGGAACCGGGCGGATCTGCACCGATGCCGATGGGCGAAGTCGGTGAGGTTGTGGTCACCACCTTTAACCGTGAATATCCGATGATTCGTTTTGCCACCGGTGATCTTTCGGCCATTGATCCGCAGTCACTTCAGTCGCCCACTCCGTGCGGCCGAACCAACCTGCGGATTAAGGGCTGGCTGGGCCGAGCCGACCAGACGACCAAGGTCCGTGGCATGTTTGTCCATCCCGGCCAAGTCGGACAAATCATCAAAAATTTTCCGGAGATCAAAAAAGCCCGGCTGATTCTCTCTGGCGCAATCGGCAGTGACGCCATGACCCTGCACTGCGAAGTGGCCGACACGGCAGCAGCGTCCAAAACTGCCGCAGCCCTTGTTGAATCTGCCCGCGAGATCACGCGGCTGCGATGCGAAGTGAAATTTGTTGCCGTTGGCAGCCTTCCCGACGACGGAAAACAAATCGAAGACGCCCGCAGCTACGCCTAGAGCTGCGGTCTTTGCATCACTGCGCGGCGGCCTGTTTAGCAAGCCAGGCGGTGCCGGCCTTTGATTGGCTGGCCCTGCCCAGCACACGGGAAATTTCTGCGCCAGCCTGTGCAAGTCGCGTGAGGTCAATACCAGTTTCAATCCCCATGCGCTGCATCAGGTAGACAATGTCTTCGGTGGCGACGTTGCCAGAGGCACCCTGGGCATAAGGACAGCCGCCCAGGCCAGCCACTGATCCGTGAAAAATCGCGATGCCCGATTCCATGGCCGCAACGATATTGGCAATTGCCTGTCCGTACGTATCGTGAAAATGTCCGCTGAATCGGCTGGCTGGATAGCGGCGCAGCAACACATCAAAGACTTTTTTCACTTGATCGGCAGTCCCAACACCAATCGTGTCGGCAATATCAATCTCGATGCAGCCCAGATCCGACATACGGTCGACCACCTCCAGGACCTGGGCAGGCGCCACATCGCCCTCATAGGGGCAGCCGAGGCAGCACGAGATGCTGCCTCGAAGGCGAATGCCGTCTTGAGCAGCCGACTGGGCAACCTCCCGAAATCGCTCAAGCGACTCGCTGATGCTGCAGTTGATATTCTTTTGTGAAAAGGCCTCCGAAGCAGCGCCAAAAATGACCACCTCATCCATCGCGGCCTGGCGGGCAGACGCATATCCCTTCATATTGGGAGTCAGCGCCGAATAGACAATTCCTGGCCTACGGCTAATCGCTTGCATCACCCCCAGGCCATCGGCCATCTGCGGCACCCACTTGGGCGACACGAACGAGACCGCTTCAATATTGGGCACACCCGCTTGCGCAAGCTGGTGAATCAGGGCCACTTTATCGGCAACAGACACCAGCTGCTTTTCATTTTGCAGGCCATCGCGCGGGCTGACATCGACAATTTTTACTTTGGCTGGAAATTGGGAGGCAGTCATCGGAAATCTTCTAAGCAGAAGTGCTGTTTGCAAGGGCCCGTGCGATCAGAATTTTTTGAACATCACTTGTGCCTTCGTAGATCTGGCAGACCCGCACATCACGATAAAACCGCTCCACCGGAAAATCTTTCACCACGCCATAGCCGCCAAACACCTGAATCGCATCGGTGCAGATGCGCTCGGCGATCTCGCTGGCATACAGCTTGGCCATAGCGGCCTCTTTTAAGCAGGGTCGGCCCGCATCTTTCAGGCTCGCCGCATGCCAGACCATCTGGCGCGCGGCCTCGAGCTGCGTGGCCATATCGGCAAGCCGAAACTGAACCGCCTGATGCTCAAAGATGGGCTGCCCAAAGGCCTCGCGCTCTTTGGCGTAGGCGAGTGCCGCCTCAAAAGCGGCCCGGGCCATGCCAATTGATTGGGCTGCAATGCCAATTCGGCCACCCTCGAGTCCTGAGAGCGCGATTTTGTAGCCCTGCCCCTCCGAGCCGATTCGATAACTTGCCGGGATACGGCAGTTTTCAAAAACAATCTGGGCAGTGTCTGAGGAGTTCTGCCCGATTTTTTCTTCAAGCCGGGCCACGATGTATCCGGGAGTATCCGTGGGCACAATAAAAGCGGACATCCGCTGGCTGGGCTTTCCATCTCCGGTGACCGCAATCACGATGGCGACCTGGCCGTTTTTTCCGCTGGTGATGAATTGCTTCACACCATTGAGCACATAACTGTCACCCTCGCGCCGCGCGGTGGTTCGGATCTCGGCCGCATTAGAACCCGCCTGGGGCTCGGTGAGGCAAAAGGCGCCGAGTTTTTCGCCGCGGGCCAGTGGCGTGAGCCAGTCGCGTTTCTGAGTTGCGTCTCCGAAGGCCATCAGAATGCTGCAGACCGGGCAATTGTTGACCGAGATCGCGGTACTGGTTCCGCCGTCGGCAGCGCCGATCTCTTCCAGAATCAACGCCAAGCAGACCGCATCCAGACCAGCGCCACCATACTCTTGCGGCACCATCACCCCATAGCAGCCAAGGCCGGCCAACGCCTGATGGATCTCACGAGGAAAATGGTGCTCACGGTCCCATTGGGCCGCCTTAGGAACAATCTCGTTGCGACAAAAATCCGCGATCGCATCGCGAACTTGCTGCTGCTCATCTGAAAGAATCATGATGCCGGGTCTCGCAAAAACTTAGATCACTTCAACGCCAACAGCAGTGGCCTCCCCGCCACCGATGCACAGGCTCGCCACGCCTCGCTTTAGGCCACGCGCGCGCAGGGCATGGATCAAGGTCACGATGATTCTCGCACCGGAGGCACCGATCGGATGGCCCAGGGCGCAGGCGCCCCCATTGACATTGACCCGCTCGCGCGGAATCTTGAGATCACGAATCGCTGCCATTGCAACAACCGCAAAGGCTTCGTTGATCTCCCAGAGATCGATATCAGCAACGGTCCAGCCATTGGATTTCAGCAGCCGGTCAATTGCGGCAATCGGTGCAGTCGGAAATTGGGCGGGCGTGCCCGCAAACCCGGCATGACCCAGCAGCCGCGCAATCGGGGTCTTGGCCATTTTGTTGGCAGTAGACTCTCGGCACATGACAAGGGCGGCTGCGCCATCACTGATTGAGGAAGAAGAGGCGGCGGTGACCGAACCATCTTTTGCAAACGCCGGCTTTAAGCTTGGGATTTTCTCGAGAGCAATTGTGCGCGGGCCCTCATCTGAGTCTATTTTTGTGCTGCCCTTGCGGGTGGTGATCTCGATGGGAATGATCTCGGCCCCAAATGCACCGCTTTCGTTCGCGCGCTTGGCCCATGTCACCGACTCAATCGCAAACTGATCCTGCATTTCGCGGCTAAAGCTGTATTGCCGGGCGCAGTCTTCCCCATAAGTGC
>JAGWWC010000062.1 GCA_018970545.1 Betaproteobacteria bacterium | reverse complement strand
GACACCGAGGGGATCCTCACCACCTATGGAAGTCCAATTTACGCACAGCACAGGCCCACGGAAGATTCAGAGATCGTTGCTCGAGTTCGTCAGGCAGGCGCACTTCTAATTGGCAAATCCAACACGCCGGAGTTCGCGGCCGGATCACAGACCTTTAATCGGGTGTTCGGCGCGACCCGCAATCCCTGGGATCTCAGCCGCACATGCGGCGGATCCAGCGGTGGTAGCGCTGTCGCATTACGGTGTGGCATGGTGATGCTGGCCGATGGATCCGACCTCGCCGCCTCGCTGCGAAATCCAGCGAGCTTTTGTGCCGTTGTCGGCCTGCGGCCCTCTAGTCATCTCGAGCCCCGACTGCAAAGCGGTGCGAATCCTTTTAATACACTGAGCGTGGTGGGCCCGATGGCCCGTTCAGTAGCGGATCTTCGCGAGTTATTTACCGCCATTTTTGATCCTGCCGGCTGTGCGCCAAATAAGAGTCTCGATCAATGGTGCACTCAACGAAATCGTGAATCTCAGCTACGTAAGGCACTGAGTGCAAAGCGCAAGAAACTGCGCATTGGATTTTCGAGTGACTGGGGTGGGCTGCCCGTGCAGCGAGAAGTCCGCCATCAAATGCAGGCCTGCGTTCAAGCGCTCACGGCAAACGGAGTTGAGATCATCGAGGGCTTCCCGAAGCTGCCCGAGATGCGCCAGGCCTTTCTCACGCTGCGTGGATTATTTTTTGTTGCCGAGCTCGGGGGGCTCTACGCCACACACCGCGATCAGCTTAAAGATACTGTTGTATGGAATATCGAGCAGGGCCTTAAACTCTCCGCCACTGAGATCGCCCATGCGGAAAAACTCCGGTCGGCTGCCCGCAGGCAACTGGAAGACTACATGCAGTCCCACCGCCTTGATGCCCTTGCTGGGCCCACCAATCAGGTGCTGCCCTTTGACCTCGAGACGGCCTATGTTTCAGAAATCGACGGCCAGCGGCTTGAGACTTATGTGGACTGGCTGGCGTCAAACTTTATATTTTCGGTAGCTGGACTGCCAGCGCTTTCGCTGCCCGGGGGCTTTGCCCAGCCATCGCCACAACAACTTCCGCTACCGGTAGGACTGCAGCTCGTCGGCCCCTGGGCAGGCGATGATGGGCTCATGAATACAGCAGAGCAGATTGAGTCCATGCTGGCCCCTTTAAATGCAACGTGTTCTTTACCGGATCTGCCCGCTTAATCCTGGCTACACTCTGCTTTGTTAGACAAATAACCGCCCGCCAAGACCCCGAATTTGCTGCCCCGCTCATGACAGCCCCCACCGCCAATCCACAACGTCTTGCAAATCTCCGCAAGGAATATGCCCAAGCGGCGCTGGATATCACTGATGTCGCTGCGAATCCGGTAGCACAGTTCGAACGCTGGTTTCAGGAAGCGATTAAGGCCGAGGTGCTGGAGCCCAACGCAATGACCTTGTGTACGGTGGACCCCAGTGGCCGGCCGTCGGGGCGCATTGTGTTGATCAAGGGCATCGATGCAGCAGGCATTACATTTTTCACAAACTACCAAAGCCGAAAGGGCCAGGCCTTGGCCGCCCATCCCTATGCAAGCGTGGTCTTTTTCTGGCCTGAACTTGAGCGGCAAGTTCGCATCGAGGGCGCTGTAGAAAAAATATCGGATCAAGAATCTGAGGACTACTTTCGATCACGGCCGCTCTCAAGCCGCTTGGGCGCCTGGGCCTCACCCCAGAGTGAAGTGATTCCTAACCGCGAGTGGCTTGAAGTGCGACAGAAAAATCTGCAGGAGGCATTTCCAGCGGAATCTTCGATCGACCCACCCAAGCCAGAACACTGGGGTGGCTATCGGCTTAACCCTGATGAATTTGAATTCTGGCAAGGCCGACGCTCTCGTCTTCATGATCGGCTGCGCTATCGTCGGCCGGAGCGCTGGTCATCCGATGCCGAGTGGGTGATTGAGCGGCTCGCGCCTTAACGCTCGGCCATGAGCGCGGCGAAAGCCGACCGTGCTTTCATCACTTTCGGTGCCACGACAAACGCGCAATAGCCCTGCGAGGGATTGCGCTTAAAATAGTTGTGATGCTCAGCCTCGGCCGGCCAAAAACGCGCCTCGTTACCCGTCACCGGCTGGCCAACTTCATCAAAGATCGCAATCAGCTCGGTCACAATCGGTGCAGACCATTGTGCGGCCGCTGCTGCCATCTTGCCGCGGGCACTCGCGAGCTGCTCGGCACTGAGCGCGAAAATCACCGATCGGTACTGGGGCCCGACATCATTGCCCTGTCGATTCGGTGTGGTGGGGTCATGAATTGCAAAAAAGACATCCAGCAATTGGTCATAGCGAATAACTGCTGCATCAAATTCGATGCGCACCACCTCCGCATGGCCGGTGCTTTTGCCACAGACCTGCTCATAACTTGGGCTGGCCAAGTGGCCCCCCATGTAGCCCGAGAGCACGGCCGACACCCCGCGCAGATCCTGAAAAACAGCCTCCAGGCACCAGAAGCACCCGCCCCCAAAAATTGCTGTCTGCTGCTGAGTCATCACCACCCCTTGTCTTCGCGAGATTTCAGATTCTGAATAGGCCCGCATCCAATTTCACGTATCCTCAGACCTGTGTGCCGAGAGTCCCCGCGAGTCAGCACACATGCCAATATCGTTATAAAGATGAGTCTGCCATGATGTCGCAAGCCGCACCTGCTGAGCCCCCGAAGACCAGCCCTCGACGCGCAGTCCGTGCGCTGCAGGCACTGGCGTGCTGTCTGGCGGTGTCTGCGATGTTCTCCTTGCACCCTTTCAGGGCCCAGGCCCAGCCGGCCGCCGCGGCCACGGCTGCCGAGACCGTCGCGCCGATCATAACGCCGACGTCCTTAAAGGCCCTGATCGAAAAAAAGGCCAACCTGCGGATTCTTGATATCCGTGAGCTCATGCAAGGCGACGGCAAAACTCCCAACTATGATGCGGGCCATATCCCGGGCGCGATCGCCGCCCCGTACTCGTCCATTCGCGGGCCAGAGAAAAATCCGGGCCGGGTACCCTCGGATCAGGAGCTCACTCAGCTGTTTCGAAAATGGGGCATCGAGCATCAGGCCCATATCGTGATCGCGCCGGTTGGATCCGATGCCAGCGATTTTGGCGGTGCCGCCCGACTGTTCTGGACCCTGCATCTGGCAGGCATAAAGCGCGTCTCCATTCTCGAGGGAGGTCTGGGCGCCTGGGGGGCACTTGGCTATCCGATTGAAACGGCCAAGAACACACCGGCCGCAAGCGGCATCTCGGTGAAGCTGGATCGCACGCAAATCGCAACCACGAACGAGATTGCCGGACTCATTCGCAATCGCACATCCGGGAAAAAATTCCTGCTCTCCGATTCTCGGCCGGAAGACTACTTCCTTGGCGAAGACAAGCATCCATCGTCGCCCAGAGCGGGTACGCTTCCGGGCGCAAAAAACCATGATCACGAAGAATGGTTTCAGCTCAATACCAGCAAGCTCTTGCCTCGTGATCAGCTCGAATCAATTGCTAAAAACGCAGGACTGATCGGCGACCAAGAGGTCATCACCTTTTGCAATACCGGCCACTGGAGTGCGACCACCTGGTTTGTGCTCACACAGCTTCTCGGCCAGCGCAATATCAAGCTCTACCCAGAGTCCACCGTATCCTGGTCAAAGAGCCGCAACCCCATGGACAATGAGCCCTCGCGGGCTGCAGTCTTAAAGCAGCAGCTTAAAGACTCTGTCGATAACCTGAAGCGCTAGCACCGACCCTGCGCCTGATGCAACGACTGCTGCTCATTCTTCCGGCGCTCTTGGCGTGGCTCGCCATCACTTGGGTTGCGGGGATCCGCGCTGGCCTCCTTTTGTTGCTCGGGCTTGGCTTTGGCGCAGCTTTAAGCAGCGCGCGATTTGGATTTGCAACGGGCTGGCGCAAGCTTGTCACGGAACGCGATCCCTGGGGAATGGCGGGTCAGATGCTGTTGCTGTCGCTGTGTGCGCTACTGGCTTTTCCGCTTCTCGTTCATGCCAGCGAAGAAATGGCGGGCGCCCTGGCGCCCATCACATGGAGCCTGATACTGGGTGCGCTGGTATTCGGGTTCACGATGCAGCTCGCCGACGGCTGCGGCTCGGGCACGCTCTATAAAGCAGGGGCCTCTTCACCCACCTCTTGGGCAGTGCTGCCAGCATTTATCGTTGGAAGCTTTGTGGGCGCCTCCCACCTTCCCGCATGGACTGGGCTGGGCGGGCCACTGAATGTCATCGGCCATGCACAGCCCGATGAGCCCGTTGATTTGATCGCGCAGCTCGGTCTTGGCCCCGCACTACTCATCACCATTGGTGGGTGCGCACTAATTGCGTTGGTCAGCATCGCTGTTTGTTCCCATCATCACAAGGCCCGCGGAAGATCCCTGCCGCCCATTCCTTCACGCTGGTTCTGGGGCGCCATTGCAATGGCCGTGATGTACGGTGCGCACCTCGTTGTGGCCGGTCAGCCCTGGGGCATTGTGTATGGTCTGGGTCTCTGGGGCGCGAAGATGGCGAGTGCCCTCGGTATTGACTTAAGTCAGGATGCCTTTTGGGGTATGGCACCCCATGCCGAGCGGCTGCTCGAGCCTATTCTCTGGGACGTCACCTCCGTCACCAACATCGGGCTGCTGTATGGTGCGCTGATTGCCGATCGGTGGAATTTGAGCGTGCTTGAGAAACCACGTTGGCCATCCACCCCCGCTCTGGCTGTCAGCATTGCGGCAGGCCTGGTCATGGGCTACAGCTCTCGGCTCGCATTCGGCTGCAATGTCGGTGGCTATCTCGGTGGCATCGCCTCTGCCAGCTTACATGGCTGGGTCTGGTTTGCGTTTGCATTTCTTGGTTCAATCGTCGGCGTTCGTGCACGGGCAAAGGCAGGCATCGCATGAGCCGCGGCGTCATTATTTTTTGGCTGCTGGCCTTGGGGCTAATCGCACTTGATCGTCAGCACTCACCCTATGGCTATCGGGTCGAACCCCCCGCCTTAGCTCTCGGCAGCGGCGAGGCGGCAAGCGGTGGCCACTGCTCTGGTCGATAAGGAAATTCTGCGATGTCGATCCTCTCAATCCTGATGAAATCCGACAAAGATGAGCCCTCGTCGGCGCCGCGATCCGACTGCGGGTTGTGTATGCCCGAGAAAGAGACGGTGATCTGGCGCGGCGCCTTCTGGCGGCTGATCGATGTCGGGGAGGCGGCTGCCCCTGGTGCTCTGCGCTTGATTGTGAATCGGCATGTCACTGAACTGTCCTGGCTTGCGAAGCCTGAGCGCGAACAGCTCTTTGACCTGCTGCAGGTCATTGATGAATCCATGCGCCAAGAGCTCAAGCCCACCAAGATCAATATCGCCAGTCTTGGCAATCAGGTGCCGCACATGCATTGGCACATCATCCCCCGCTGGCATGATGACCCCTACTTTCCGCAGTCGATTTGGTCTGCCGCCCAACGCGACACAGTCAGTCCGCAGCTCGATGCGCGGCACCAAGCTGCGCAAAAACTTTTTGCAAAGCTTCCGAAGGTTTGCGCAAAAGCAGTGTACTAGCGCGATATTCAGCTATCGGGCGGCGCAGGCCCGCATCAAACGATCGGCCACAGCCTCCCAACGGGAATCCGACGGTGGCGTCTCAACCAGTAAATGGTCGGCACCCGCTGCATCGGCGTCATGAAAGCAGGAATAGAGCACCCGCGCATAGTCCTCGGGATCCTCTGGCATGGGCCAGATCTCAACTCCAGCAATTGGCGTTTCGAGAGTGGATCGCCACAGGCCAATGACATGTTGGCCTGGCTGCCTCTCGGTAATCATTTGTACTGCCTTCGTGAGTTCTCCTGAGGCCACCAGTTGCGCCATTGCCCGGGGCGCATAGTGAGATTGCAGGCTACCCGAGACCCGAGGCACTGTTGGATGCGCCCCGGACGCATCGCGCAAGGCGACAGCAGAAATGCCCAACACGGTGGCGATGTCCTCCGCAGAAAGTCCTCCGGGCCGAAGCAGTCGAGGTGATGGGCCGCTGAGATCCACAATCGTCGACTCAACTCCAACCGCGCAGGCACCGCCGTCGAGGATACGATCGTCCCCGCTCAGCCAGGGACCGATACCTGCACTCACATGGGCAGCCTGCGTGGGACTCACCGCGCCGAATCGATTGGCCGATGGCGCAGCGATCACGCCACTCCCACAAGCGGAGAACGCCTCGAGCAATGCGCGGGCTGCCGGATGTGATGGCATACGAATCCCCACGGTATCCTGTCCGCCGGACACCAGATCCAAAACACAATTGGCCCGCTTCAGAATCATGGTGAGTGGCCCTGGCCAAAAGGCCCTGGCCAAAAGATCGGCAGACGCTGGCCAAAATGCACTTAAGGATTTCGCGTGGTCTAGGTCAGCCACATGCAAAATGACCGGATGATCCGATGGCCGGCCTTTGGCTTTGAAAATCCGCATCAAAGCCTGCGGATTTAATCCATCTGCGCCCAGGCCGTAGACTGTCTCGGTCGGCAGCGCCACCAAATGGCCCGCAGCCAGTGCCCGAGCCGCCTCGGCAATCGACTCCGCCTGATCCGCCAAGAGGGCTACCGGCACGGCCGAATCAGATTTAGGCAAGGCCATCACCAACGTCGAGGCCGAGAATGTCCGCCACAGTTCGGGCGCGGCCCAAGGCCTGCGTTAATGTTGATCCCAGGCAGGTGACATGGGCCATTTTGCGGCCAGGCCTTGGGTCGGATTTTCCATACAAATGCAGCACCACATCGTGCTGTGC
>JAGWWC010000061.1 GCA_018970545.1 Betaproteobacteria bacterium | reverse complement strand
CCCGCAAATTAATCTGGCCCTGAATCTGGTTGTGCCAGTTCGGGGTATTGGAGTCCTCGAAGTCGGCCATGAAGGAATCTGCGCCAGAGTTCAAGGCATTGATGATCATCTTGCGCTCAACCGGACCGGTAATTTCCACGCGTCGGCACTGCAGATCCTGCGGTAGTTTGCCGATCTTCCAGTCGGTATCGCGAATGGACGCGGTGTACTTTTGAAAATCGGGCCGCAGGCCCAGATCAAAGCGCTCGGCAACCAGCCGGCGGGCCTCGAGCATTTCCTGGCGGCGATGCTCAAATGAGCGGTGCAGGCGGGCAACCAAAGCGAGGGCGCCATGACTTAACACCTGGGCATATTCTGGGGTGATCTCGGCTTTGATTTCAACGCCGGTAGGGAGACGATCGACCATCACTAAAACTCCATCAGAAAATTATTGTTGTTATCAGACCCTTGGGGCCGACTCACCGCAGACCAGATCTGCAACTTCGGTCAGGCAATACCCCACTACGGTTGGCGAAACATCCAGCACCTCGGCGGGCGCCTTTGAACGATTCACCCAAAACGTTTTAAATCCATACCAGGTGGCACCGCAGACATCCCAGCCATTGGAGGAAACAAACAACAGCTCCGAGGCAGCGCAGCCGAAATAGTCCGTTGCAAGCTGATACACGCTGGCATCCACCTTGTACCGCCGCACCTGATCCGCAGACAGTACTGCCGAAAACATCTTCGACATGCCGGCGCTTTCAACCGCCTGGCCAATCATGTCGGGATTGCCGTTGGTGAGAATGGCCAAAGGCAGGCCCGACGCCCGCAGCCGCTGTAGCGCCTGCAGGTTTTCCGGAAAGGCTGATAAGCGGGCGTATTGCCCCATCAGCGCCTCCGACTGTGCTGCACTGAGATCGAGCCCCAATGCAACACCAGAATACTTCAAGGCATCACGCGTGATGTCCCAAAACGGCTTGTACTGGCCCGACATGGAACGAAGACGCGTGTACTCGATCTGCTTATCGCGCCACATCCGGGCCAAGGCACCACCACGCTCCGAGAAGTACGACTCCGCCAGCTGGCCAACGGAATACACGTCAAAGAGCGTGCCATAGGCATCAAAGCAAATGGCTTTTGGCGCAAGTCGCATGATCAAAGCGCATTATATTGGAACCATGTCCCCCGATTCCCGGGCCACAAAAGCCCCGACCTTCTGGCGCTCTGCCTGCGGGGCGCTCTCGCGCGCTGACCCTGTGATGGCTGCAATCATTGCCCAACATCGGGGCAGTTTTCTGGTCTCCCGCGGAGACGTCTTCACGACACTGGCCCGAGCGATCGTGGGCCAGCAGATCTCGGTCAAGGCGGCGGCGGCTGTCTGGACACGATTCCTCAAAGTGGCGCATCCCTTAAGCCCCGGCCGACTCGCCACGCTGACGACAAACGATTTGGAAGACTGTGGACTTTCTGGCCGAAAACGGGAGTACCTGATCGGGCTGGGCTGTCATTTCGCCGAGCGGCCTGGCCTTGAGTCATCGCTACAGGCCATGACCGATGAGGCAGTGATCGCGGCGCTTACCGAGGTGCGCGGCGTCGGCCGTTGGACAGCAGAGATGGTTTTGATCTTTGCACTACTCAGGCCAGATGTGCTGCCACTTGCGGATCTGGGACTGATGAAAGCCATCGCTCTGCACTACCGCACTGGCAAAGACATCAGCACCCGCCAGGCCGAGCGCCTCGCGGCTGTTTGGATGCCCTGGCGATCCGTAGCGACTTGGTATCTCTGGCGAAGCCTGGATCCAGAGCCCGTAGACTACTGACATGTTCGCCTATCGCCACGCCTTTCACGCCGGCAACCATGCGGATGTGCTCAAACATCTGACCCTGGTAACCGCCCTGTCCTTAATGCAGAAGAAGGAAGTTCCTCTTTGGATCATCGACACCCATGCGGGCGCAGGCCTCTACAACCTGACGAGCCCTCTGGTGAGAGACAAAGCGGAGTGGGCAAGCGGCATCGGAAGGCTCTGGAAAGCGGAATCGCTTCCAGAAGGCTTGGGAAAATACATGGAGCTGGTGCGTTCATTCAATCCCAAAGGAAAGCTCTCTCGCTATCCCGGCTCACCACTTTTAATCGAGCGGATGCTGCGGCCTGAAGATCGGCTGCGTGCGTTTGAGATGCACCCATCGGATATTGGACCCTTGCAGCGCAGTCTTGGTGGCGGCCCGCGTCAGGTCAAGGCCGAACGTAAGGATGGCTTCACGCAACTCAAGGCCATGCTGCCGCCCGCATCGCGGCGCGGAATGGTGCTGATGGACCCCCCATACGAGATGCGCGATGACTATCGCCTAGTGATTCAGAGCCTGCGCGATGCGCTGGCCCGATTTGCAAACGGGGTCTATCTGCTGTGGTATCCCCGAATCGGCCGCTACCAGGTGGAGCGGCTGCTGCGCCAGGTTGCGGGACTGCCCATTCAGCAGCTGCTGCACCTTCGGCTCACGGTGCGTGCGCCGCTTCGCGATGGCCTTGGGCTGGCCGGAAGCGGCATGATCGTGATCAACCCGCCCTATGGCCTTGCGCAGTCCATGGACCAGCTGATGCCCACGCTCGTTCAGCATCTTGGGCAAGACAGTCGTGCACGCGGTGAAGTGCGTCAGGCCGACGGCCCTACTGAAATAAAAACGGCACTCAGCCCCAGGGGGCCGAGTGCCGCATCCGGCTCGGAGTGATTACGCGACCTTGCGCTGGGCCTTTTCCTCGAAGAACTGCTCATCTTCGGTCGAGCCCTTCAGCGCAGCAGTCGAGGCCTCACGCTCAATCGTTGTGGTGACAGCATCAAAATAGCCTGTGCCGACCTCACGCTGATGCTTAACCGCAGTAAAGCCACGCTCGGCTGCCGCAAACTCAGCCTCCTGAAGCTCAACAAACGCTGACATGTTGTTGCGGGCATAGCCATATGCCAAGTTAAACATGGAGTAATTCAGGCTATGGAAGCCTGCCAACGTGATGAACTGGAACTTGTATCCCATCGCGCCCAACTCCCGCTGAAACTTGGCGATGGTGGTGTCATCGAGATTTTTCTTCCAGTTAAAGCTCGGCGAACAGTTGTAGGCGAGCATCTTTCCGGGGAACTGCTGATGAATCGCCTCGGCAAACGCGCGGGCGAATGCGAGATCAGGCTTGCCCGTCTCACACCAGATCATGTCGGCGTACGGGGCATAAGCCAGGCCGCGCGAGATGGCCTGCTCTAAGCCAGGCTTGGTGCGGAAAAATCCCTCTACGGTGCGCTCCCCAGTCAAGAAAGCCTTGTCGTTTTCATCAACATCCGAGGTGATGAGATCGGCAGCCTCTGCATCGGTGCGGGCCAGCAACACAGTCGGCACGCCCATGACATCTGCTGCAAGGCGAGCTGCAACCAGTTTGGCCACCGCCTCACGCGATGGAACCAGCACCTTGCCACCCATATGGCCACACTTTTTCACCGAAGCCAGCTGATCTTCAAAGTGCACACCCGCAGCACCCGCGTCAATCATGGACTTCATGAGCTCAAACGCATTCAGCACGCCGCCAAACCCAGCCTCTGCATCTGCGACGATGGGCAGAAAATAATCGACGTAGCCGGCATCGCCCGGGTTGGTGCCTTCCATCCACTGAATCTGATCAGCACGCGTAAACGTATTGTTGATGCGCTTGACCACCATCGGCACTGAATTGGCGGGATACAGCGACTGGTCGGGATACATCTCTCCAGCGAGGTTGGCATCACCTGCAACCTGCCAGCCTGAGAGATAGACCGCCTTTAAGCCGGCCTTGGCCTGCTGCAGTGCCTGGTTGCCTGTCAGCGCGCCTAGGGAATTGACGAAGGGTTCGTTGGTGACGAGCTTCCAGAGTTTTTCGGCACCATGCTTGGCCAGCGTGTGCTCGGGCTGAAGTGAGCCCCTGAGCCGGACAACATCCGCAGCGCTGTAACCGCGCTTTACGCCTTGCCAACGGGGATTCTCAGACCACTCTTTTTGAAGTTTTTGTGCTTCGGCTTCACGCAACGACATTGACACTCTCCCGGTTAAAAAAGTCATTCCATAGTAGAAAAACCTGCTGCTTCGCAAAAGAAATTCTGATAAAAATTTTCAGAAAAAAAATTGCTAAAAATCAACAAGTTAAAGCAACTTTTCTTAATGCGGAATGATTTTTTTGATAATGAAAGGCAAGGATGCCGCTCTGCACAAAGACTTTTTTATATTACGAAATGCAGTTTTCTTATTGTGAAATGGCCTAAGTGCCCTCTTTGAGGGTCTGCCAGGCCGGCGTTTTGAGAACGGGCCGCAACGCCACCCAGCCCGCCAGCAGCGAAATCGTGGCGCCGACCGCTGCGCCAATGGCCAATGCTGACCAACGCAGCTCAAGGGCCAAGGCAAAGACCCGCTCGGCCAGCAGTGCGCCAATCGCGAGTGATGCAGCCGCTGCGAGAAAGCCCGCGACTCCACCCACCAGCGCGAGTTCCATCATCTGCGCGGCAGACAGCTGCCGACGGCTTGCACCGAGCGCGCGAAAGACCGCGGCCTCGCGAAGCCGTGCATCCCGAGTCGATAACAACGCTGCCCACAGGACCAGCACGCCACTGGCAAGCGCAAATCCAAACAGCATCTGCACTGCGGAGATGACTTGATCGAGAATCCGCTGCAACTGACGTACCAGCGCACTAACATCAAACACAGTGAGATTGGGAAAACGGGTCAACAGCTGGCGGGTGAGATCCACAGACGGCCTGCCGGATGCGTCTTCTGGCACATGCAGCGAAGTGATCCAGCTCTGGGGCGCATCTTTTAAGGCGGCCGGCGTCAAGATCATAAAGAAATTCACCTCCATCGAATCCCATCGCAATGCACGCAGATTTTTCACCGTCACTTCGACAGGCTCGCCTGCAACTTCAAACACAATGCGATCGTTCAGTGCGAGGCCAAGTGTTTTCGCAATTCCGGATTCGACCGAGACCTCTTTGAGGTCTGCATCCATTGCAGTCCCCGCAACGATTCGGTTATGAGCAGGAATTGTTTTCGAATAAGTGAGATTAAATTCCCGATCAACCAATCGCTGAGCGCGGTCATCCGTAAAGTCAGAAGGCTGAATCGGCCGACCATTGATGGCAATTAGCCGTCCGCGGACCATCGGCGATACGGTGGGGCTGCCGAGACCTGATTTCCGTATGGCATCGGCCACTTCAAAGCGCTGTTCTGTCTGGATATTTAATACAAATCGATTGGGCGCATCCGAAGGCGTTGAAAGCCGCCAGGCCTTCACCAGATCGGCCTGCACTGTGGTGAGCAAAAACAGGGCTGTGAGTGCCATTGCTACGCCCTGGATCTGAAGCGCCAAGGCCCCGCCGCGGCGCTGAAGGCTGCGACGCGTACTCTGCCAGGCCCATCGCAGCACCCCGGGCTGCGATGGTGTTGACGCCGATGTCGTGGATTGCCAGGCCGGCAGCCCGCGAAACAAAAGCCACGAAAGCAATGAAAACGCCAGGCCCGCAATTGCAAAGCCCACGGCCGTCACCAGCGACAATGTGAGATTGCCTGTACCCAGCCAAAGCAGCAGCCAGACCGCTGCAAGCATCAATACGACCCAGAGCTTGCCAGAGACCGAATAGATCGGCATGTCCTGACGCAGCACACGCACGGCAGGCACTTTTTTCAATTCCACCAAGGGCGGCACTGCAAAGCCCAGCACCATTGCAATGGCCACGCCGCAGGCCTGGGCAAATGGCCGCCATGAGGTGGCCGACAGTGGCAGCGAGAGATAAGCCGATGCCAGCTGCGCAAGCCAGGCCTGCACCGCCCAGCCCAGGCCCATGCCCACAATGACCGCGGCGGCGGTGACCAGCAGCAGCTCGAGCGTCCACCACTGGGCCAATCGCGCCTGCGTTGCTCCGAGTGATTTTAGAACTGCACAGGTCTGTAGATGACGCGTCACAAAACGTTGGCTGGCCAGGGCAACCGCTGCGGCTGCAGTCAGGCTCGCGAGCATGCCCGTGAGCGACAAAAAAGCATAGGCACGATCTAAGGCATTGCGTAGCTCAGGCCGGGCATTTTCAAGTGTCTCAAGACGCTGGCCCCGGCCCAGCGTGGGCGCGAGCGCATCGGCGAAGGCCTCGACTTCGGTAATTCCCGCTGGTGTCTGGGCAGCGACCCAGAGCCGATAGCTGATGCGGCTGCCGGGCTGCACCAGCTGCGTGTCCGCAAGCCGTTCATGACGAATCATCACGCGCGGAGAAAGATTCACGAAGTTCATGCCGCGATCAGGCTCTTGCAGCAGCAGGCCGCTGATTCGAAACTCAACCAAGCCCAGACGCAGTGTGTCGCCGATCTCAACATTGAGCGATGACGACAGCGCTGGATCAATCCAGACTTCGTTTAAGCCCAGTTCGGGATTGCGCTTGCGGCCTTGGGCCGTCTGCACTTCGATGTTGCCGCGAAGTGGGTAGCCTGCAGTGACTGTTTTTACTGCGGCAAGTAAGCCACGGGCAGCATCACCTTTTCCTGTCTGGGCCATGCTGGGAAACTGGCTGCCGCGCACAACACGAAAGCCCCGTTCGGCGACTGAATCCACCCACTGGGCAGGCGTTGGGTGGTCAGAGACCAGCACCATATCGGCGGCAAGTGTGGACTGAGCATCCTGGGCAAGCGCCTGGCGGACGCGATCGGCCAGAAGGCCCACTGCGCTTACTGCAGTGACCGAAACCACCAGCGCCATGCCCAGGAGCATTGCGCCGCCTTGCCGCAGATCACGCCATGTCAAAAACCACGCTAGCCGCACCGTAGGGCCTCAACAATTCCAATTCGGGCGGCCCGAATGGCAGGCACCATGCCGCCAGCCACGCCCATAAAAATCGCAAACACCATCGATCCGAATGCAATTCCCCATGAGAGTTCAAAACCAAATGCGAGTTCAGAAAAACTCTGGAAATTTGTGGTCGAAAACTCAATCCATTGCATGCCTGCAGCCAGCAGTAGT
>JAGWWC010000060.1 GCA_018970545.1 Betaproteobacteria bacterium | reverse complement strand
TAACGCTGCGCCGCCATCTGCCCGCTGGGGCAGGGAACGCTGGATCATGTCGGAGATCATGCCCTGCAGGCCTAGCCGCTGCCCGTCTTCAGGGCTGTAGACATAGGTGACGCCGTAATCCATCAGCTCTTTAATTTCAGAAGGCACGATCACGCCGCCGCCGCCGCCAAAGACGCGCACATCTTGGGCGCCTTGTTGGCGCAGCGAATCCACCATGAATTTAAAGAATTCAACATGGCCGCCCTGATAGCTGGAAACCGCAATGGCCTGCGCATCTTCCTGGACGGCGGTATTGACAATCTCCGCGACGGACCGGTTGTGGCCTAAGTGAATGACCTCGCAGCCCTGATCCTGAAGGATGCGGCGGACGATGCTGATGGAGGCGTCATGCCCATCAAACAAGGAGGCAGCCGTGATGAACCGTGGTGGCGTCTCGCGGACAGACGACTTGGGCAGATTTTTTAGAATTGAATGATCAGTCATGCGGTGTGCTGCAACACGTGGGCCAGGCCGTGGGATGTCGAGACAGTATCAGAACTTGGGGCTTCGTCGCCCTCAGGAAAGCCCTGCGTCCGGGATCTCCCGCTTGGATCCCGAGCCGTCGATGGCGACATAAGTCAGGGTTGCATCGGTGACCTTCACATTGATGGGATTCTCGGGATTTCGTTCTGCAGTGACCTCAACCTGGACGGTAATCGAGGTCCTCCCAACACTGATTTCTCGCGCCCAGAAGCTCAGCAAATCCCCGATTGAGACAGGCTGTTTGAACTGAAAGCTATTTACTGCGACCGTCGCAACTCGGCCCCGTGCGCGACGGACCGCGATCACGCTGCCAGCAATATCAACTTGGGCCATGACCCAGCCGCCGAAAATATCGCCATTTGCATTCGCGTCGGCGGGCATAGGAACAACGCGAAGGGTCAGCTGACTGTCGGGATGGTGCATGGGGCGTGATTACCTCTTAGGCCAAGGCGCAACGCGGGATGCGCGGCACCAAATAAGGCTATATTAGGCACGAAAACAGTTAGGGAGCAGCGCAGCAATGGCCGAATTACAAGAATTCGATTTCGGACTCTCCGAGGACCTCCAGGCACTGCGGTCAGCCGTTCGTGATTTTGCATCGCAAGAAATTGCGCCCCTTGCGGCGGAGTTGGATCGCACCGATCAGTTTCCGATGCACCTTTGGCGCAAGATGGGCGATATGGGGCTGCTGGGCGTGACCGCCGCTGAGCAATACGGCGGCGCGGATATGGGCTACCTGGCCCATATGGTGGTGATGGAGGAGATCTCGCGGGCGTCGGCCTCAGTTGGTCTTTCGTATGGCGCCCACTCCAACCTCTGCGTGAATCAGATCATGCGCAACGGAACCGATGCCCAGCGTGGCCGTTACTTGCCGAAATTGATTTCGGGTGAGTTTATCGGGGCCCTTGCCATGAGCGAGCCGGATGCTGGCTCAGATGTGGTCAGCATGAAGTTGCGGGCGGTCGCAAAAGGGGATCGGTATGTTCTGAACGGTTCGAAGATGTGGATTACCAATGGACCTGATGCAGACGTGCTGGTGGTGTATGCCAAGACCGATCCTGATGCGGGTCCAAAGGGCATTACTGCGTTTATCGTTGAAAAAGGCATGGCCGGATTTTCGGTGGCGCAAAAGCTCGATAAGCTGGGCATGCGCGGCTCACACACCGGAGAACTCGTCTTTAAGGACTGCGAAGTCTCGAGCGCAAATATTCTCGGTGCGCTCAACGGCGGTGTTCGGGTGCTCATGAGCGGCCTGGACTATGAGCGTGCGGTGCTGGCTGCCGGGCCGCTGGGCATTATGGCGGCCTGTATGGATGCGGTGGTGCCGTACATCCACGAGCGCAAACAGTTTGGCCGGGCGATCGGCGAATTTCAGCTGATACAGGGCAAGATCGCAGACATTTACACCACGCTGCAGGCCTGCAGGGCGTATTGCTACGCGGTTGGAAGGCGGCTCGATGCCTTAGGCCCTGGTGAGCACCGCGGCGTGCGCAAAGATGCTGCAGGGGTCATTCTTTACACCGCTGAAAAGGCAACCTGGATGGCCGGTGAGGCCATCCAGATTTTGGGCGGTAATGGCTATGTGAACGAATACCCAACAGGCCGGCTCTGGCGAGACGCAAAACTCTACGAGATCGGCGCTGGCACGAGCGAGATTCGGCGCATGTTGATTGGCCGTGAGTTGTTTGACGAGACTGCCTAGGTCCGCGCCGTGTCGATCATTGACTCCTCAATCAATACGCGCTCCGAGGCCTACCAGGCCAATGCGGCAGCCATGCGAAAGCTGGTCAGTGATCTGCGCGATCGTGTAGCCCGCGCGAGCCTCGGCGGCGGCGAGCAGGCGCGGGATAAGCATCTTGCCCGCGGCAAACTCTTGCCACGTGATCGGGTGGACAGCCTGCTGGACCCTGGCAGCCCTTTTCTTGAGTTTTCACCCTTAGCAGGCTGTGGCGTCTATCAGGATCCGGATGGCACGGATGCCGCGCCCGGCGCTGGCCTGATTACCGGCATGGGCAGAGTCTCTGGCCAGTTGTGCGTTGTGGTCTGCAATGACGCCACCGTAAAGGGAGGAACTTACTTTCCGTTAACGGTAAAAAAGCATCTTCGTGCCCAGGAAATTGCTGAGCAGAACAATCTACCCTGCATTTACCTGGTGGATTCAGGCGGCGCGAACCTGCCGAATCAAGATGACGTCTTTCCAGATCGCGAGCACTTCGGCAGGATTTTCTTTAACCAGGCCCAGATGTCTGCAAAAGGCATCACGCAGATTGCTGTCGTGATGGGCTCTTGCACGGCGGGAGGCGCGTATGTGCCCGCCATGAGCGACGAATCGATTATCGTCAAAGATCAAGGCACGATTTTCTTGGGTGGGCCACCTTTGGTGAAGGCCGCCACCGGCGAAGAAGTCAGTGCAGAGGATCTCGGCGGAGCAGATGTCCACACCCGGCTATCCGGCGTCGCGGACCACTTCGCGCTAAATGATGGCCATGCGCTGGGAATTGCGCGGCGCCTCGTTGCACGGTTGAATCGGCCATCAGGCCGGCCTGCCGATCAGCCCAACTTTCAAAGCCCCCGTTATGACCCCGACGAGCTCTACGGGGTGGTGCCGGTCGAGTCTCGTCATCCCTTTGAGGTGCGGGAAGTCATCGCCCGGATTGTGGATGGGAGTGCTTTTGATGAATTCAAGGCCCGCTACGGTGCAACGCTGGTCACCGGATTTGCCAGCATTTACGGCTATACCGTGGGCATCATCGCCAACAATGGAATTCTCTTTTCAGAAAGCGCACAAAAGGGTGCGCATTTCATCGAGTTGTGCTGTCAGCGCAAGATTCCTTTGGTGTTTTTACAAAACATCACCGGCTTTATGGTGGGCCGACGTTATGAAAATGAAGGCATTGCCAAGCATGGCGCAAAGCTCGTCACGGCGGTGGCCACTGCAGCGGTGCCGAAGTTCACGGTCATCATCGGCGGCTCGTTTGGTGCGGGCAATTACGGCATGTGTGGCAGGGCATTTTCCCCGCGCATGCTGTGGATGTGGCCAAACGCTCGGATCTCGGTCATGGGTGGCGAGCAGGCCGCCAGCGTACTGGCGACGGTGCGTCGCGATGGCCTAAAACTCAAAGGCCAGGAGTGGAGCACCGCTGAGGAGGAGGCCTTCAAAAACCCGATCCGTGCGCAGTATGAGCGAGAGGGCCATCCGTATTACGCCACGGCGCGGCTATGGGATGACGGTGTGATTGATCCGGCCGATACACGCCGCGTGCTTGGCCTGGGCCTGGCCGCCAGCCTTCATGCACCGATTCCAGAGACGCGATTTGGCGTCTTCCGAATGTAACGCTGCGCGGCTGATTCATGAACATGACACTCAACAAGATTCTGATTGCCAATCGCGGTGAGATCGCCTGCCGAATTATTCGGTCTTGTCGGCGTATGGGAATTGGCACCGTCGCGGTGTTTTCCGATGCCGATCAGCATGCAATGCATGTGGCCCTTGCCGATGAGGCGGTTCGCATTGGCGGGCCACTGCCTGCCGAGAGTTATTTGAGTGGCGAGGCCCTGATTGCGGCTGCCCAGCGCTCCGGCGCCCGGGCCGTCCACCCCGGCTATGGTTTTCTCTCCGAAAATAGCGGCTTTGCCCGAGCCTGCGAACAAGCGGGATTGATCTTTATCGGCCCGCCCGCAAAGGCGATTGATCTGATGGGATCAAAATCGGCTGCCAAGCTGCTGATGGACAGCAAAGGCGTGCCAACCGTGCCGGGCTATAGCGGCGACGATCAATCCATTGGCCGACTGCGAACCGAAGTCCAGCGCGTTGGCTTTCCTGTGATGATCAAGGCGGTCTCAGGCGGCGGCGGCCGGGGCATTCGTATTGTGGAGCGACTTGAAGATTTCGATGCCGCTTTGCAGTCCTGCCAGCGCGAGGCAAAGGCAGGCTTTGCCGATGATCGGGTCTTAATTGAGCGCTACTTGCCCATGGCCCGCCACATCGAGGTTCAGGTCTTTGCGGATGCGCACGGCAATGTGGTGCATTTGTTTGAGCGTGATTGTTCGACACAGCGGCGCCATCAAAAGCTGATTGAGGAGTCGCCTGCGCCTGGGTTGACCGCTGCTCAGCGTCAATCGATTTGTCAGGCCGCGGTGCGGGCCACCAGTGGCATCGACTATCGCGGTGCAGGCACGGTTGAGTTTATTGCCGAGACGGATGCCAGCGGCCGCGTCGGTGAGTTTTATTTCATGGAGATGAACACCCGGCTTCAGGTCGAACATCCGGTGACGGAAATGGTCACGGGCCTAGATCTGGTGGAGTGGCAGATCAGAATCGCACGGGGCGAACCCATGCCGCTCGAACAGTCCGAGATCCCCACCCGTGGACACGCGATTGAAGTACGGATTTGCGCCGAAGATGCCGGCCGTGATTTTCTTCCGGCCACTGGACGGCTGCACTACCTGCGGCTTCCGACAGAGGTTCCTGGCGAGGTTCGTGTGGAGTCGGGGGTGCAACAGGGCGATGAGATCACCTTGTTTTACGACTCCATGCTGACAAAGTTAATCGTCTGGGCTGCCGATCGGCCCGCGGCGATTGCGCGTCTGCAGATGGCGCTTCGGGAGTGCGTCTTCTCTGGAGTGGGGTCGAATGTTGGTCTGCATCGAAAGATTTTGGCCCTCGATGATTTCGTTCAAGGACGGCTTTTCACTGGATTGATGGGCCACCATTGGCAAGCGTTGCAGGCCGTGCATGTGCCAGATGCCGCGGTAATCGCGCTTGCGGTGGCCGGCGTCCTCAATGCACAGCGCGATGGCCATGGCCTGGTTCCTGGCGTATGCAGCCCCCTGAACGCGAATGATCCCTGGGCGATGCAAGATGATTGGCGGCTTTTTTCCACGCGTCAGAGACCCTTTGATTTTCTTCATTCATCAAAAGCGGAACCCGATCAGCATGTCGTTGCGACGCTGGATGTCTCGGCAGGCAAGCTGGCGGTCATGGATCGGACACAAGCGTTTCGCTGGAGCCGGCTAGATCAGGAAGGCGGCCTGATGGTGCATCTCGGCGGCACGACTGTGAAAGGCCAGGTACGCCTAGATGCAGAGCTTAAGCTGCACGTTCGAGCGCAGCAGGGCGAGTTTGACTTCCGGCTTGCGGATGCTTACGCCGCTGGCGGGGACCTTGATGCCGCAGCAGCGTCGTTGCGTGCACCGATGCCCGGGCTGGTGCTCTCCGTATCGTGTGCATCCGGTGATCACGTCAAAAAGGGCGATCCATTAATGGTCTTAACGGCAATGAAGCTTGAGCAGACCATCGTAGCCCCTCGGGACGGCGTGATCGAGGAGGTATTCTTCTCAGCCCAGGACCAGGTCGCCGAAGGCGCAATACTGGTGAAGTTTCAAGACGCACCAGCAGCCCACTAAGCCGGCTTGCCTTCGGCATCGGCTGCCAGCCCGCTTAAAATACAAATGCGCTAACGTGGCGCCGTCACCCACCGAAAAGTTCTTATGGTCAATATCACCCTGCCAGATGGTTCAGTACGCAGTTTTCCCGGCGCCGTTAAGGTCGCCGATGTCGCCGCAAGCATTGGGCCCGGTCTCGCGAAAGCGGCCATTGCGGGCAAGGTGGATGGCCAGCTGGTCGACACCAGTTTTCTCTTGCAGTCAGATGCAGCGCTTGCGATTGTGACCGAGCGTGATCCCGAGGGACTGGAGATCATTCGGCACTCGAGCGCTCACCTCTTGGCCTACGCCGCCCAAAAACTTTTTCCGGGCCTGCAAGTCACGATCGGTCCGGTGATCGAAAACGGGTTTTATTACGATTTCTCGTATTCGCGGCCGTTAACGCCAGAAGATCTTCAGGCTATTGAGAACAAGATGCGGGAGCTTGCCGCGAAAGACGAACCTGTGGTGCGGGAGGTCTGGGATCGCGACGAGGCCATCAAGTTGTTTTTAACGATGGGCGAGAAATACAAGGCCGAAATCATTGAATCTATTCCCAAGGGAGAGCAGATTTCGCTGTATCGCGAGGGCGATTTCGTTGATCTCTGCCGGGGCCCTCACGTTCCTTCGACCGGAAAGCTGAAGGTCTTTAAGCTAATGAAAGTTGCCGGCGCCTATTGGCGGGGCGATCATCGCAACGAGATGCTGCAGCGGGTCTACGGAACGGCATTTGCAAAAAAAGAAGAGCTCGATACCTATCTACATCAGCTTGAAGAAGCCGAAAAGCGGGACCACCGAAAGCTCGGCAAGGCGCTTGATCTTTTTCACATGCAAGATAGCGCGCCTGGCATGGTGTTTTGGCACCCCAAGGGCTGGTCGATTTGGCAGCAGGTCGAGCAGTACCTGCGTCGGGTCTACCTGGAATCCGGTTACCAGGAGGTGAAGTGTCCACAAATTTTGGATCGATCACTCTGGGAGGCCTCCGGTCACTGGGAGCACTACAAAGACAATATGTTTACCACCGCCTCGGAGAACCGGGACTATGCGGTAAA
>JAGWWC010000059.1 GCA_018970545.1 Betaproteobacteria bacterium | reverse complement strand
AGCTCACGAATGCTGCGGCCGGCCTCGTCTTGGCCCACCACTCCCATCAGAGTGGCCTGCGCGCCCAGCGCACTAATATTGCGTGCAACGTTGGCGGCCCCGCCCAGCCGCTCCTCCATCTGTTGCACGCGGACCACCGGCACCGGCGCCTCCGGAGAGATGCGCTCTACATCCCCGAACCAATAGCGGTCCAGCATCACATCGCCGACCACCAGTACTCGAGATTTTTTCAGCTGATCGGGATGCAACATGCCAAGGCCTTAAGCGAGCGACTCAAAGGAGTCCCAATGATGACACCCTGGACACTGCCACAGGCGCTGCTGTGTACGAAAGCCGCAGCGCTGACAGGCCGAGGGCTGTGTGGCCTGCACTGGCGGCTCACCGCCTTCAACGAGCTGGGCCCGCAGGGCGGCGATTCTCTTTAATGGGCCAGCCGCAGAACACTGCTCTGCCTCGGCGAGTGCGGACAGCGCGGCCGAGGCGTCAGACCGCGCTATCGCAAGCGTGGCCAGCTCGCAGTAAAAATGTCCGAGCAATTGATCCAGCGTGTGGCCATCTACCGAGCCGCCGTGTGCGCGGACCTGCTGCGCCCAGTAAATCGCCTGCTGCCAGTCACGCTGGGTCTGCGCCAGCTGCAGCTTCATGGCTCGGGCCTGATTCGCGATGGGCTGATCCACGGCCTGCGCGAGTAACTCCTCCAATACGGCCTCGGCCCGATCAAAGAGCCCCGCCGCCTGATAATCGCGGCCCAGATCGGCCATCAGATCAAGCCGATCCTTCAATCCCAGATCGGGATGCCGCAGGGCTGCCTCATGGACTTCAATGGCACGATCGATAAGGCCCCGCTGACGATAGAGATTGCCCACGGCACGATGCAATTGCATCGCATCCGGATCAGTGCGGGCTGCTGATAGGAGTCGATCGGTTGCGGCCTGGGCATCCTGAGCCAGAAGTGATGACATGGCGGCCAAGACCTCATCAGAGGCATGCTGGCCCTCGCGATGCTGCTGGCCCCGATCGTAGCGGGCGGTGGCCCAGCCCAGCGCAAAGACCACGGGCAGCAGCAGTAGCCAGACCGGATCCAGTTCCACGATGGGCGTTTGGTCCTAGTGGCGCTTACTCAGAGGGAAGATCAACGCGCTCGCGCAGATCCTTGCCGGGCTTGAAATGCGGCACGCGCTTTTCGGGGACTCGGACCTGGGCTCCCGACTTGGGATTGCGGCCAACGCGCGCAGGACGGTAAGAAAGGGAAAAGGTGCCAAAACCGCGTATCTCAATGCGATGGCGATGGCCCAAGGCCTCGGTCATCGCATCCAGCAGTGTCTTGACCGCAAACTCGCAGTCGCGGGCAGCCAGCGGTGTTCCGCGCTCGTTTAAACGCTCGGCCAGCCGAGCAATCAATTCCGACTTCGTCACCGCTTCCCCCCAACTTCAACCGGTATTGCTTCAGAAGGCTCTCAAGGCAATCTGCCCTGAGAGCGTTCTCACTGGCGCATTTACTCTTTGGACTGCTGATCATCCAGCTTGGCGCGCAACAAAGCGCCCAGGCTGGTGGTGCCCGATGAAGCGGTGTTTTCCGCAGCCATCTTCTGCATGGCGTCGGCAGCCTCGGCAGAGTCCTTGGCCTTGATCGAGAGATTGATGGAGCGGGCTTTGCGGTCCACGTTCACGATCATGGCCTCAACTGAGTCACCCTCTGCCATGACCTTGGTGGCATCTTCGACACGCTCACGAGAAATCTCTGAAGCACGCAGATAGCCCTCGACATCGGAGTCCAATGTGATCACTGCGCCTTTGGCATCGACTGACTTCACGGTGCCTTTGACCACGGCACCTTTATCGAAGCGCGAGATGTAAGAGTTAAACGGATCGCCATCCAGCTGCTTGACGCCCAGCGAGATGCGCTCACGCTCGACATCAATGGCAAGCACTACGGCCTCAAGCTCATCACCTTTTTTGAAGTTGCGCACGGCTTCCTCGCCCGTTTCCGACCAGGAGAGATCCGACAAGTGGACCAGGCCATCGATATTGCCGGGCAGGCCAATGAAAACACCGAAGTCGGTGATCGATTTGATCTGGCCTTTGACCTTATCGCCTTTGTTGTGGCTGCCTGCAAACTCCTGCCAGGGGTTGGCGCGGCACTGTTTCATCCCCAGCGAGATGCGGCGACGCTCGCCGTCGATCTCCAGCACCATGACTTCGACCTCGTCGCCCACCTGCACCACTTTGCTGGGATTCACATTCTTATTGGTCCAGTCCATCTCGGAGACGTGGACCAAGCCCTCGATGCCCGGCTCAATCTCAACGAATGCGCCGTAGTCGGTGATGTTGGTGACCTTGCCGAACATACGCGTGCCCTGTGGGTAACGACGGCCAATGCCATCCCAGGGATCATCGCCAAGCTGCTTCACACCGAGAGAGACGCGGTTTTTGTCGGCGTCATAACGCAGCACACGGGCCGTAATCTCTTGGCCCACCGTGAGCACCTCGGAGGGATGACGCACACGGCGCCATGCCATGTCAGTGATGTGCAGCAGGCCATCAATGCCACCGAGGTCAATAAACGCGCCGTAGTCGGTGATGTTTTTCACAACGCCCGTGACGGTTGAGCCCTCTTTGAGGTTTTCCATCAGCTTGGCGCGATCCTCACCCATGGAGGCCTCGACGATTGCGCGGCGCGACAGCACCACGTTATTGCGCTTGCGATCCAGCTTGATGACTCTGAAATCCAGAGTCTTGCCCTCGATGTGCGAGGTGTCCTTGATGGGACGCGTATCGACGAGAGAGCCAGGCAAGAATGCACGGATCCCATTGGTCATAACGGTCAGGCCACCTTTGACTTTTCCAGTCACGGTGCCGATCACGTTCTCACCGCTTTCTAAGGCCTGCTCAAGGCTCACCCAGGCAGCAAGACGCTTGGCGCGATCACGCGAGAGCCGGGTCTCGCCACGGCCATCTTCCAGGGCCTCGATGGCGACGGATACAAAGTCGCCTTCCTTGACATCGACCTGGCCTTGGTCGTTAAAAAATTCTTCTAAGGGGATGAAACTTTCGGACTTCAGTCCGGCATTGACCACCACGTGGTTCTGATCGACCCGCAGCACTTCTGCGGTGATGACCTCGCCTGCGCGCATTTCCTGGCGGGCGATGGATTCTGCAAACATTGCAGCAAAGGAGTCGGGGGCGGCGTTTTTAGCGATATCGCTGAGTTGGTTAAGTTGTCGGGACATTAAAAAAGGTTTTCTGACACAGAGTCACAAAGCACACCACCCCAGGCCATTGCCCTTACGCAAAGGCGCTCGCCCGAGACAGCGGAGTTAAAAAAAGGTGCAGGCTTAAGTGAGCCGGCCGGTCTGCTTCACAGAGACCTGATGCCAGGCATTCACCACCGCTTGCACCACCTCGTTAATCGAGAGGTCAGTGGAATCAATCACCACTGCTCCCGATGCCGGTTTCAGCGGTGCGACTGCCCGTGACGCATCCCGGGCATCCCGCGCCTCCAAATCGGCGGAAAGACTGTCAAGGTTAGCGGAAAAACCTTTATCAATCAATTGCTTATAGCGTCTTTCGGCCCTCGCACGGGGGGTGGCAGTCAGAAAAACCTTCAGTCGAGCATGCGGAAAGACCACCGTGCCCATGTCTCGGCCATCGGCCACCAGGCCTGGCAGGCGGGCAAAATCCCGCTGGCGGAGCATCAACGCCTGCCGCAGAGAGGGGAAAACGGCGATTTGAGAGGCCATCAGGCCCACCTGCTCCTGACGGATGGCCTCGCCTACGCTGACCCCGTCGAGCAAGGCGGTCTGGCCTTGAAATTCGAGTTCCATGGTCGTCGCTTTAGAAGTAAGTGCACGCTCATCTTTTAAGTCGATGCCCTCTTGCTGGGCGGCAAGGGCAGCAATCCGGTAAAGGGCACCGCTATCGAGATAGCCAAACCCGAGTTCAGCCGCCACCTGGCTGGCGATCGTGCCCTTGCCGGAGGCGGTCGGGCCATCGATGGTCAGAACCGGCACCGCTTGGGCACACAGGCCCGAGAGGGCCTCGAAATACTCCGGGAAAGTCTTGGCCACACAGCCAGGGTCATCAATCCGAATCGCCGTGTTGCCAAAAGAGGCCAGCGAAAAACTCATGGCCATGCGGTGGTCGTCGTACGTCTGAATCGTTGCTGGCAAAAGCGCCTGTGGCGGATGAATCCGAATCCAGTCATGGCCACTTTCCACCCGCGCGCCCAGCCGCTCACACTCGGCAGCTACTGCGGCAATCCGATCGGTTTCTTTCACCCGCCAGGAGCCGATATTGCGCAACGTGGTCGGGCCCGCCGCAAAAAGCCCGCATACCGCGAGCGTCATCGCAGCATCGGGAATTGCATTGCAATCCAGATCAACGCCGCGCAGATGGTGCGGCATGCGATGCACGAGATCTTCCTCCATCGGATGGGCGTCAGCAGCGGGTTCATGACACGACGATTCAATCCAGTCCGGGCCCCATTGAATTTGCGCTCCCATTTTTTCCAAAGCCTGTGCGAAATGGATATCGCCCTGAACGCTGTCGCGGCCGACTCCCACCACACGGACCGGCCCATGGCCAATGGCTCCTGCCGCAAGAAAATAAGATGCCGAAGAGGCATCACCCTCCACCGCAAACTCCTCCGGCGCAATGATCTCGGTGGGTGCAATCGCGTAGACCAGCTCCGCGCCTGTTTCGCGCTTAACCGGCACACCAAAGCGCGCCATGACCGAGCGGGTCATCTCCACATAGGGCTGGCTGATTAACTCCCCCTCGACTTTCACCCGAACCGGCTGGCCCCACTGCCGCGCCAAAATGGGCGCTGCCTGCAGCAGGCCGGTCAGATACTGGCTCGAGGTATCACCGCGGACCGTGATCGCGGGCGCAACGCGAAGCGGCACGCCCTCCACGCGAAGCGGCGGAAAACCCGGCTGGCCCAGATAGTCGATCTTGGCGCCAATCGCACGGCAGCCATCAACCAAATCCTGAATCGGCCGCTCATGCATGCGGGCCACGCCACTGATGTCCACGCAGCCACCTGTTCTGGCCATCGCCACCACCAGGGCCGGCAACAACGTGCGAATGGTGAGGCCCGAATTGCCCACGAAGAGCTGAATCGGATGAGCAGTGCTTCCCGTTTGCGAGAAAACTCCGTTACAGCCTGTCACCTGAATCGCCCCATCGGGCGGGCTGACATCAATTGCAACGCCCAGCCGCTGAAGCGACTGAATCATCACCTCGGTGTCATCGGATTTCAAAAGCCGAACAAGCCGCGTGCTGCCCTTGGCAAGCGCTGCCAGCAGCAAGACTCGATTGGAAATGCTCTTGCTGCCCGGAAGCACCACCTCGCCTGTGATGCCCCGACGCGGCGACAGCAGCAAGGTTTTGGGAGCGATCACTAGAGAAAGCCCTTGCGCCACTGGCTTGCCTGCTGCAGGTACTCGATTAAGGCATGACGATCGTTTTTCTCGAGCGCCTGATGCATGACTTCGACATGCAGGGCCCATTCCGACCAGGCCGACAGCAGCCGCTCACGGTTGTCGAGAAAGATATCGGCCCACAGCTCGGCAGAGGAAGCTGCAATTCGCGTGGTGTCGCGCAAGCCACCGCCATGAAGCGCCTGTGCTGCACCCCCAAGCGGAGATCCGGCAAGCATTCCAGCAAGCGAATAAGCGACGACATGCGGAAGATGGCTAATGGCCGCCAAAAGCTCATCGTGCTCTTCAATCGGCAGCAGGCTTGGCTGGCCACCAAGGGTGATCCAGAACCCTTCGACCGCAGCCACGACATCGTTGGTGGATTGCGGCAGGCGGCTGATGAGCACCCGGGCTGACTGAAAGAGATCTGCGCGGGCATCCGCTGGGCCATGCTTCTCCGACCCTGCCATGGGGTGAGACGAGACAAACACACTGGCAAGGCTGCCGAGGTGATTTGCGGCCCGAAGAACGCCTGATTTCGTGCTGCCGATGTCGGTGATCCAGGTGATGGATTGGTGCGGTTTGAGCGCACTCGGGAGACTCGATAGTTCGGAAAAAATCTGGCCGTAAGTGCTCACTGGGCTGGCGATGACGATTGCAATCGCGCAGCGGTCTTCTTGAGATGAAAACTGCAAGCACAGCTGCGGTAGCTGCGCAATCGACTCTGCCTGGGCATCAATCTGGCCCAGCGATATCGCTTGCTGGGCGGACCGGCTGTCAATACCAAACACATGCTGAGCGATTCCACGACGCTTTGCTGCTTGGGCGATACTCGCGCCCATAAAGCCTGTGCCAATCACTACCAGACAGTCACAGCTATTGTTCGAAGCCATCAATTAGGCGTGTTCCGGCAGCGTCGACCGAAATGGTTCGATCTTCTTCAAAACTTTTGCCATCTGTTCTTTGGCAATCGCCGCCTCGTAATCTAACTGAAGCCCAGTCCAGAAGCCATCATTCAAGCCAAAGTACTTCGAGAGCCGCAGACCCGTATCGACCGTGATTGCGCGCTTACCGGAGATGATTTCGCTGATTCGGATCTGCGATACACCAATATCCTTGGCGAGCCTGTAACCAGAAATCCCCATAGGTTTGAGAAATTCTTCCAAAAGAATCTCGCCAGGAGTTGGGTAAGCCACTTTACGCATTGTCCTCACCTTTAATGGTAGTCCACAATTTCAACATCTGAAGCCTCACCATTGGCGAAACGAAAGCAAATTCGCCACTGCTCATTAACGCGTATGCTCCAGAGACCTTTGCGATCGCCCTTTAAGGCTTCTAGCCGATTGCTCGGCGGAATCTGTAATTCGGCTACCACTAGCACCCGGTTCAGTACTGCGAGTTTTCGCATCGCAACTAACTCAATATGCACAAAGCGCGCCACCCTTCGACCGGAAAACAATTTCTCGGTATCCCGGCACCTAAAAGATTTGATCGGCATCCAACGAATAATACCGAGGTTCAATACTACCGTCAATCGATATTATCAGCCGGTCTTCCTGTAAATCTGGGTGCGACCTCGAGTTAGCCTGACGCGATCGCCGCAGGCAACGCCGCGATGAATGTCGCGTTTTCCTCGCGCGTGCCAATCGATACCCGCAGCCACTGCGGCAATCCGTAATTGGCCACAGGCCGTGTGATCACGCCCTTGGCCAGCAACGCCTGAAACACTTGCATGCCGGCATCGGCCGCATCGCCCATTTTGATGAGCAGGAAATTGCCCCACGAAGGCACATACGGTAAGCCAAGTGCATCTGCGGCGGCGATGAGCTGCTGTAAGCCCTCTTGATTGACACGCCGACTTGTCGCTA
>JAGWWC010000058.1 GCA_018970545.1 Betaproteobacteria bacterium | reverse complement strand
TGAGCAAGCGGGCTTTTCACTGGGACATTGTATGTGTAAGTTTTAGTTGACGGTTAAATCTGTCAGACAGAAAATGTCTCGATGAATCAATCCGTTACGACACGCGCCAGCCCCGACCCGATGGCCGTGGCGGAGCTGCTCAAGCCCATCACCTGGTTTCCTCCAATGTGGGCATTCACTTGCGGTGTAATAGCTTCAGATATTGAGCTTAGATCAAATTGGCATCTGATTTTGATCGGTCTGTTACTCACCGGACCCCTAGTCTGCGCGAGCAGCCAGGCAGTTAACGACTGGTTTGACCGGCATGTCGATGCCATCAATGAGCCTGGCCGACCGATCCCGAGTGGCCGCCTACCAGGCCGCTGGGGGCTGGCAATCGCGGTAATTTGGTCTGGATTGTCCCTAATTATTGCAACGGGCCTTGGCCCGTGGGGATTTGCGGCGACCGTGCTCGCCCTGATGCTGGCGTGGGCCTACAGCATGCCGCCTCTTCGTTTAAAGGAGAACGGCTGGCTCGGCAATGCCGCCTGCGGCTTAAGTTACGAATCCCTTGCGTGGATTACGGGCTCTGCCGTGATGATGGGTGGCGTCATGCCCTCGACGGAATCCATGTTGCTGGCCTTGCTCTACGGCATTGGCGCCCACGGCATCATGACACTGAACGATTTCAAATCGATTGCAGGCGACCGGCAGATGGGCGTGCGTTCGCTACCCGTTCGACTGGGCGCAACGCGCGCAGCAGGGCTGGCCTGCTGGACGATGGCCCTGCCCCAGACCATGGTGATTGGTCTGCTCTTTTCTTGGGGCGCAGCAGGCCACGCGATTGCAGTGCTGCTGCTTCTCATTGCGCAGGCTGTGATGATGCGGTGGTTTGTGCAACAGCCCATCCAGCGCGCGCTTTTCTACAGTGGATTCGGTGTTCCTGTTTATGTCTGCGGCATGATGGTCAGTGCCTTTGCGCTTCGGAGCGCGCTGTGAGCGAAATCATCGCTCAGCAGCAACTGACTCAAAGTGCCAGGGCGCCCACGCCCTTCGGCTGGCTGGCGATTGTTCGGCTGGGACTCGTGCAATTCAGTCTCGGAGCCATCGTTGTGCTGACGACCTCCACCTTGAATCGTGTGATGGTGGTTGAGCTTGCCCTGCCCGCCTTGTTACCCGGTCTGCTCGTGGCACTCCATTACGCCGTACAGATGCTGCGGCCGCGAATGGGCTACGGCTCCGACATGATGGGCCGCTGCACCCCTTGGATTGTCGGGGGAATCGCGGTGCTGGCCACCGGGGGGGTCCTCGCGGCCACTGCCACTGCAACGCTGGCGGAAAATTTTCCACTCGGCGTACTGCTCTCGTTTTTCGCCTTCACGATGATTGGTGTTGGTGTCAGCGCCTCGGGAACCTCGGTGCTGGTGCTTTTGGCAAAACGCGTCGAAGATCATCGCCGCGCCGCTGCAGCCACGATTGTCTGGCTGATGATGATCCTAGGCCTGGCCATGACCGCTGGAATCACAGGCCATCTGCTGGAGCCGTATTCGCATGAACGCTTGCTGTTGATCGCATTCACGGTCTCGCTGATCGCAGTCTGCGTGAGCCTCCTTGCTCTGGTGCGCCTCGAGGGCAACCCAGGATCCATCAATAGCGCTGCTGATGGCAGGGCCGCAGCCCGAGTATCATTTACCGAGGCCCTACGTGAGGTCTGGACCGAACAATCCGCACGTCAATTCACGATTTTTGTATTCGTCTCAATGCTTGCGTTCTCCGCGCAAGATCTGATTCTCGAGCCTTTTGCCGGAATCGTTTTTCAATTCACACCGGGCGAGACCACCAAACTCTCGGGCCTGCAGCATGCAGGCGTACTCTGTGGAATGGTGCTTTGTGCCTTTGCCTGTGGCCGATTTGGAAATCGTTGGATGGGACTGCAATTTGGATCGCTCCGAGCCTGGACCGTTGGTGGCTGCCTGGCGTCAGCCTTGGCGTTAATTGGCCTGACGACCGCCGGCGTTGTTGGCGGCAGCTATCCAATTCGCGCGAATGTTTTTCTACTGGGCCTGTTCAACGGCGCCTTCTCGATTGCGGCCATCGCCTCGATGATGCGACTGGCCAGCGCGGGCCGTGGCCATCGCGAAGGTACCCGAGTGGGCCTGTGGGGCGCAGCCCAAGCGATCGCCTTTGGCACAGGAGGCTTAATCGGTGCGGCAGCAAGTGATTTCAGCCGCCATTGGATCGACGATCCCGGCATCGCCTATGGCGTCGTGTTTTTCGCGGAGGCGGCCCTCTTCTTGGTGGCTGCGCGGCTTGCAGTTCGAATCGAACCACAACAACACCAGCAGCAGGCGGCCCAAAGGTCGACGTCGCACGCTGCCAAATGGAAACGGAAAGAACACCATGAACCTGCCATCTGACGCTGTGCTTTTTGATGTTGCCGTCATCGGAGGGGGGCCCGCTGGCGCCACCGCCGCCGATGACTTGGCACTCAAAGGATTTAAGGTGCTGCTGTTGGATCGTGCGGGCCGCATCAAGCCTTGTGGTGGTGCAATTCCGCCGCGAGCCATGAAAGATTTCCAGATCCCGGAGTCCATGCTGGTGGCGCGGGCGACCAAAGCGAGAATGATTTCGCCAACGAACCATCGAGTCGACATTCCAATTGAAAATGGCTATGTCGGCCTGGTCGATCGCTGCGAATTCGATGAGTGGCTACGCGCTCGCGCAGCCACTCATGGAGCGGATCGTCGGATCGGCAGCTTTGATCATCTTGAACAACTGCAAGACGGCACCGTGCGTATTCATTATTTGGGGCGCCGGGCTGCCGGCGATACTGACACTTTTACAGCCTCCGTGCGCGCCCGAACCGTCATTGGTGCCGACGGCGCCAAATCGGAGGTTGCTCGACAGAGTGTCAAGGACGCCGAGAAAACAAAATATGTGTCGGCATATCACGAGATCGTACGCGCGCCCGACCATCCGCAAGGCGATTACGAGGCAAGCCGATGTGATGTCTATTACAACGGCAAGATGTCCCCTGACTTTTACGGCTGGGTGTTTCCGCATGGCAAGACCGCGAGTATCGGCGTGGGTAGCGCCGTCAAAGGATTCTCGTTAAGAAGTGCAACCAGCCTCGTTCGGCAGGCAGCAGGCTTAGCAGGCGCAGAAACACTCCGACGTGAGGGCGCACCCATCCCACTCAAGCCGCTAAAGTATTGGGATAACGGCAAAAACGTTGTCTTGGCCGGTGATGCCGCTGGCGTGGTGGCACCTGCGTCGGGTGAGGGCATCTACTACGCAATGGCCGGAGGCCGCTTCGCTGCCGAGGCGGTTGAAGAGTATCTACTGACTGGTGAGGCCCGCCGTCTTGCATTGGCACGCAAACGATTCATGAAAGATCACGGCCGGGTGTTTTGGGTGCTCGGCGTGCTGCAATACTTCTGGTATTCCAGCGATAAGCGTCGAGAGAAGTTTGTCAAAATCTGCGAGGACAAAGATGTGCAGACCCTGACTTTTGAGTCTTATATGCACAAAAAACTAGTTCGCAAAAAACCCATGGCCCATGTCCGCATTTTTTTCAAAGACATGGCCCACCTGCTGGGGATTGCCAAGACCCAATAAGGGCATGAAGGGGCCTGCAAGCCACCCGGGCGGCATTCCTGAACCGAGGGTTCAGGTGGGCGAGATCAGACCGGCTCTGGGGTCGAATGCGAAGAGACGACTCTCGCCTGCCGGACAATTTTCAAGCCCTCGCGTATCGCATTGGTTCAAAGAAATAGGCCCAAGCGGTTTGCAAGCAACTTTAGTGTAAGAGAAAAAGGGGCACGGAGGCTACCTTCCCGCAGCAGATCGGAAAACACCGATTACGCCGGAAGGCGCGGCGTCATCACCCGTAGGTACGCTCTCGGTAGCATGGCCAACCAAATCATTCCGGCGTATCCCGTTGGCATCTGAGGTGCCTGCTCACTTCGCTTCAATGCGTCACATGGTAGCGATGGGAATGTATGGTGCGCCGCATGTCTTGGTAGATTGAACAGGAGCGCCTCAGAAATCCAAGAGGGGCTGTCCCAGCTGTGCTGCGGGCCTATACGTTCAACACCCTGCTCTGTGACGCGTCGACGCAGCCCCCAGTGCTCAATGTACTCGACCGCGCCAACGAGAAACAATGCAACGAAGGTGGTCACTAGCCAAAAAATAAATGGCTTAGCCCCTCCGATCGCGGCCACTGTGCAGATCGACACCAGACTCGCCGCAGTCCAGAAGTAAGCCTCATTCCACCAGCCGGAGGTCTGTCGAGACAAATGCACTGCCCCAACAAATACCCCCCGATAGTACCGAGGCAAAAACTCCCAAAGAGTCTCATCGCGGCGCGCAGAAGCGGCATCACCCTCAATGGCAGCTGTCCGATGATGGCCGCGATTGTGCTCAATGATGTAGTGCCCATAGCCCAGTGTGGCCAAAAACATTCGGCTGATGGTCTGATCAAATTTATTCCACCGGTGACCAAGCTCGTGAGATAGGGTGATGCCGATTCCGCCACTGACGTAGCCCATCGAAAGGCCAAGCATCAACACAGTCGGCCAGCTCAAGTCACTGGCAACCCGCATAAGCATGAGCAGCTGCACGACTACCCAGACCAATATCAGCCGAGGCAGCAGAGGCCCCCAGGCGGGCATGCTGGGTCCCCGCCGCTCGGCGCCAGTCGTTAGCCACTCCAGAATGGGAACGAGCACCGCTCCCACCACAAAAGCCGCCAGCGGAATCTCCAGCCACAAACCGACAATCGGCAGCACCGAAAATACGATGGGCGATGCGATCAATCCACTGCGCATGATCCCCACGCCCGCACCCTAACCGGATTTCTCTGCCGAAGCGGGGGCGTCGGCCGGCCGATCAAAGGGTCCGTTGAGCATCACATTGGCGTAGTTTAAAAATCCCGCGATGGTGACCCAGGCGATGTAAGGGACCATCAGCGAAAAAGCGGGACGCGAGATTTTCCAGAACAAAGCCATGATCGCAGCAATCGACAGCCAGAGAAACACCAACTCCACCATGGCCCAGTCCGGCCGCTTGGCGGTAAAAAAGAGCCCACTCCATAACATATGCAGCAGGCTATTGATCACGAAGAGACCCAGGATCCAGCGCCGCTGGCCTTCGGAGCTGGCCCGTCGCCAGGCCAAAACCCCCGCCGTCACGATGAGTGCAAAAACAGTCGTCCAGATCGCCCCGAAGGCCCAGTCGGGCGGCTTCCACTCCGGCTGCCGCAGGGCCTGATACCAAGGGCCGAGATCGGTGAGCTGCTGGCCAATCATCGAGACGGCCGAAACCCAGGCCACTGCAATCACGATCGGCCGAAGAAGGCTTGGGACATGTGGCTTTTGCGGGGAAGTTGTCATTGCCAAAAGTTTAGGTGTTTTTACGGTTGATCCAAAAATGTTGGCTGGAAAATCCGTACACTAGCGCCTGTTTGCCCCCGGTGGCATCCACCGGGACCCCTTTTTTCTACCTCTGGAGATTTGCATGTTCGCAACCCTCGTGAAGGCCTCTGTTGCCAAAAAAGCGCTCCTGACCAGTGCCGCAGCAATTGCTGTTGCAGTGGCGGGCTGCGCACCCAAAGACGCGACCGTCAAGATCGGCCATGTCGGGCCCCTCACCGGCTCGATCGCCCACCTCGGAAAAGATAACGAAGCGGGCGCCAAGCTCGCGATCGCAGACTTAAATAAAGCCGACATCAAGATCGACGGAAAGAAAGTGACCTTTACGCTGATCTCGGAAGATGATGGCGCCGATCCCAAGCAGGGCACCGCTGCAGCTCAGAAACTGGTGGATGCAAAAGTGGTCGGCGTGATTGGCCACCTCAACTCTGGAACGACCATTCCTGCCTCCAAGATCTACAGCGATGCGGGCATCCCCCAGATCTCGCCTTCTGCAACCAATCCGAAGTACACCCAGCAGGGCTTTAAGACCACCTTCCGTGTGGTGGCCAACGATGCCACCCTCGGCGGCGTACTCGGCAAATACGCAGTGAGCGAGCTAAAGGGCAAAAGTATTGCGGTGATTGATGACCGCACCGCATACGGCCAGGGCGTCGCCGATGAGTTCGTCAAAGGTGTCGAGGCTGCAGGCGGCAAAGTGGTGGATCGCCAGTTCACCACTGATAAAGCAACCGACTTCATGTCGATTCTCACCGCAATCCGCGCCAAGAAGCCCGATGTCGTGTTCTTCGGCGGCATGGATGCGGTTGGTGGCCCAATGCTGCGTCAAATGGATCAGCTGAAAATCAACGCCAAATTTATGGGCGGCGATGGCATCTGCACAGGTGAGCTGATTAAGCTGGCCGACAAGGCCCTGGGCAATAGCCGAGTCTTCTGTGCGGAGGCAGGCGGTGTGGTCGGTCCCTATGAGAAGAAAATGGCAGACTTCAAAGAGCGCTTTAAGAAAGAGATGGGCGCCGACGTGAACCTTTATTCGCCGTACGTCTATGATGCGATGATGGTGATGGTAGAGGCCATGAAGAAAGCCAACTCGACCGACCCGAAGAAATATCTGCCAGAGCTGGCCAAGATCCAGTACGACGGCGTGATCGGCCCGATTGCCTTCGATGACAAAGGCGATATCAAAGGCGGAACACTCACGCTCTTTACCTACAAAGATGGTAAGCGTGAAGCTCTCAAAGTAATTCAGTAAGGCGCTGCAGTTCGCGTCTGAAATATCAACGCAGCCTCGAAAAGGAGAGGGTCGGAGCAAATCCACCTTCTCCTTTTTTCTTGAATTGCACCGCAAATGGACACCCTGATCCAACAGCTGATTAATGGCCTTGTGCTGGGCAGCGTCTATGCCCTCGTCGCCCTGGGCTACACCATGGTGTACGGCATTCTTCAGCTGATTAACTTTGCCCACGGGGATGTGCTGATGATCGGCGCGATGGTCTCGCTGACCGTGCTGGGCATTATCAAAGCAGTGGCCCCCTCGACTCCCCTGGTGCTGCAACTGGTGATCGCAACAGTAGTCGCGGTGCCGGTCTGTATGCTGATTGCCGCAGCCATTGAACGTATTGCGTATCGGCCGCTGCGCAATTCGCCACGACTGGCCCCGCTCATCACTGCAATTGGCGTCTCAATTATTCTGCAGACGTTAGCGATGATCATCTGGTCGCCCAATCCCCGGGTCTATCCTGATCTGCTGCCGACAACGCCATTTGAAATCGGTGGTGCCTTACTGGCCCCCAAACAATTGCTCATCCTGGTCGTGGCAACGCTCTCAATGGCGGGCCTATTGCTGCTGGTGAATAAAACCCGCCTGGGACGTGCGATGCGGGCCGTCTCCGAGAATCCCCGAATCGCAAATCTCATGGGCGTTAATCC
>JAGWWC010000057.1 GCA_018970545.1 Betaproteobacteria bacterium | reverse complement strand
GAAAGCTTGGTAATCCCTGAGTCTTTGTTTGCAATAAACACCGATCGAAACTTGGTGTCCTCTTCGCGCTGGGCAATCGGAATGATCTTTCCACCCGAACGGATCTGCGCCTGAACATGGGTGAAGCCCCCAAACCAGACCAGATCCACCTGCTTATTCACAAGGGCCTCGACAGCGGCGGGATAGTCATTAACGGGCGTGAACTCGACTTTCATGCCAAGTGACTTTTCCAGATAACGCGTGATCGGCCCGAATTTTCTGAGCTGCTCGGTGGCCGCCTCTTCAGGAATGGTCGTGACCTTTAAGACCTGCTGGGCCTGCACAGGAGAAATAGCGATTAGGGCTGCAGAAAAAACTGCATAACTCAGCCAATGACGACGAAGCATTGTGAAATCCTTTTGTGCTGAATTGGGCCCGCCCGGGGCACGAAGTGAGGCCATCCGCCAAGGGGTGGCTAAGAGCAAATGTTAACCGGAAAAATACATGGCAGGGTTTGCTGCGGTTACGGGCAGACGATAAAAAAGGCCCTCGCAAGGAGGGCCTTTTCTGGGGGCTAAAGCTGCCCTAAATACCAAGCAGTTTTTTGGCCTCGCCGAGCGCTGACATCGACTCGGCATGCTTGCCATCTTTGTGCAGCTGCTCACCCCTGGCGCGCAGGTCTTTTACTTTCGACATTTCTGCCGGAGCAAGCTTTGCCGAGGGCAGCCGCTCATCGATTTTCTTCATTTCTCCTGGGCAGCCATGGGCAAATGCCAATGAGCTGCAAACCATCAACGATGCCATTACGAGTGTTTTCTTCATTCCAATCTCCAAAAAATTAGGGCCGACCCCCGGAACTTACAGCTTGGTGAACTCAACTTCGAATCATGCCTGATTTCTTCGCGAAAAACCCCTAGTTAAAAGCCAATCGCTGCGCCGTTGGAGCGCGGGTCATAGCCGCCTTCGAGCACCCCATTGGCGTGCCGCACAATCATGCCCGCATGTCCGAACGACTCATCCCAGGGGCCGAACTCTTCAACCTCGTGGCCCAGACCGCGAAGGGACTCAAAGACCTGCGGCGAGAATCGCGATTCGAGCTTGAGGGTGTCTGATGCCGCACCCCAGGTGCGGCCCAGAAGCCAACGCGGCCGCTCAATAGCCTGCTGGGGATGGTCGGAAAACTGCATCACCCGACTGAAAATGGTCGCCTGGGTCTGGGGCTGACCATCCCCACCCATGGACCCGTAGACCATCGAGCTGCCTGAGGCGCATTGCGCCAGCCCGGCATTGAGCGTGTGAAAAGGCTTCTTTCCCGGGGCAAGCGTATTGATATGGGCGGGATCCAAAGAAAAACTGCAGCCACGGTTCTGCCAGTTCACCCCAGACTCTGGTAAAACGATTCCAGAACCAAACTCGTGATAGATGCTCTGGATAAACGAGACTGCAATTCCTTGGGCATCGGTGACCCCCATCCAGATCGTATCGCCTGGCTTGGACTTACTGCCCCAAGGTGCCGCACGCTGCATGGAAATCTCGGCAGCGAGTTGATCTAAAAATGCGGGCTCAAGCAAAGAACTGGGAGCCCGCTTCATAAACGCCCGATCCGTGAGGTGGGCATCGCGAATGCGAAATGCAGCCTTTGTGGCTTCGACCTGCGCGTGAATAAACTCGGCTGACTCCGGGCCGTGATGCCAGCCCTTCAGCCGATCCATGATGCCGAGGATCATGAGCGATAAGACCCCCTGAGACGGAGGCACCATGTTAAAGAGCTGTGCCTGCCCGCCTGCGGGAACAGATCGAACACCAACCGTTGTGGTCAGCGGATCAACCCGCTGGGCCTGGTGCCGATTCAGATCGATTGCTGCAAGCGGGCTGCCGACTTTCGCAAGCTCCTGGGCCATGAGCTTGGATAACTGTCCTCGGTAAAATGTCTCGGTGCCCTCTTTGGCGATACGTTGAAGTGTTTTCGCAAGACGCGGCTGTTTAAACAAACTGCCTGCCTCAGGCGGGCGGTCATTGACCAAGAAGGTTTCCGCAAAGCCAGGGATGTCTTTTAGTTCAGCGAGCTTAGCCTTGGTGCTCGCGGCCTGACTGGCCGTGACGGGGCTGCCATGCTGCGCCAAAAAGATCGCGTCAGCGAGTAGTCGCGATAGCGGCATTCGGCCGCCAAGGTGCTGGCGTGAGAGTTCATGGGCCGATCCCCAGCCTGAGATTGTCCCGGCAACGGTTAAGGCCGCAACGCCACCGCGAAACGGAATCTTGTCGTGAACGCCGCGATCGAGAAACCAATTCTTTGACGCTTTCAGTCCGCTAGCGCCACTCGCATCGATACCGCCGACTTGGCCGCCCGGCCCATTGATCACCCAAAACCCGTCGCCGCCGATTGAATTCATATGCGGATAGACCACCGCAATCGTTGCGGCAGCAGAAATCATTGCCTCTAGGGCATTGCCGCCTTCGCGTAACACATCAATTGCGGACTCGGCTGCAAGTGAATGTGGCGCCACCGCCATCCCCCGAAGTCCTAGTGCAGAAAATGCCACGTTTGTCGATCCTTATTGTGATCCGTTGTTAATGAACAATTGTGTGTCGCGAATGCTTGGCGCGGTTCAAAACTGAACGCCCCGTGTAAAAAGTCCGCCGACGATACCGCCCTGCGAAGCAAACAAAACCGAGAACGGAAAACAAAAACCGCTGCAGATTTTCTGTCTGCAGCGGTTTGATTGTTTCCCCGAACGTTTGCTCGGGGAGCACCACGCACTAACCGTTAACCGGTCAGCCCCTTACTTAGTAGGAGGAGGTGGTGGTGGCGGAGGGGCCCCAGGACCCTTAGGCGGGGGGCCGCCCGTTCCTCCACCCGGAGGTGGTGGGGGTGGTCCCTTACCGTCCTTCGGAGGTGGCGGGGGTGGTCCTTTGCCATCCTTGGGTGGGGGTGGTCCCTTACCGTCCTTCGGAGGTGGCGGGGGTGGACCCTTTCCATCAGGCGGGGGGCCTTTGCCAGGCTCACCCTTCGGAGGCGGAGGTCCCTTTCCATCCGGTGGTTTCGGTGCATCCGGCGGCTTCGGACCGCCCTTGCCCGGGTCACCTTTTGGAGGGGGCGGGGGTGGCGGCGGAGGGGGTGGCGGGGGCGGAGGTCCCTTGCCCGGGTCACCTTTTGGCGGGGGTGGCGGCGGGGGTGGTGGGGGTGGTCCCTTTCCGGGCTGACCCTTCGGCGGATCGCCTTTTGGGGGGCCACCTGGGCCGCCTGTCGGCGGCGGGCTTTTTGGCGCTCCGGCTCCTGGGCCACCGGGGCTACCACCAGTTGGCGGCTGCTGGGCGATGGCGACAGAGGCTCCAAGCGTCAAAAGCACTGCAGAAGCAAGAGTCTTGATTTTCAAGCTGCATCTCCTTTTGATTGGAACTGTCATTACAAGTCAGGATGAAAAAATAGTCAATTGAACTGTAAGGCTATTGCGAGACCCGCTATCACTTCTGCCGAGTCATTTCTTATACGCACAAGGATCTGGTTTGGTTGACAGCCGACAGCGGCCTTTTTCGCCTGAGCGCTCCCCAATCCAGTTTCCAAGTCGAGCAAGATCTCCCCCGGTTGGGGGTTGGCGGGCGATCCCGAATTGAAAGCGACATAAAAATCAAAGAAGATGGACGGACGAGTTCAGAAAATCTCTTGGGGGAGCGGGGGTTGAAAGTGACGTTTTGGGGAGTCCGCGGCAGTTTCCCATGCCCCCGTTTGTCCCATATCCGTTATGGCGGCAACACGAGCTGTGTTTCGGTGCAGTGCGGCAATCAATCCATTGTTTTTGATGCCGGAACCGGTATCCGTGGCTTTGGGCAGTGGCTCATGCAGCGGTCTCAGCGACGCCTGCATGTTCTTCTGTCGCACGTGCACTGGGACCATATCAACGGTTTTCCCTTTTTTGATCCCGTTTACAAGAGCGACTTCAATATTCACGTCTGGGCAGGCTCTCTGTCGCAGCAGGGCCAATCCATCCAAGCAATAATGTCGCAGCAGATGCAGGGGCCCACCTTCCCCATTTCGCTTGAATCGCTGCCCGCATCGCTTCAGTTCACCGACTTCAAGGCGGGTGACACATTTGACTTGGAGGGGGGTATCCGCATCCGAACCACTGCCCTTGCCCACCCAAATCACGCGACCGCTTATCGGGTTGAATACCAAGGTGCGTCGTTTTGCTATGTCACGGACACAGAACATCGTGAAGGCACACTGGACCCTGGAATTCTCTCGCTGATCCGAGGCGCTGACCTCGTGGTGTACGACTCGACTTACACCGATGCAGAATATGCGACCCGCGTCGGATGGGGGCACTCGACTTGGCAGGAGGGTGTGAGACTCGCCGTGGCCGCAGATGCAAGGAGACTTGCGATTTTTCATCATGATCCGGACCACGACGATGACTTTATGGATCAGGTTGCTGCTGAAGCAGCTAACCTTTGGCCAGGAGCCTTTGTTGCAACCGAAGGGGCGGTCATCGAGCTAACAGGCTGATTCGATGAATAAGTGTTACCAAGTAGTTTGGAATGAATCGCGACAGACCTGGCAGGTTGTTAGCGAAACCGCCCGACATCGCGGAAGCAACCCGGCTAAATCGATACTTGCTGCTGCCGCCCTGAATCTTGGGTCTCTGCTTGGCGCGGCGAGTTTTGCGGCAGATTTGCCAGCCGGGGGGAAGATTACTTTCGGCTCGGGGTCGATTCAGCAAACGCCCAGCCAGCTGACCATACATCAGAGTACCCCACAGATGGCACTGGATTGGAAGTCCTTCAATATCGGGGCAGATAAATCAGTGCAATTCGTCCAGCCTTCGGCAAATGCGGCAGCAATCAACCGGGTTACTGGCATTGATGCCTCGGTGATCGCGGGCAGACTTCATGCAAATGGCACCGTGGTGCTCATCAACCCAAATGGGATTCTGTTTACGCCAACCGCCGAGGTAAACGTCGGAAGCCTGATCGCATCAACCCTTAAAACAATCACCAATGACCTCTCGAGCAAACAACTGATGCTTGAAGGTGACAGCAAAGCTGCGGTGATCAATCAGGGCAAGATCACTGCGGCCAATGGCGGCGCGGTGGCGTTCATCGCGGCCCAAGTCAAAAATCTTGGTGAGATCAGCGCCCCAGGCGGAAGGGTCACGCTGGCAGCGGCCGGAAAAGTCCGTGTCGACTTTGGTGGGCCAGTCGATCTCGAAATTGAAAAGGGCGTATTGGATGCCCATGTCGAGCAGGGCGGGATTATCCGGGCCGCGGGGGGCCGAGTGCTGATTGCTGCCCGCACGTTAAATGAACTGATGCATACCGTGGTGAATCACTCGGGCCTGACTGAAGCGCAAAGCGTGCGCGAAGTCAACGGTGAAATCGTGCTCGATGCAGGTCCAAACGGCGGGTTACAGATTGCGGGGCGAATCGACGCCACTGGAAAAGACACCAATCAGACCGGCGGTGCGATCAAGGCGTTTGGAAAAAGCGTTCTGATCAAGGATGCGGCGATTCTGGATGCGCAAGGCACAAGCGGGGGCGGAAAAATCTTTGTCGGCGGTGGGTGGCAGGGTGAAGTGATTGATGGCAGGCCCAGTGCGGAACGGGTGCTGATCGAAGGTGGTGCAACGCTTAATGCGAGTGCATTGGCGAGCGGCCACGGCGGCACGATCGTCGCCTGGTCCGATATTACGAATCCGCGGTCAATCACCGCGGTGGCTGGAACCCTGCTATCCAAGGGCGGTCAGCAATCGGGTGATGGCGGAAAGATTGAGACTTCTGGGCGAACGCTGATAACAGATGGCATTCGCGTGAACGCCTCGGCTGTACAAGGTAATGCGGGAGAGTGGTTGCTGGATCCGTATGACATCGAGATCGTTGCAAGTTCGACTGCGACGAAATGGGCTTCCGAGTCAACCTCAGGCTCAAACAAGTCTTGGCTATCTAACGATTCGGTTCCTCAACCTCGATCGCAATCGGAAACAAGTCTTCCTTCACTCATAAATGTGCAGGACTTAAGTAATGCGCTCAGTCAGGCCACAAACGTCACCGTGTCCACCGGCACTGGTGCGCCAGGTACGCAGTCTGGTGATATCACAGTAAAGGTACCGATTAACAGGTCGTCGGGATCGGATGCCACGCTGACGCTCAAAGCTGCGAGGGATATCATTTTTGATGCAGGATCGGGCATCAATGCCTCTTCATCAAGCAAATTAAATGTTGTGCTCTGGGCCGACAGCGACGCCAGCGCCGGCGGTAAAGTGTCTTTCAACGGAACTAGCCAGGCTACAGTCACCGTCAACACCAACGGGGGCGGCTTATGGATTGGAGGTGGCGCCGCATCCACGAGTGCCAATTGGGCCGCAAGCGGGGTTATTACCCAAAGCCACACTGTTGGCACTGGTGCCGCCTCGTCTGCTTCAGGCCCCGGCGTGCTCCTTCAGAATGCCGCAATCAACACTGGGGCTGGAAATATCAAAATCACTGGATCCACCTCCGACCCGGGCATGAGTGGATCTAATAACGGAGTTCTCTTCTCCGGCAGCTCCTTAACGAGCGACGGCGCAATCGAGATCTCTGGTGCCGCAACTGGCGCCACCGGAACCGCAAGAAATGTAGGTGTCCGTCTCTTTGGTTCCACTTTCAATGTTAAAGGTTCTGATTTATCGATTCAAAGCACGGGCGATCTTGAGTTTGGCGGGCCCTCCTATGCAAACATGAGCACCATCACTCGATCGACAACTGGCTCATCAGACATTGTTCTCAAATCAACAAGTGATGTTTTACTGTTTTCAGGAAGCTCGATAGGCAGCAATTACGGTGCGCTCAATACATCAGTCTGGTCCAACAGCGACGCCGTAAGCGGGGGAAAAGTCTCTCTAAATGGCACTAGCTCATATGCGGTCACCATCAATACCAAAGGCGGAACCCTCTCCATTGGTGGTGGCTCAGGCGGTTCCATGACCGGTTCAGCGGAAAGTCTGGATCAGTCCCCAGGCGTGGCGATGAGCTACGCCTCCTTGCGCACTGAGGGTGGAGCGATCGCAATAAAAGCGAAAGGAACAACCACTGGAGCACGGTTTGATAATTCAACCCTGATTGCCTCCGGTGGTGCCGTTGCAATTACTGGCGAAGTCAGTACATGCTCAAGTGGCTGCGTTGGCATTGAAGTAACCGGCGCCTCTGAGATCAGTTCAATTGGAAGCTCTCAAGGAAACATAACACTGCGAGGAATCATCCCAACAACCTCGCAGACACCAACAGCAGTTAAGGTGTCGGTACTTGCGAGTCCAAATACAGCAGGGTCGCAGACAACCTCGCAGACAACCTCGCAGACAACCTCGCAGACAACCTCGCAGACAACCTCGCAGACAACCTCGCAGACAACCTCGCAGACAACCTCGCAGACAACCTCG
>JAGWWC010000056.1 GCA_018970545.1 Betaproteobacteria bacterium | reverse complement strand
CGGGCCGAGCAGGCAATCGCACAGGCCGGACTCTCGAGTCGGGCACAGCGCCATGTCAGTGAGCTGGCCCATGGGGAGCGTCGTCAGCTCGAGCTTGCAATGGTGCTGGTTGCCGAGCCACGTGTCTTGCTACTCGATGAGCCCACTGCAGGTATGAGTCATCACGAGACGCACTCGGTCGTAGATTTGCTCGCCTCTTTTAAGGGTCGCTATAGCATTCTGCTTGTTGAACACGATATGCAGGCCGTCTTTGCCTTGGCCGATACGATTTCAGTGTTGGTCAATGGGCGCATCATTGCATCCGGTCGGCCCGCGGAGATTCGCGACAACCCGGATGTCCGCACAGCCTATCTCGGCGACGAGGAGCTTCCCCAGTGAGCGAACATCTGCTACGGGTCGACGCCATCCAGAGTTTTTATGGCGATGCACAGGCGCTTTTTGATGTTCAGCTTGAAGTCGCCCCAGGAGAGTTTGTCACTCTCCTGGGCAGAAACGGCATGGGAAAAACCACGACCGTGCGCTCGATCATGGGCATCATGACGCCGCGTCATGGGCGTGTCACGTTCAAAGGCCAAGACATTACCGGCTGGCCTTCTTATAAAGTAGCCCGCCTGGGTATTGGACTAGTGCCAGAACAACGCCAGGTATTCCCCAATCTATCGGTTCGAGAAAATCTTGTTGCCACCGCTGGCAATCGGCTGGGCCATGCTGGGCCCTGGACCCTCGAGCGTGTCTACAGTCTGTTTCCGCGGCTCAAAGAACGGGCAAAAAATCTTGGTGCCAACCTCTCCGGCGGGGAGCAGCAGATGCTCGCCATTGGCCGGGCCCTGATGACCAATCCGCAGCTACTGATTCTTGATGAAGCTACCGAAGGACTCGCCCCTTTAGTGCGTGCAGAGATCTGGGATTGCCTACAGACCCTGAAGGCCTCCGGCTTATCGATACTCATCATCGATAAAAATCTAGTGCCACTCATGCGGCTTGCCGATCGGCATTTTCTGCTAGAGAAGGGCCGCACACTCTGGCAAGGTTCATCCCAGGATCTGCTGGCATCGCGACACGATTTGCGCGAGTCTCTCGGCGTTTAGAAAGCCCCGATCTCCGGCGCCGCTGCTATCGAAGTGCCGCCTGGGGAAAATGCTCTGCGCAGAGCTGATGCCAAGACTGCCAATCACGGCCGCTGTGAACTGTGCCGCATTCAGGACAACGCCGCTCTGATTCGCTGGAATCGTAAAAGGCTGCGTAAGTCTTCGGCAGATCCTCGACGATACTGACCAGCTGCACCTCTCGTCGTGTAACGCATGTGCCACATTTTGCGCAATACCATTCAAAGGCATCGATGACTCCGTGGGGCCGCGAACGCTCAATGACCGTGCAGAGGCTGCCTGGCTCGGGGCGCTGGGGCGAATGCCGAACATGTGCTGGCAGCAAAAAAATGTCGCCTTCGCGCAGATGCACGCGCTCGAATTTGCCCCGATCCGCGATCAGTAAAGAGGCGTTGCCTTTAAATTGATGAAAATATTCTTCGTAAGGGTCATCGTGAAAATCGGTCCGCTGATTGGGACCCCCGACTACCGTACAAATCAGATCGGAGTTCGGCCAGACCTGTTGATTTCCTACTGGCGGCTTCAGTTGATGCTGGTGGTCCTGCAGCCACTGTGGAAAATTAATCGGGGCGCTGTAATGAAATACAGACGATGCGGTCATCGGGATTCTCCTTTTTTTCCAATGTGACGATGCCACCAGCGGCGAAACGCGTGGGCCAGCCGAGACCATCGCGGCCTACGGACTGATGCCAAAGGCTCGCCACCAAGTATTGCAGACAGGCGAACAAAGAACTCCTCACTTAATCGTTTGGCGCTGATCTGCGTGAGCCGCTGGCCGACCTGCGCAAGCTGGCCCTGAAGCTGTGGCAGAGCCAACCAGGTCAGCCGAGTGCCCTGCGCCATCGGATGCAAATGGATATCGATCTTTGCCTGCGCTTGGCCAAGCCGCCCCGCATCGCCCTCAGCCTGCAAGATAAAGTGCGCAGCTTGACTTGCCGATACAGGTTCGATCACAGACAGACTTACCTGGCTTGAGAATCGCGCAGCAATCGGTCCAAGGCCAACGCGGACCTGGGCCGCATAGCGCAGCGGCGCAACTTCCTGAATCTGATCGCAACCGGGAATACAGGCCTGAAGTACTTCTGATTTTAGCACTGCCTGCCAGATGACATCTGGCGATGCGGTCAACAAGGCCTCGCCCTGAATCCGAAATGCAGAATCCAAACTTGTGGTTGGCGTTAAAGCTGGCTGCAATGCCGATGGTGGCAGGCCGAGGGCTGCCGATCGTTTCGGTGAGAGGGGCTCCGGATCTTCGCCTGCTAGCGATGCCACCAATCGACGACAAAGCACTCGGGCCAAATAGCATCGGTATTCAGCGCTCGCATGTACGTCGCTCTCCGCATGGTGAGCCGGCAGATCGAGATCATCTAAGGCATGCTGACTAAAGCGCCCCGCCAGGGCCTGCTCCGCATCTTGCCATCGCACGACGCCCTGCCCAAGGCCGGTGACTGCAATGCGAATCGCGCCGTCGGGCATACGCGCAAGGGCCACACCCGGCATTGCAAATCGTGATGCCGGGTGCTCGTGCTTACGATAGGCGCCCTGCACGCCATGACGCATACGAATTCCCAGCAGGATTTCATCGCGCCGCAGTGCCGTTGCAAAGAGTCCAGAAAAAAAATCATCTGCTGCGATTTGTCGCTCGGAAGTCACGAGCACGACCTGACCCGCCAAAACAGCGGCTGGCCAGCAGGCGGCAGGATCATGGTGGGCAATGGATCCGCCGATCGTGCCCACCTCGCGGACCTGGGCATCTGCAATCTGCGCCGCCACCTGCGCAAAAAAGGGCAGGATTTCACGAATCAGTGGGTGTCGCGCAATCTCTGCATGGGTCACCATCGCCCCGATCCATACGTCATTCTCGGCATTACTAATGGATCGCAGCTGGCCGATATCTTGAAGGTCGATTAAATGAGAAGCTTCGCCCAAACCCCAGCGGAGCATCGGCAGCAGACTCTGACCGCCGGCCAGGAGCCGCGACTGCGGATGACGCTGTAACCAGCCAATCGCCTGCTCAACACTCTCAGCGCGCAAATAGGCCGTGTTCATGAATGATCCGGCAGCACTTGATCGGTAGTAGCCTTCGGGCTGCGCAAGAGTTCGCAAACCGCACGCACGATTCCTTCGTATCCGGTGCAGCGGCAGAGATTTCCAGATAAGGCAGCTCGCACAGACTCCTCATCAGAGGGCGCCCGTTCCTGTATCAAGGCGATGGACCGCATGATCAGGCCCGGGGTACAAAAGCCACACTGCAAAGCATGATGCTGACTAAATGCAATCTGCACAGGATGCAAGGGTCCATCTTGAGATGCGATGCCCTCTATGGTGGTGATCTGCATGTCTTGGCATTGCAGCGCTAGCCGATTACACGACTTTACTGCCCGGCCATCGATCAATACTGTGCAGGCACCACACTGCACCGTATCGCAGCCCTGATGGGTTCCCGTCAGATGACAGTGCTCACGCAAAACATCCAGCAGGCTGGTCATTGGATCCGCCTGAATCTCGACCTGCTTGCCATTCACCGTCAATCGAATCATGGGGTTTGCCGTGGCAGACATACAACCGCTAAGCGACCTTTAATCCGCAGCCCTCAAATGCAGCCCGCGTCTGCGCCCGTTCCGCATCCGTCAGCTGCAGCAGGGGCCGGCGCACGGGGCCACCATGCTGGCCAAGTAGCTCTTGCCAATACTTCGCATGGGCCTGCGGCTTTCCCTTGGGTTTACTCTGCCGAATCGCCTGACGCACCGGCTCCAGGCTGTCGCGGACCTGTCGGGCCTCCGCAAAGCGGCCCTCAAAGGCAAGCTGGGTGTAGGTATTCATGCGCTGATCCACGGCAGTCTGCAGCAGAAAGGGTGGTGTGGAGCAGAGATATAGCTTCCAACCTAGCTCAATAATGTTTTCCAGCCAATCGGGCTCATCAGGATTGCTCACATGAATCTGATCCCCGACCATCTCGGTAAGGCGCTTGTATTTTTCTCGATCAGTGCTGTATTTGATTGCAACGACATTGGGCAGGACAGCGATTCGGGCGCAGAGTTCGGGGCTCATGACATAGCCACAGTCGGGGTGGTTCCACATGGCCAGCCCGAGGTCAATTTTTTCAGATAAATACCGGTAATACTCATAGATGGTCGCATCCGTATCGGCCCCGAAATGCAGCACCGGGCTATGTACGATTACATAATCAGCACCGATGTTTTTTGAGTGCTCTGCGAGCTCTAAAACAACATCCAGGTTGGTATCCGAGCACGAGGTGACAATGCCACAGCGGCCGATACCCCCCCGATCACCGGCCGCAGAAGCCGCCTCAACGGCCAGCTCCATCAGCCGTTTGCGTTCACCAATACTCATCGAAAAAAACTCGGCCTGCTTGCCTGCAACAAACAGGCCGCCGAGCTTGAGTGTCTCAATCCAGTGTCGGAGATTAGACCGATAGGCCTGCTCATCGAAACGGAAATCTTCATCAAACGGCGTGAGGTTAGCGGCCCAGACACCCACCATATGCTGCCGTGCATATTCTTTTGCTTCATGCTTTTTATAGTTCATTGCGGTCTCTCGGATGGTGAATCGTTCGCCTGCATCAAAACGCGCCAGAGCTGCTCCGGCAATAAAGGGAATTGCAAATCAAATTCGCCAATTGGCGATACGGCATCGCGGGCCGCATTCAGAATCGCAGCAGGAACTCCGATACAGCCCGCCTCACCAACACCCTTAGCGCCCAGCGGATTTAAAGGGCTCGGTGAGCAGAGCGATTCAATTTCAATCGAGGGCATCTGATCTGCCCGCGGCAAGGCGTAATCCATCAGCGAGCCGGTCAACAGCTGGCCCTGCGGGTCATAAACTAAGCGCTCCAATAGCGCAGACCCAATGCCCTGCGCTGCGCCACCCACCAGCTGGCCGTGGGCCAACTCAGGCTGCAAAATATTTCCTGCATCATCAATCCACACCAGCCGCTCAATGGATGGCGCACCTGTTTCAGTATCAATACAGAGACGCACAATCACGCAGCCTGAGGCCCAAGCCTCCTGAGATGAATAAATCTCTTCAGCGGATAACGGCAAAGGTTGGCCCTGCTGCCGCATCTGAAGCAGGCGATTGCAGGCCTGCAGTATGGCGCTGCCGCCGATCGCGATGCTGCGGCTCGCAAGCGCACCAATGCCTTCCGGACAGCACTGGCTATCGCCCATGATGACCTCGATCTGGGCTGGGTCGCAGCCCAGGGTCTTCGCGACAAGCTGAGCATAAGTTGTCGCATGGCCCTGGCCCTGAGCGGGTGCGCCACTGGCAACACGCACACGACCATCTTCAAGCCAGTCCACCCGAGCCGACTCCCAGCCTTGACCGCAGGGCTCAACATAGAGGGCTGCTCCAATTCCGACCCACTCACCCCGCTGGCGCCGCTGGTGTTGATGATGCCGCTCTGCACTGTAATTAAACCGTTCACAAGCACGGTCTAAAAGCGCCACATAATCTCCCGAGTCGAGCTGCTCGCCCGTAGCAGTACGGTAGGGCATTGCATCCGGTCTAACAAGATTTGCTCTACGGCACTCCATTGGATCAATTCCGAGATGACGCGCTGACTGCTCAATGAGGGTCTCCATGAGAATGGCCGCCTCTGGCCGGCCAGCACCCCGATAAATACCCACTGGCGCAGTATGACTCCGTGTCGCCAGCCCCTGAAGATCTATCTGTTGCAGCGCATACGGACCCGGAAGAATCCTTACAGCATTGCGCAAAGGCACCATTGAAGAGTAGGGCAGCCACGCGCCGAGGGTGAAATGCAGCTGTGCGCGCAAACCGAGTATCGTGCCTTGCGGATCGACCCACAGTGCGCCCTGTAATCGGCTGCCTCGGCCATGGGGGCCCGCGACAAAATCCTCTGATCGGGTTGAACGCCAGCGCAGCGTAATCCTTGGTCCCAGCGATTCGAGATGGCGCGCCAATAAAGCCAGGGCAAGCTCCTCCGGGCTGACCGAGGCGCGGGCGCCAAAGGCGCCGCCGACATCGGGTGTCATGATGTGGACACGATCTGTCGATAGGCCAAGCACGGCCGCAATATCTGCCCGGGCCCGCGAGGGAGTCTGCGACCCAATCCAAACCGACATCGACTGGTTTGAGGTATTCCATTGAACCGCGCAGTGACGTGGCTCTAAGGGCACCGCAGCAACTCTCGGCAAATGAAGATCGGACTCGGCTGTGGGTGGCGTTGTGGGACAAGACCCCTTTTGGAAATTGACGCGGGTAAACGGTGATGCATCCTGCTGCCAATCCACGATCGGGGGCTGGGGCTGTAACTTCATCACAACCCGGGCTGCGGCGTGTCGGGCCTGCAGGGCCGACTCTGCCACGACCGCTACAACTGGCTGGCCCACGTAGTGGACAGCATCGCGCGGCAACACCGAAAATTCATAGGACTCGAGTGAGGCCAACACTGGATTAATGGCGGGCATAAAGTGGCGGCCCAACTCCATCGCGCTGATCACAGCGACCACACCCGGCTGCTGGCGGGCGGACTCAGCGTCGATACTAAGGATGTCGGCATGGGCCTGGGCGCTGCGAACAAAGACGACATGCAGGGCCTGCGGCAGCACAACATCATCGCCAAAACAGGCGCTCCCCCGCACAAGGGGGCCATCCTCCCTGCGCAGGGGAGGATACACTTGGCCGATGGCTTGTCTGCCGTCGCTATTTCCCAATCACTTATGCCTTTCTGAGCGTCGGGCCATTACGGCTGCGCAACCGCATTTTAACAAATGATCTCTGACGAATTTGAACAACACTACAACGCGCGACTTGCCGTTCCCGATCATGCAACTTGGTTTGATGCATGGAAAACCGAGAGTGCCGCAGCCCGACAGACGCTGACTGGTCAGCTCGATATTAAGTATGACAACGAGGAAAAAGGCAGTCTCGATTTTTTTCCTGCCGCCCAGAGCACAGGCGTACGGCCAGGCTTAATCTTTATTCATGGCGGATATTGGAAGGCCATGGACAAATCCGACTACAGCTGGATCGCCAGGCCCTGGGTGCAGCAGGGCGCACACGTGCTGGTGATCAATTACATGCTTTGCCCGAGGGCAACGATTGGAGAGATCGTCAAACAGGTGCGCCGCGGCTATCGGTGGATTGTCGATCACAGCGCGACACTGGGGCTTGATCCCTCACGGCTGACCCTGGTCGGACACTCTGCGGGTGCCCACTTAGCGGCCGCAATTCTGACGGATCCGCAGCTGCCCGCGCCATCTGCAATTCTGGGCCTTTCAGGCATCTATGACCTTACACCACTAGTGCAGACCTCAATGAATCAAGAGCTTAAATTAGATGAGCCCACTGCACGCGCACTCTCGCCACTACTCTCGGATCGGCCGAAGAAAAGTTGTCGGCTGCATCTTTATGACGGCGGACTGGAGAGTCTTGGCTTTCATGATCAAACCAATCGACTGGCGCAAGCCTGGGACGCAGAGGCTTATGGCCAGCTGGCGGGGCTGCATCACTTCAGCATCCTTGATCCCCTCAAAGATGAAAAGAGCATGCTGTTTCAGTGCTGCAAGCGGCTGATTGAAAACGCCGCCTGATCACTT